>JBEKVS010000114.1:0-16832 GCA_049513795.1 Occallatibacter sp. | reverse complement strand
GCCAATGGAGTGACTAGGGCAGATGATGCGAGCGCCGCAAGTATGGCGCTACGAGTTCTCGTCCACGAGACTGGAGGTCAGACGCTGGATCGCGGCAAAGATATTTCGAGCAGCATTGCTGCTTGTCTGGCCGATGCCGCGTCCTACTATGTGCTCTCGTTCAACTCCGCCGGCGCCTCAAAGGAAGGCGAGTATCATGCGCTCGATGTGCGAGTTAACCGGCCGGGACTTACCGCGCGTACTAACAAGGCCTATTACACCATGCCATAGCTCTTGAAAGCCTACTCCACATCCACCCAGTTATCCTCCGGATTGCGATCGATAAGTTTGCTGTAGGGGTCGATCGCCGCACGAGTCGGCGGTTCATTGACAACGAACTCGAGGGTCGTTCGCGGCTGCGTGATCCAAACCTTTTCCGTGTGCAACGGCAATTCGCTGTCTTTCTTGCCTTTGAACACGCCTACTTCAATCAGATCGTGAATGGGGATGGAAGTCTCGGCGCCTTCGCCATTGGCGCGCATCTTACGCGCATCCAGCACGAGAGTCACTTTGTACTTATGGTCAGCGGTAGGAGTTACCTTGGCCGAGACCGCCTTGTTGTCATAGAGCGTGATGGTTTCGAACATATCCGTGATCATGTATTGCAAGTCCGGCGGAGTCTGTTTGCGCAGTGAGTCCGTGAGTTCGCGCGTGTCCGGGTAAGGCGGCCCGTTCATCTTCCACTTGTTCAGAAACTCCTTCAACGCGGCATTCACTTTGTCTTCACCAATGGCGTCGGAGAGCGCGTAGAAACTCATCGATCCCTTCTGATACCAGACATATGGTTCGTTCTGCACCAACACCAGCGGCGGCTCGCGGCGCACTTCGCCAGCGCGCCCGCGTAAGTAGCCATCCAACTCGGTCTTGAGGAAGCGCCGCATGTGCTCGTCGCCATACTTGTGCTGCATTACGCGCAACGCGGAATATTCGGCCAGGCTCTCTGACATCATGTTCGAGCCCTTTTCAAGGCCGCCGACGAGTTGATGACCCCACCATTGATGGGCAAGCTCGTGCGCGGTTACAAACCAGGTCAGGTCTATGTCATCTGGACGCTGCAGGCGCCCGATAAAACCGATTCCTTCCGAGTAGGGCACGGTGTTGGGGAACGATTGGGCGAAGTTGCGATAGCGGGGAAACTCGAGAATGCGGAACTGGTCGAACTGGTAAGGCCCGTAATTCTTTGTGTAGTAATCAAGGCCCGCCTTGGCCGCGCCCATCATCTTGTCCAGATCGTAGGTATGAGAGGGGATGTAATAAATCTCCAGCTTGACTCCGTTCCAGCTATCGCGCTTGACCACAAAGTTACCGGAAAGATAACTGAAAAAGTTCTGAATCCTGGTATTGCCCATGCTGTATTCAAAATATCTGCGACCGTCCTGGGTCCATTCGCGTTTCAAGTCGCCCGGCGACAGCGCAATCTGGCTGGGCGACGTGCTGACGACGGAATGATAAGTCACGAAATTCGAATCGGTGCTGAACAGGTCAGTGTTTACTCCGAATGGATCGCCGCGATCGGGAAGCTCCTCCAGGGGGCCGAGCCCCTCTTCACGCCTTCGAACAGGATTACCTAGCTCCCGTCCGGTGTCATAGCCCAGGGAGGGAAAATAGCTGCGATCGAAGAAGGTGCCGTTATAAGCAAACTCCGCCTGCTCATTGGAATTGCGGAATCCGGGGTTCTGATAACCACACTTGAAATTGATTTGCAGGGAAGCACCCGGATTGAGGGGCGTGGCCAGATGATAGATCCAGAAACCAAGCTTGGCGTCGGCAAGAGTCTCGGTGGCCGGCCGATCGAAACTGACAGCTTGCACAGACTTTTGCCCGTTGGTTACGTAGATATCCTGGATCGGCTTGTCGGTTTGGTTGATTGCCGTATAACTGCCCGTCGCGTTAAAACTGCGGCTCTCGGGATAAATATTAACTGCGGTATCGACGGCGACAATCTTTGGGATAGGCGCTCGCTCGTACTTCTTATAAAGCTTCTCGTAACTAGCCTGGAGTTTTCTGTTGTCCTTGTCGGTGAGGTAAGGATTCAGCACATGAGTGTTGTAGTAAAACCACGCACCGCTGCCGATGATGGCGAGCAGCGGAAGGACCAGAAGGACGGCGTACGACGGAAGAGACTGCTTGGCATTGCGGAGCCGGGTGCGCAGGCCAGTCTCGGGCCCGCGTCGGGCAAGCAAGCTGGCCAGCACACCCAGTAGTGCTGCCCATGCCATCCAATAGGCGGTCGACCAGAAGATCGGATTTACAAAGTGCCCATATCCATTCATGTCGGAGTAAGTGTAGGGAACCACATCGCCGTAGATGTAGAGCCGGTCGCTCAGTCCGGCGGTATCAAGAATGATAGACAGGAGGAAAACGCCAATGACAATTCCGTGGCCGATGAACTTGTTCGACACGATGGTCTGCACGAAGAAAGCCAGCAGCGCAAAAATCATCACCTGCGAGAAGACGATCAGGTAGAGCTCTTCAAAATACTGCAGGAACTCGAAGTGATAGTAGCCGCCGACGATCTGCGAGACAACGCCGCAAAGCAGCACCAGTGTCAGCAGGAAAAGCTCCGCCGCGCCGAGGGCGGTCAGCTTGCTTACCGTATCGATCCAGCCTCTGAATGGCAGCGCATCTTGTATCTGGTCGAAATGCGTGTCTCGTTCGCGCCACACCAGTTCGCCAGCGTACATGGTGGCCACAATGTACAGAAGCAGTGGCGCAATACCCTCCACCGCCTGCAGCATCAAATACGTCACAGGCCACACATTGCGGTCTGCCACCTCGCCCGCGAAATGGCCGTTCACGAGAGAAGTAACGACCATGACGAACGTGATAGCCCAGAAGGGAATCTCGCGGAAGATGTTGCGGAAGTAAATGCGGGAGAGGGAAAGAAACTGATCGACGCCGGTTGAAAACGAGAAGCGAGTCGATACCACGGGCAACAGGTTATGAAAGCGCGGGGCGGGCGGCGCGGTCGACTCCTGCTCGGTTTTCTTTTGTTTTCTGCTGGTGCGTGCCGTCAACGCTTCGGCCGACATGGGGAAGAGGAAGTAGACAGCGATTAGCGCTACGATACCCACGGAGCACCAGACGATGCGATTCCAGAGAAACATGCCGGTGAAGGGCATCCACAGGGTGTTCTGCTCGGAGACGGTCCAGTAGCGCGTGATGCTGCGTAACATCAGCGAGCCGATGGGGTCAAAGACCGACGGCCAGTAAGGGTTGAGGCTGCGTGTATTTTGGACGGAGATAAGCCCGATGAGATACACGGCGAACAGCAGCACGCCCTGCAAATAAACCACGATGATGCGGCGCGTGAGTGCCGCAACCAAAAAGAAAATCGCGCCCAGGAAAAATACCTGTGGAACAACGATGACCGCGTAGTGGTAAGCGAGCATGGGCAAGTTGATGGGGCCGAGCCGCGTGTGATCGACCCATGGCGCAAAGGCGCCGAGGATCTCGCCCACCGGAAGTCCGGCGAAGATCAAGAGCGTGGCGATGAGTGATCCGGCCCATCGTCCGCCGAGATAAGCAAACTTGCTCACAGGCTTGGTGAAGATCATCTGATACGTATCGCGCTGAAAGTCGCGCAAGATAGAGGTGCCGAAGATGGCGGCCATCACGATGCTGCCGAAAAAGCAAAACTGGGTGTCAAACAGTTGTGTGATGAATGGTCCGTTGACGAGGACTTTGCCCGGCGGCTGGGTGTAATTAGACGCACCCACAAAGAGAAACATCAGAAGGACCCACATGCCGAAAAAGCACCACGTGGAGATACTCTTCAAGCGAAGCTTGACTTCGAAGAACAGAAAGTCCAAAAACATGTGCGATTCTCCCTACCGTCGACTTAGTTGACGCTCTGCGAATTCAAGGTGAGGAAGTACACGTCTTCAAGCGCCGGGTCAACCTGGTGGAAGCCAGCGCCAGGCGCGGTGTCGGAGTGGACGCGAATCTCATGCGCCCCGCCCAGCAACTTGGTTGACACTACCTTGAACTGCGTGGAGACAGCGGTGAACTCTTCCTCGGTGTGGACGAGAGTGCTCCAAATACCGCCTCGCAGCCGCTCCAGCGCCTCGTCCGGCGCGCCCTCCAGCACTAATTGCCCATTGCTGATGATGGCCATGCGCGGGCATAACTCGCGCACGTCCTCGACAATATGCGTGGACAAAATCACGATGACATCGCGGGCCAGGGAGCTGAGCAGGTTGAGGAAACGGTTGCGTTCCGCGGGATCGAGGCCGGCGGTGGGTTCGTCGACAATGATGAGCTTGGGATTGGCTAGCAGAGCCTGAGCAATGCCGAAGCGCTGCTTCATGCCGCCGGAATAAGTGCTCAGCGCCTTCTTGCGTGCGTCCCAAAGGTTGGTTTGCTTGAGCAGCGCGTCCACAATTTCCTTGCGCTCGCCGGATTTATGGATGCCCTTCATCACCGCCAGGTGATGGAGCATATCAACCGCCGAAATGCGCGGGTAGACACCGAATTCCTGCGGCAGATAGCCAAGTTGCCGGCGCACGGCATCCTTGTTCGCAACCACGTCCAGCCCGTTCAGCAGAATGGTGCCCGAGTCCGGTTCCTGCAACGTGGCGATGGTGCGCATAAGGGTCGATTTTCCTGCCCCGTTTGGGCCCAGCAAACCAAACATGTTGTTCCCGATAGTGAGGCTCAGATTGTTCAGAGCCTGCACACCATTGGGGTAGCGCTTGGACAGTCCGCGAATTTCAAGGCTCAAGGAGTTTCTCCTTTTGGGGATTGTTACGCCGCAGAGACGATGGGTAAAGCGGGTATCTGGAATGGTAACGCAAGTGGGACGCAAAAGGTTCCATGCAGTTAGCATTTCGCCTTTCGCATGTCATGAATTTCGTCGGCGCTTGGCCGTGGCAACGGGGAGGGGTGGGTTCGTCCCGTGCGGTTTTCGGGCATTGCATTTTTCAAATTGGGTACGCATTCCCGCTAATCATCCGCGACACCGCGACGGGCTGATAGGATTGTTTCGCCAGAGAATAAACGTTTTACCGAGGGATCCCAATGAGTCAAGTACGACTTCGCGCCCGCACTCGCATTCCCGCTCTCACGCTCCTTTCCATTGCCATGACAGTGGCGCCCGGCTTCAGCCAAGATCGCCAGCCTCCCAAACCCGCCGGTCCGTGGATGAACACCAGCCTGTCACCAGATGAGCGCGCGGACCTGGTCATGAAAGAGATGACCCTCGATGAGAAGATCGCTACTCTCCACGGAGTCGGTATGCCGACGGACGACCCGCTCACGCCTGAGAACATGCCATCGAATCGCGGCGTTGGCTATGAGGTGGGCGTTCCGCGGCTCGGCATTCCGGGCATTGATATGAGCGACGCGGCTTACGGCGTGCGGTCGAGCGGCGCCAATGGCCGCTACTCCACCGCGCTACCGGCAAACGTGGCCGCGGCGGCTAGCTGGGACACTGACGCGGCCTACGAATACGGCAAGCTGATCGGCAGCGAACTGCGTGCGCAAGGCTACAACATGTCGCTGGGCGGCGGCACTAACATCACCCGCGAACCCCGCAACGGACGCACGTTTGAGTATCTCGGCGAAGACCCCATTCTCGCCGGCACGCTGGTCGCGCGGCTCATTGAAGGCACGCAATCGCAGCACGTGATTGGCGACATCAAGCACTACGCCCTCAACGATCAGGAGAGCGGCCGCAACTCGGTGAATATCACCATCTCCAAGCGGGCCGCGCGCGAGAGCGATCTGCTGGCCTTTGAGATTGGCGTCACGCACGGACACCCGGACGCGGTCATGTGCTCGTACAATCGCGTGCTTGGCGATTTTGCCTGCGAAAACAAATGGCTGCTTACCGATGTGCTCAAGAAGGACTGGCAGTTTCCTGGCTTCGTTCTTTCCGACTGGGGTGGCACGCACTCAACAGAGAAAGCCTCGGCCGCGGGCCTGGATAATGAAGAGCCGGGCCGCTTCTTTTATGAAGCCAAGTTCAAGGCCGCGGTTGAGGCGGGCACCATTTCACAAGCCGAACTCGACGAGCATGTGCACCGGATTCTGCGCTCCATGTTTGCGGCCGGCGTCATCGATTTTCCCCGCCAACGCGGCGTCATTGATCCTTTCCTTGGACTTGATGTGGCGCGCAAGATTGAAGAAGGCGGCATCGTGCTGCTCAAGAACAAGGCCGCAACGCTTCCGCTCGTTCCTTTGCGCCTGCATACGATTGCCGTGATCGGCGCACACTCCGATGTGGGCATGATTTCCGGCGGCGGTTCCGCGCAGGTCGATCCTCCCGGTGGCAACGCCATCTCCAAGCCTGGTGAGGGCGCTACGCACTGGCAGGAGCAGATTTGGTTCCCGACCTCGCCGCTGAAAGCGATTCAGGCGCGCGCCCCCAAAGCCACGGTGAAATACGACTCAGGCGACGACACGGCAGCGGCGGCTGCGCTGGCCAAGACCGCGGACGTGGCCGTGGTCTTCGCTTATCAGTGGGAGAGTGAGGGGATGGATTTGCCGACTCTAACTCTGGCGCATAACCAGGACGCACTCATCGTTGCTGTTGCCGCAGCCAATCCTCATACCGTGGTCGTGATTGAATCCGGCTCGCCGGTGCTGATGCCCTGGGTCGACGCTCCGGCTGCAATTGTTGAAGCCTGGTATGCGGGTTCGGACGGTGCCAACGCTCTGGGCAACGTTCTCTTCGGCTCCGTGAACCCTTCCGGCAAGCTACCCAACACTTTCCCCAAAAGCGATGCGGATCTGCCTCACCCCACAATTATTAAACCGCCGCCGGCGTCGGCACGTTTCGACGGAGCAGCAACGCCGGAGCAGTGGGCCAAGGGGCTTCCGCCTTTTCAGGTTACCTATGATGAAGGAGTCAAGGTTGGATATAAGTGGTATGACGCGGAAAACAAGCCGGTCCTGTTTCCATTTGGCTACGGGCTGTCATATACCACTTACCGTTACTCGGGCCTTACTGTAACTCCGCTTGTATCTCCATCTGACAAAGTCAAAGTTACTTTTTCGTTGACGAATGCCGGGACTCGCGCGGGCGCTGAGATTGCCGAGGTATATGCCAGCCTGCCCGCAAGCGCGGAAGAGCCGCCGAAGCGGTTGGTCGGCTGGAGCAAGGTGCAACTCAAGGCCGGCGAAAAGAAGATCGTCGATATTGAAATCGATCCCAAGTATCTTTCCGTCTTCGATGAAGCAAAAGACGGATGGACGCTGCTGCCGGGCGATTACACGCTCATGATCGGAGGCTCCTCGCAAAGCCTTCCGCTGAAGGCCACCGTCAATCTGAAATGAATGCGCGGCTCGATTCAACTCCGCTAAGCACCAAGGGAGATGCGAAGGTTTCTCGTCTTGCCGCGCCGCCGAAGTGATTCGGGCGGCGCGGCTTTGCAGCGACGTTTCTTCTGCCAAGAAGAAACTCGCGGGCACCCCGGCTTTCGTACTGCAACTCCTTGATGAATCTGTGCGGATAAATCCGGTGCGCTATCCTGCCCCACTCCCGATTATGTTTTTGCCCCTTTATAAAGCCGTCTATGGTGTAATTTTTACCGTTCGAGATAGGCATTTTTTACGCGTTGCAGATAATTCTTTCCAGATTTCCCCAGGGTGATTTTATTTGGCTATTTCTTAAAGGAAACCGTTGTCTTACAGTCGGAGTTGTGTAAGGATTGCCTAGAAGAATTCACGGCAACTTAACGTTAGAAGCTTGGGTTATGAGAGCAGGCTGATCCAGCCCAGAGGGTCAATCGATCTTGGTCTAGTTGCTCGATGACTGGGTTACGGTGCCGGGATTAAGGCGGTGAAGCTGTGAACGCCACCTGTAAGCCGAATACGTGAATAAAGAGGCTGTCGAGCAGTTTAGAGCGCGTGCGGTGCGCTAGGCGCCACTCCCAAAGCCCCAATTGATTCGGATGCGCAGCCAGTCGATGGCAAGCGCGGTTGATTCCATTTGTTTGGATCCATGCTCATTGCGCAGAGGGAGTGCCAACTGACTACCGGGCCGATGAGAATTCGAGGTTAAGTTAGACAGGGCAAGGAAAGGCTGCATTAGCTGGGCGATACGTTTTACACGCAGTTTCCAGGAAGTGAAAGTTTGCAGATCGGAAAGGCCACTTGCAGCACAGAGGAACCAAATGAACCTGGTCAATAAGCTCTCGATCGCATTAACTCTCATTATGACTGGCGCTTTTCCGATAATGGCGGCGGTGACAATTCATAGCCCGTCGAGCGGTACCGAAGTGGAATCCCCCATGGCTCTTTCTGCCACTGCGGTAACTTGCGGGTCGGAGAATGTTTCAGTCATGGGTTATTCGATCGATAGCAGCCCTGACTCGACTTTTGCCGAGGGCGCCTCCCTCGATAGGGCGGTAGACCTGCCTTCCGGCACCCACACGCTGCACATCAAGGCCTGGGGCGATCGCGGCGCAGTTTGCGTAACCGATGTGACCGTGACTGTAAAGGCGGGCCGGCCATCTGCCGAGAGCGTCGGTGGGGTTCCGTCGAATGCGAAAACAGTCAGTCACCTGCAGGCCATGGGCAACTGGTATGCGTCCAACGATAAAGGGGCACATGGTCGCGCGAGTGGTTCAAGCAAAGTCGTGAGCTCGCCTGCCATTGATGGACCCTCACGCCAGTTTGTCACGCACTATGTAGACTCGGGCGGCGAGCGCTATTCGCTCGATTTTGGGGATGATACAGAAGCTACTAATTTCTTCTACGATGCGTGGGTGTACCTGACTTCTTCTGCCTCCGATGTCGCCAATTTAGAGATGGACATGAACCAGGTCATGCCCAACGGTTGGACAGTAATTTATGGCGTGCAGTGCGATGGCTACAAGGGGACTTGGGACTACACAGTAAACACCGGCACTCCCGATCACTGGCACGACCATTGGCTGCCCTCCAAAGCAAGATGCGATCTGCAGGGCTGGAGCAAGAATGCCTGGCATCATGTCGAGATCAGCTACTCGCGCAATGACGACGGCAAGGTGACTTATAGTTCTGTGTGGCTCGACGGAGTCGAGAACAAGATGGATGTCACTGTGCCATCGGCGTTCGCGCTTGGTTGGGGGCCGCATCTGACCACCAATTTCCAACTCGATGGGCGCGGCAAGAGCGGTAGCAACACCGTTTACCTGGGCAACCTGACCGTTTCAAGGTGGTAAGAGGGCCCCAGCGGCCTTCGGCTGCCGCCGGGCAGCATTCAGATTCCGTCAGTGTAGTCACCGGTCCGTTACTGATTGCGGACCCCAGCGAACCATCGCCGGTGTAATGAGCTTGCCCTACCTGCTTGAATGCATCGGCCGGTGCAATTGGCGACAATAATATCTGCGACCATCGCCTTGCGGTTCCATCCCAGAGCTAGGTATCGTTGTGAAGCAGGGTGAGTAACTCTGGGATAGACCTTCATGGACAAGCTTAAGCAGCTATTCGAGCAGTATTTCCAGTTGCCGGCCGAAAACGTGCACCCGCTTCAAGGCCAGCTGGGCGGCTCAGGGCGCGCCATCGTGCGGCTGTCGAGCGGAAGTTTCAGCGCCATCGGAGTCGAATATTCGGTTCGGGAGGAGAATGCCGCCTTTCTCGAATTCTCCAGACACTTTCGCCGGCACGGGCTGCCTGTGCCGCGGATTTACGCCGAAGATTTGCGCAACGGTGTCTATCTTGAGGAAGACCTCGGCGACTTGACGCTGTTTGAGTTTCTAAGTGCGAATCGCGCCGGCCAGGCCATCGCTCCGGCAGCCATTGAAGCGTACCGCAAAGTTGTGGCTGTGCTACCGCGGTTTCAGGTGGAGGCGGGTAGAGATTTGAATTACAAGGTCTGCTATCCGCGGGCCAGTTTTGATCGCCAGTCGATAGCCTGGGATCTCAATTACTTCAAATATTATTTTCTGCGTCTTGCGGGTGTGCCGTTTAACGAACAGGCTCTGGAGCATGATTTTGGGCGTTTGACGAAATTTCTGTTGAGCGCCAATCACGAATACTTTCTCTATCGCGATTTCCAGTCGCGCAATATCATGTTGCGCGACTGGAATCCGTTCTTCCTTGATTACCAGGGCGGCCGCAAAGGCGCGCTGCAGTACGATATCGCGTCGCTGCTTTACGATGGCAAGGCCGATCTGCCTCCGGAGTTACGCCAGGAGTTACTGGACTATTATCTCGACTGCCTTGCCGGGTATGTCAACATCGATCGCAGCGCGTTCATGGAGCACTACTACGCGTACGTCTACGTCAGAGTATTGCAGGCCCTCGGTGCCTACGGGTTCCGCGGTTTCTATGAGCGCAAGGCGCATTTTCTGCAGAGCGTTCCGTACGCACTGAAGAATTTGCGTTGGCTGGCGCACGAAGTAAAACTTCCCGTCGCGCTGCCCGCGCTGATGGACGCTCTCAATGGCATGCTGGTTTCGGAGAAGCTGCACGGCCTGGCTACTTCAGCAGAGGCTCTGACTGTGAGAATATTCAGCTTCAGCTTCCACCGCGAAATGCCCAAAGATGAGTCGGGCAACGGCGGCGGCTTTGTCTTCGATGCCCGCAGCCTGCCCAACCCCGGACGCGAAGAACGATTTCGCGCATTAACTGGCAAGGACGACGCTGTGATTGACTATCTCGATCACCAGGCAAGCGTTCATCAATATCTTGCCAGCGTTATGCCGCTTGTGGACGCGAGTGTAATGGCCTATCAGCGCCGCGGTTTCAAACACCTGATGGTTTCGTTTGGGTGCACGGGAGGCCAGCATCGGTCGGTGTATCTCGCGGAGCAGTTGGCGAAGCATCTGCGCGTGGATAGAGGAGTCGAGGTGTTGGTGCGCCACATCGAACTGGAAAAAATGGAACAGGCAAAGATGGAATCGGGAAACCCCGTCAAATGAAAGCCATGATTCTGGCAGCGGGTCTGGGCACGCGACTGCGCCCGCTCACCGACGATCGCCCCAAAGCGCTGGTAACTGTTGGCGGACGCACGCTGCTGGATATTGCGCTCGCCCGCTTGCGTTACTTCGGCGTGCGCGAAGTCATTGTCAATACGCATCACCACGCAGACATGGTGCGCGAATATTTGCGAGCAAATGACAGCTTCGGCATGCGCGTCGAAGTTTCACCGGAGACGGTTTTGCTCGACACCGGCGGCGGACTGAAGCACGCCGCGCAGTTTTTTCTCGAGAGGGCCGATGTTTCCGACAGTTCCGAGTCTTACGAGCCGTTTGTGCTGCACAACGTGGATGTGATCAGCAACATCGATCTGGGCCGCATGATTCGTTTTCATACTGAGCAGGCTGCTCTGGCTACACTGGCGGTTCAAGAGCGTCGTACTTCACGATATCTTCTTTTCGACGGCAGCAGCCAGCTCTGCGGCCGTCGCGCAGGCGGTACCGCGAGCGAAGATGATTCTCGGCGTGAGTTGGGACGGCCCGCACACGGTGTGTTGGCGCTAGCCTTCTGCGGGATCCATGTCATCTCAACCGAGATATTCGAGAAGATGCGGCAAGAAGGCTCCTTTTCCATTATCGATACCTATCTCCAACTAGCCGAGCGAGGAGAAAAGGTTGTTGCCTTCCGTGCTGACGATTGCCGCTGGCGCGATCTCGGAACGCCGCAGAGCCTGGCTGCAGCTGAATTAGAGATCGCGCGTGGAGTGTATCGCGAGTCGTAACGGCGGCCAACGGGCCACATGCGCCTTTCCCCATTTCTTCGCCACGGCGGAACATCTCACAATTCTCTCGCGTACTCAATCTCAACCCGATTAATAATCTTCACCCGGCGGCGTCATCTCTATGAACAGTCAAGAAGGTGAACCAGTGGCGGTCGGCAGCGCAGCAGTGCCATTAGTATATGGTCTCTCCGAATTGTTTGGAGAACATCATAAGCGTGTCCTGCGGGCGGCGTATCGCATCACGGGCAGCATGGCGGATGCCGAGGATGTAACTCAAGCGGTGTTTCTTCGACTGGCAGGTGACACCGGGCCGGTAACAAATGCTGCGAGCTATCTTTACCGCGCTGCTATCAACGGATCGCTCGACTTGCTGCGCAGGCGCAAGACCGGTTCAACTGAGCCGTTGGAGAATGCTGCGCAGATAGCTTCGACCGGGCCGAATAGCTCGCCGGAGAGAGAAGCTTCGAGCAGGGAACTGGGCGAAATTTTAAGGCTTGCGATTGCCGAATTACCGCCGCGCGCTGCCGAAATGTTCACGCTTCGTTATCTGGAAGAGTTGGGGAATCGCGAGATCGCAGCATTGATGGGGACTTCGCAGGCTGTGGTGGCGGTGACGCTTCACCAGGCGCGCTCCAGGCTGAAGAAACGGCTTAACGAATTTGATCGGGGGAGACGATGAAACGGGACGATATTCTTTTCGACGCGGCGGTTCGGTCGCTGCAAGCCGACGAGCCAGATGCTATGCAGGTGGCAGCTTCCGCCAGGCGTGTAGCTGGCCGGCTGGGAATTGATGGCGTGGACAACGCGTTGATCGAAGCCATCGAGAGCTGCCATGACGTGCGGCAATTATTCCCTTCTTATCGTTCCGGCTCGTTGTCCAAGGCGCGTTCGCTCTTGGTCGAGTCCCATCTTCGCGATTGCAGTGTCTGCCGCCGCCAGTTCCGGGGCGGGTCGGCAGGGGCAGGTTTGGATTGGTCGGCGCCTACAACGGCCCGCGCCATCGCCTGGCGTTCTCCGGCTTTCGCCTGGTCACTGGCTTTTGCCGCAGCCATGCTGGTGAGCGCCTTGTTTGTCTACAAGGCATTTTGGCAGATTCCTCCAGGAGTGCGGGCTGAAGTGCGATCGATTGATGGAGCCGCTTACCGCATCTCTGACACCGGCGATCGTCAACTTGCGCCAGGCGACAAACTTGCTGAAGGCGAGCGCGTACGCACCAGCGGAGGCGCTCACGCCGTTCTTCAACTCGCGGATGGATCGACGATCGAAGTCAACGAGCGCAGCATTCTTGGATTGGGAGCGAGGGGCAATAACACCACCGTCACGCTCGACGATGGAGCCATGATTGTGCAGGCAGCCAAGCGCACATCCGGCCACTTGTATGTGAAGACGCCAGACTGCCGCGTGGCAGTCACCGGGACTGTGTTCTCGGTTAATTCGGGGATCAAGGGTTCGCGCGTGGCAGTGCTTCAAGGCACCGTTGACGTGTTGCATGCCGGGGTCGACACGCTGATCCATGCTGGTGACCAGGTCTCGACGAGTGACAAGCTGAGCCCTCAGCCGATGGAGAAGCAGATAGCGTGGAGCCATGATCGTGAAAAGTATCTGCCGCTTCTGGAACAGTTCGCAACGCTCAAGAATCGGCTTGAGCAGATTCCCTTTCCTCAGCCCCGCTATTCGAGCGATTTGATCAGCCGAGTTCCTGCAGACAGTTCGCTTTATATCAGCATTCCGAATCTCGGCGACTTTCTGAGCCAGGCAGACCAGATCTTCGACGATCAATTGAAGCAGAGCCCGGCGCTCGAACAATGGTGGAATCAGGGGCACAACCATAACACAGCAGACCTTGACTCGCTGGTGAGCAAGATTCATCAGATGAGCCAGTATCTCGGGGATGAGGTTGTGGTCGTTGGTGTGAAGAAATCCGATGATCCATCGTTCGCGATTATTGCCGATTTGAAACAAGCTGGGCTTGATGACTTTCTGCGCCAGGCAATTCCATCTTCGAGTTCAAACGCAGGTTTAACCGTGCTTGACCAAGACTCGCTCGCCGGCGTCGCAATCTCCAAGGCAAGATCCGGCGGCTTCGCTCTTATCCTTCCGGACCGTGCCATCTTCTCCAACAGCATTGCGACCTTGAAGCTGATGAACGCACAATTGAAATCCGGTGACAGCGGCTTCGAGTCGAGTGACTTCGGCAAGCAAATCGCAGCCGCATACAGCCGCGGCGCGGGGATTATTCTCGCCGCAGATATCCACCAGATGATGAACGCCAAGGCCAACCTGATGCACGCCGGCAATCATGGAAGCGACGTC
Source organism: Occallatibacter sp. (assembly GCA_049513795.1). GTDB lineage: Bacteria > Acidobacteriota > Terriglobia > Terriglobales > Acidobacteriaceae > Telmatobacter. Next base: position 2,851 of record JBEKVS010000114.1, on the reverse strand, counting down.
CTGCAGAAGAGCGGGATGGACGGCGCGCGTTATCTGATTGCAGAGCACCGCGAGGTGAACGGGCAGCCAGAGAACCAGATAGCCGTGCAGTTCTCCGGAACCCGGCAAGGAGTTGCTTCATGGCTGGCTGCGCCGGCCCCGATTGGTTCGCTGGAGTTTATAACTCCGAATGCATCTATTTCTGTAGCGGCACTGTCAAAAGACCCGGCAGCCATTGCCGATGACATCATGGGCATGACCGTGGCTGACAAAGGACAAATAGATTCACACTGGACCGAGGCCGAGCAGAAGCTGCAGATTAATTTCCGCGATGACCTGGCTGCCACACTCGGAGGAGACTTTCTTCTCGCCCTCGATGGCCCGGTGCTGCCCACGCCTTCGTGGAAAGCCGTGATTGAGGTGCACGACTCTCAGCGCCTCGAACAGACCCTGGAGAAACTGGCAGAGGCCATTCGCAACTTAGCCAAAGAAAGTCAGGCCCAAGGAGATCCAGCGCAGGGTAAGCAAGCTCATTCCATCACCATTGAATCGGACGAAGTTGCCGGCCAGCGCTTCTACTCTGTTCGTGACACCGTCTCCGGCAATGTCATCGCTCAATATACGTTTGCAAATGGCTACATGGTGGTCGCGCCTAATCGCGCCATTGTAATGGAGGCTCTGCACACATACGCTACGGGAGATTCCCTGGCTCACGCGGCAGCATTCCGGGCCTTGCTTCCCAAGGACGCGAACGCAAATTATTCTGCGATTGCTTACCAGAACCTGTCCCCTGTAGCCGGTCCCCTGCTCTCGCAACTCAGCGGAGAGTCGGCAGACGTTTTGCGCAAGCTGGCGGCGGATGCCAGGCCAACCGTGATCTGTGTGCGGGGAGAAGAAAGCCGCATCGAAGCCGTCAGCGATAGCCGTCTCTTCGGATTTGATTTCCTGACCCTCGGAACTTTGATGAATATAGGGAACCATCACGGGCCTGCAAGCGTAATACAGTGACATGGGCGTTATTGATCTGGATGGGCTAGAAGTCCGGCTTGCAAACCGCCTCATACTCAAGGGGCTCACAGGCGAGTTGCGCGGAAACGCAGTGGGTCTGCTGGGGCCTAACGGCGCGGGCAAGTCGACGCTGATCAACACGCTGCTCGGCTTTCATGCTCCTTCGAAGGGAACTGCCCGCGTGTTTGGGCTGGACGCTCACCACGATCGGGCGCAGATCCGCGGCGGAATCGGCTACATGCCGGAGAATGATTCCTTCATCGGCAACATGAGTGGCGTGCGGTTTGTTCGCTACATGGCTGAACATGAAGCAACTGATCAAGTTGGCCCAGGCGCTTGCGCATGGGCCACGCTTGCTCATTCTCGATGAACCCACAAACGGGCTCGATCCAGTCGCCCGCCTGCGCATGATCCAACTGATCAAAGACATTCGGAAAGAAGGCAGCATTCGTTTGCTTATCTCCTCACATTTGCTTCGGGATATTGATGAGACTTGCGATGAAGTGCTGATCTTGAAGAACGGACGCATTGCGGCGCTTTGCAACATTGAAGAGGAGCGGCGGTCAAATCGCAGCTTTATGGAACTCGAAACGGTGGGCGCGACGGAGCGCTTTTCAGTGAGTATCCGCGGGCTGGGCTGCGAATGCGCATCATTCCCGGACGGGCGAGTCAAGCTCGTAATTCCCGATCACATCGAAGTCAGGGATCTTTATGTCATTGCGTCCGAGCAGGGGGTGCAGATCCGGCGCATGAATCAACGCCGCGACTCGCTCGAAGATATCTTCCTGAGAGCCATGGACAGCGACCTGGAAAGGGTGGCAAATGGCCGTCTATAAACATAGCTATAGCACTTACGCAGGGTTAGTGACCCCGGCCTGGATGCGAGTTATGGTGGTGGCCCGTTATGCGCTTGCGGAAGCATGGTCGTCGAAGATAACCATTGGCCTTTTCACGCTCAGCTTGCTCCCGTGCATAGCGACTCTGTTCGGCATTTACCTGGCGAACAACCCTATGGCCAGAGCCTTGATCGGCAACGGTGGCGAGCGGATGATTTCCATCGACGCGGCATTCTTCTTAAAGGTTCTTGAGGGACAATGCTGGCTGGCGCTGGTGCTAGCGTCGTGGATCGCACCACGCGTCATCACCTTCGACCTTGCCGACGATGCTCTGCCCATCCTTCTCAGCCATCCAATCTCGCGTCCCGGCTTCCTCGCCGGCAAACTCATCGCCCTGCTCGCGTCTCTTTCCGCCGTCACGTGGGTGCCCTGCCTTCTGCTCTTCGCCTATCAGGGCTATACTTCGCCGCAACCATGGGCCGCGGCCCATCTCCGCGTAGCCTGGGGCATGCTGGCGGGCTCGGTGCTCTGGATTGTCTTCCTTTCGATTCTTGGCTTGGCGCTGTCTTCGTGGGTCAAGTGGAGAGTTGTGGCTACCGGCATCATCTTCGCAGCCGTGTTCATCCCGGCCGGCGTTGGGGCAATTGTGAGTGCGGTGCTGCGCACGCGATGGGGATTTCTGCTCAACATCCCGTTCATGGTATCGAGCCTCTGGCAAAGATTATTGGGAGCACCGGAATTCATGCGACCCGACAGGGCGCTTCCCACCGGCGCCATTGTCACCATGTTTGCTCTGGCTGTCCTCTTGTGCCTGTGCATGCTAAATATGCGCATCCGTGCGCGCGAGGTGGTCCGCGGATGAGCGACAGGATCATTTTCGAAGATGTGTCCAAGTTTTACGGTGAAGTCCTGGGCGTCAACCGGATCTCGCTCTCCATCCCCGCTGGAATTACAACCCTTGTCGGCCCCAATGGATCCGGCAAAACAACCGTCATGAATCTCATGACAGGACTAATTCAGCCATCGAG
>JBEKVS010000113.1:0-15453 GCA_049513795.1 Occallatibacter sp. | reverse complement strand
CGTTCGACGCATCGTCGTTTTGAACCCCAACCTTGGCGAGAAGGCGCTGCTCGAAACGCCTGGTGTCGCCTTAGTTGATGAACTCGATCTTCACCTGCACCCCAAGTGGCAACGCCGCGTGATAAGTGATTTGAAGAAGACCTTCCCGCGTGTGCAATTTATCGCCACGACCCACTCGCCGCAGCTCATCGGCGAGGCCCTTCCGGAAGAGATACGTATCCTCGAAAATGGCGGCGTCTTCAAGCCAGAGCGTTCCTTCGGCGTCGATTCAGACGAGATCCTCGAAGAGGTCATGAAGTCCAACCGGAGAAACATCGAGGTCGATGGACTTCTCAAGCGCCTCTCCGAGCTCATCGACGGAGAGGACATCGATAGGGCGCGGAAAGTCCTGTCTCAGGTTGAAGCACGTCTCGGCGCGAACGATCCGGAAGTGACCGGCGCGAATACGATGATCAACCTTCTGGAATCGACGCAATGAGAAATATCGCCAAGGGAACGGAACCGCAGAGCCTCACAGAGCACCGCGCGCGAACGCACTCTACCTACGACAATTATCGCGAAAGGCAGGAACTCCGTGAAGCGCTCGTTCTAGAACAGCGGGGGCTGTGCTGCTACTGCCTGGGCCGGATCGTTCCGGGCGAGCAGCAGATGAAGATTGAACACTGGCGGTCACAAAGGCGCTATCCCGGCGAACAACTCCTCTACACAAATCTGCTCGGGGTATGCAAGGGGGGTGAGAAGCCGAGCCCAAACGACGCACGCGACGTCGACCGGCACTGCGACACATTCAAGGGGAACAAGGATCTCTCATTGAATCCTGCGGTCGACGATGTCGAAAGCATAATCAGTTACCTAAAGGACGGACGCATCCACTCCAGCACTGACACCTTCAACGAAGAATTGACATCGGTGCTCAACTTGAATACCTTTGCGATGGTCAACCAGCGCAAGGCGGTTATCAAATCGCTCTTACGATTGTTGCCAAAGCGGCAAGATATGGGGCGACAGGAGTGGGAAGATGTCGCCCGCGACTGGAATGGCGAAGGACACGACAACCAGCTGCGCGAGTATTGCAGCGTAGTCGTCTTTTGGATCAGAAAGTACATCCTCCACCAGTCCACCACAGTTTGATGGTCGTCCTAGTTGTGTCGTCGCCCATCCCGATTTACTTATTGATCGTCAACTCAGAGTCTTTCGGAATCCCGGTCAATGAGCTTCTCCCGGCGAATGGAGTCGTGGCTCCTACTCGGCCCCGTGGCACTTCTTGTATTTCTTGCCACTGCCGCAGGGGCATGGGTCGTTGCGGCCGACCTTTTCGCCGGTGCGCCGCTGCGCAGGCTGGGATGCGTCGCCTGAGCCGGCAAAACTCGCGACGGCCAGTTCGCGCTGCTTCTTGCGGGCAAATTCTTTTTCCAACGCGTCGATGGTGGTGGAGGGCTGACGCGTGGGGATGGCGATCTCGCGCGGGGCTGCTTCCAGAGTCGGCGGCTTCGCCGCGCTGGCCACGGGTGGCGCTGGAGGAACTGGCCGGCGGGGTTGCGGAGCTGCATTGACCGGCTGGCCGTCGGGCCCGAGAATCTGCATGCGGAACAGGAAGCGGACGGTGTCTTCCTGGAACTTCAGCATCATGGCCTCGAACATATCGTAGGATTCCTTCTTGTAAGCCACCAGAGGATCCTGCTGCGCGTAGCCGCGCAGGCCGATGCCTTCCTTGAGGTGGTCCATGGAAAGCAGATGCTCTTTCCATAGCCCGTCAATCACGCTGAGCATGACCATTCGCTCGTGATAGCGCATGGTTCCGCTGGAGAGAATCTTCTCCTTGCCCTCGTAATCCTGCTTCAGCTTCTCGAAGATGGCGTCGCCCAGTTCATGACGTTCCAGATCCTGCGGCTTGATCTCCGCCGACTTGAGGTCCAACCCGAACTGGCCTTGCAGCCTCTCTTCGAGGCCCTTTACATTCCACTGGTCGGGATGCAGATTCTCCGGGCAAAACTCGTCGAGCGCGCTGCTCAGGATGCCGCCGACGTAGTCTTCGAGAATGAGCTCGCGCTGGTCGACGCCCTCGAGCAGGCGGCGGCGCATGCCGTAGACGGCCTCGCGCTGCTTGTTCATTACATCGTCATATTCGAGCAGGTGTTTGCGCGATTCGAAGTTCTGCGCTTCGACGGCCTTCTGCGCGCCTTCGATGCGTTTGGAGATCATCTTCGACTCGATGGGCACGCCTTCTTCCATGCCCAGGCGCTCGAGCAAGGTCGAGATCCACTGCTTGGCGAAGATGCGCATCAGGTCGTCTTCGAGCGAGAGATAGAAGCGCGATTCGCCGGGGTCGCCCTGGCGGCCGGCGCGGCCTCTGAGCTGGTTGTCGATGCGGCGCGACTCGTGGCGCTCGGTGCCGAGAATGAACAAACCGCCGGCTTCGATCACCTGGTCGTGATCGAGGCGCGCAACTTCCGCGTGGCCTTTGAATGTCTCTGCCCATTCAGCCTCGCCGACTTCAAACTCCTGCCCCTGATAATAGAAGCGCAGAAAACCCGCGGGCGCCATGGGATTGATGGCGCCCTCGGCCACGCTGATGGCGCGCGCCTCGCCCTTCTTCACCAGCTCCTGCCTGGCCATGAATTCGGGATTGCCGCCGAGCAGAATGTCGGTGCCGCGGCCGGCCATGTTGGTGGAAATGGTCACCATGCCGAGGCGTCCGGCCTGCGCGACGATCTCCGCTTCGCGCTCGTGGAACTTGGCGTTCAGCACCACGTGGCGCACGCCCTTGCGCTGCAGAATTCCGGAGAGGCGCTCCGATTTTTCAATGGATGTGGTACCCACCAGTACCGGCTGTTTGTTCTCGTGCAGCGTAGCAATGTCATCGGCGACGGCTTTGTATTTTTCTTTCTCGGTGCGGTAGACAACGTCGGGATTTTCAAGCCGGCGCATGGGCTTGTTGGTGGGAATGACGACGATTTCGAGTTTGTAAATTTTCTCGAACTCAGCGGCTTCGGTTTCGGCCGTGCCGGTCATGCCGCTGAGTTTTTTATAGAGGCGGAAATAATTCTGAAAAGTAATCGTGGCCAGCGTCTGATCTTCCTTGCGGATGTTGACGCCTTCCTTGGCTTCGATGGACTGATGCAAGCCATCAGACCAGCGGCGTCCCGGCATCAGGCGGCCGGTGAAGGTGTCGACGATAATGACTTCGCCATCCTTGACCACATATTCGACATCGCGCTTGTAGAGCGCGTGAGCCTTGATACCCGTCTCGACGTAATGTTTTAGCTCCCAGTTTTCGGCGTCGGCGATATTGCCGATGCCGAGCAGTTTCTCGATCGTCTCCCACCCCTCGTCAGTGACACCGATGGTGCGCTGCTTCTCATCCACAATGTAGTCGCCGGTAAGAAACTTCTCGCCTTCGGCCAACTGCAGGCCCAGCTCCTGTTGGCGCTTGTGATCGGAATACTCGATCTCCTCACCCAATTGGAGTTCGGGAATGATCTTGCGCACGCGTGCGTACTTGTCGGTGGTCTGATCGGTGGGACCGCTGATGATGAGCGGAGTACGCGCTTCGTCGATGAGAATCGAGTCAACTTCGTCGACAATGGCGTAGTAGTGGCCGCGCTGCACGCAATCTTTTATCTCGAACTTCATGTTGTCGCGCAGGTAGTCGAAACCGAACTCGTTATTGGTGCCGTAGGTGATGTCGGCGGCGTAAGCGGCGCGGCGCTCATCGTCGCTGAGGTCGTGGACGATGACGCCGACGGTAAGGCCGAGGAACTCGTAGATCTTGCCCATCCATTCGGCGTCGCGCTTGGCCAGGTAATCGTTGACGGTGACCACGTGCACGCCGTGGCCGGCCAGTGCATTGAGGTAGCAGGCCAGCGTGGCCACCAGCGTCTTGCCTTCACCGGTGCGCATCTCGGCGATTTTGCCTTGGTGCAGCACCATGCCGCCGATCAACTGCACATCGAAGTGACGCATCTGCACGGCGCGCCAGCCCGCTTCGCGAACCACGGCGAAGGCCTCGGGCAGAATTTCATCCAGTGCGGCGCGCTCGGCGGTCTTGATCTCTTCCTCATCCGTGATGCCTTCGAGAGCAGATGCAATGCGGGCGCGAAACTCGACCGTCTTGGCGCGCAACTGCTCGTCCGAGAGCGGCTTGAGCGCGGCCTCGAAGTCGCCGATCTGGGCGACAATGGGCCACAATCTCTTCAGAAGCCGTTCATTGGCCGTGCCGAAAACCTTTGTCAGTACCTTATCGAAAACCACATGAATCTCCGTTCACCATTGTAAATGGTGGGGGTTAAGCAACCTTGACGAACGCCGCCTGCTACGCGCCAGGCTGAGAACAGCCTGCCTCGAGCTTGTCGAAGGGTCTGGAACCTCAGACCTGGGATCCAGTCCAACTCACAATCGCCATACGAGGCCATCGATTCGTTCGCCGCGGCGAATCCGGCGTAGCTGGCGATGAAAGTGCTTGAATTTTGCCGCGGGCGACTCCGGATCGCCCGAATCGTCCTCGTCCTGCTGCTCCTGCTGCTTCGCCTCGAGCACGTAGGACAGGCTGGGCCGCGTGAAAACCTGCATGAAAAGAAACGCCATGCCCAGGCCCGTAGCGGACGGAATAAATCCCACTCGCCGCCTGTTCATTCGGTTTGCGCGCTTCGCGGCGGCCCGCCTTACCAGGTAATGAGCAAGAATCACCGCCATGGCCATGAACGGACTGCCGGCCAGCAGCATGGAAACGTAATAAAGAGTGTTGGCGCTCAAGCGCACCTCCCTCACATCCGTGACAGAACTTTGCCAGAGGAATGGACACCACCGCAGAGCGGACGAATCCGCTGCACAAGGTACGCGTCCCTCGAATTTTTCCTGCGAGAATTAGCGGCGGCGGAAGGGTGGTGGGCGCTGGAAGCGGGAGGCCAGCACGGGAGCCTGGGGCACGCGGCCGGCATACACAAAAGCCAGCGGCGCCAGAAGACTGAGCGGGGAGATGACGCCGACAAAGAGAAGCGGCAGGATGGCGACAAAATCCGCCGCGCCGCGGGAGTGGCCCTGCGGCATCAGCATGAACAGCAAGGCGATCCCGACTGCGATTGCCGCAATCAAGACCCATCCGCGCCGCTGCTGATTTCGACCCATTGCCACGTTTCCCCTGCCGTCGAGTATATCCGAACATCGGCCGGCTTTGCAGCCATTTCGCTTCCTCGACCGTACAATGGTATAGGAACCTGCACCCCACACCTCATGGCGGAAACCGAGCAACAGAAGGAAAAGGCCGTACCACAAAAGAAAGACGAAGACCCGGTCGGCAAGGTTTACGACTCGCGGCTGATGAAGCGGCTGGGCCATTACCTGCGCCCTTACTGGATTCAGGCCACGGTGTCGTCACTGGCGGTGAGCCTGAAGTCGTTGAGCGATGTGACCGGGCCGTACCTCGTCAAGGTAGCCATTGATCGCTATCTGACCGGAACGCCGGGGCCGGCCACGAACTGGTTCACGCGCCGCCTGCCCGTTGACCCCTACCACGGCATCACGGTGCTGGCCACGGTCTATATCGGCGCGCTCATCTCGGCTTATTTCTTTGAGTTCATTCAGACCTACATGATGCAGTGGATGGGGCAGAAGATCATGTTCGATCTGCGCCGCGACATCTTCCGCCACATGCAACGCATGCACATCGGCTTCTTCGATCACCACGCCGTGGGTAGGCTGGTCACCCGCCTCACCTCCGACGTCGACGCCATCAATGAGATGTTCACCGCCGGCGTTCTGGCCATTGTGGACGACTTCTTCAACCTGACCATCATGGCCGGGGTGATGCTGGCCATCAACTGGAAGCTGGCGCTGATCGCATTCGCGGTGCTGCCGTTGATTTTGATTGTGACGCGCATGTTCCGCGACAGCGTACGCGAGAGCTATCGCCGCGTGAGGGCCGCTATTGCCCGCATCAACAGCTTTACCCAGGAGCATATTTCGGGAATGTCTGTTGTGCAGTTGTTCAACCGCGAAGCCCGCGCCTACAAGGACTTCGAGGATGTGAACCGGCTGCACATGATCGCTTTCAAAGACACCATCTTTGCCTATGCGCTTTACTATCCGGCGGTTGAGATTCTATCCGCCGTGGCCATTGCGCTGGTCATCTGGCGAGGCGGCTTCGGCGTGCTTTCGGGCGCGGTGACCATTGGCGTGCTGGCCATGTTCATTCAATACTCGCAACGCTTCTGGCGGCCGATCCAGGACCTGAGCGACAAGTTCAATATTCTGCAATCGGCCATGGCGGCCTGCGAGCGCATCTTCAAATTGATGGACACGGCGCCGGAGATTGTGAGCCCGGCTCATACCATTCCCGGCGACGGCAGCAACCGCATCGAGTTCAAGCATGTCTGGTTCACCTATCAGAGGCTGACGCCGGAGCAACAGGCCGCGGTGACCGCCGCTTCCGAGGGACTCACAGATGCGGTCTTGAAAGGGCATGGCTTCAGCCGTGCCAATGAGCCGCAGGAGAGAAACACGGCTTTAGCCGCTGAGGGAATGCTGGCCGACGGAGACATTTTCCCTCAGGGGCTAAAGCCCGATACCTCATTGGCAAATTCTTCGGGACGGCTGAAGCCATCCCCTTTCAAAACCGGCCAAGAGAGCGCGGACAGCGCGATTCCGAACGCTGCGCAACTATCCTCCATCCCTGACATTGAATGGATTCTCAAAGACGTCTCGTTTACCGTGGAACCGGGGCAGACAGTGGCCATCGTGGGCCACACGGGCGCGGGCAAAACCACGCTGACAAGCCTGATGATGCGCTTCTACGATGTAACCGCAGGACAAATTCTGGTGGATGGCGTCGATCTGCGCAAACAAGACCTGAACGCTCTGCGCCGGCACTTTGCCGTTGTGTTGCAAGACCCGTTTCTTTTCACCGGCACAATCAAGGACAACATTCGCCTGGGCAACGACGAAATCACCGACGCCGAGCTACGCCAGGCGGCGCGCGACGTCAACGTGCTGGACTTCATCGAAGGTCTGCCGCTCAAGTTCGACGAGCCGGTGCAGGAGCGCGGCAGTTCCCTTTCCACCGGGCAAAAGCAGCTCATCAACTTTGCCCGCGCGCTGGCTTACAATCCGCGGATTTTGATTCTGGACGAGGCGACTTCGAGCGTGGATACGGATACCGAGCTGCGCATTCGCGGGGCGCTGGAGCGCATGGTCGAGGGCCGCACTTCGGTGCTGATCGCGCATCGGCTCTCGACCGTGCAGCGCGCGGATACGATCCTGGTGATGCACAAAGGCCAACTGCGCGAGATGGGTTCGCACCAGCAACTACTGGCCGAGCGTGGCCTCTATTGGAAGCTCTACCAACTGCAGTACAAGGACCAGGAAAGCGGCGTGGGCAGCGTTGCGGCGCACGAGCCCTCTGTCGCGCCGGCGGGGTAAATCTCGTCCGATCGTCTTTACTGCGATCATTGGGTTAAGATTCGCTGTCCTCGATCGTCATTCAATCAGGCTTTGCTTTCCTCGATCGCATTTTCAAACCTTGTTCGGTCCATCTCTGGAGACGCCGCGATGCTCATTGACCGGCAGGACGTTCTTTACGCCATCCGCTCGGCGCGGCGCTCACCGCTGTTGACGTTTGTTGTCGTGCTGGCTCTTTCCGTTGGCATTGGATTGAATGCCGGTGTCTTCACCATTCTCAATTCCCTGTTTCTCCAGCCGCCGACGAGCGAAGATCCGGCCAGCTTTGTGCAGATTTATCCCCGCTACCAGGGCTGGTACAACGGAGCGGCAAAGAGCTCGTCGTTCAACGCCGCCGACTACGACGCGATTCGTACCCAGGCTCATTCATTGGCCGATGTGGCCGCTTGGGAGACCCTCGGCATCACGCTCGACGATTTACGCCGGCCGAGCTCCGCGACGCTGGTCTCCTGCAACTACTTCCGCGTCTTCGGCGTTGGCCGGCCTCTGCTGGGCCGGTTTTTCAATCCCGGCGAATGCGAGCCGAGCGCGCCAGGCCAGGTCGCCGTTCTCAGTGAGCATTTCTGGCGGAACAACTATTCGTCCGATCCCCAGATCATCGGAAAGATCATCCACATCAGCCGGCAGCCGCTCGCGGTGGTGGGCATTGTGCCCGACACGGCGGCGCACATGGTGGCCGGCGCTCTGTGGGTTCCTTACGTGCTGCGGCCCGCATTTCAACACGGCAACAACGCGTTCCTGAATCCCAATGTGTCGTGGCTTGCACTCGCGGGGCGGCTTCGCAAAGGGTATTCGCGGGCCGATGCGACGACCGAGCTGGAGACTCTCATGCGGGTCCGGGACCGCGCTTATCTTGAGCAGAAGGTCTTCACGCTGGATCGCAAGACCACACTGGTGCTGACGAATGGTTCGTTCATCCACAACCCGGCGATGCAGGGGATGGTGGTTGCGTTATTCGCGCTGATTATGGGGCCGCTGGCGCTGGTGCTGCTGCTGGCTTGCACCAATGTGACCATGCTCTTCCTCTCGCGTTCAGTCACGCGGCGTGGGGAGATCGCCGTGCGCCTCGCGCTGGGGGCTGGCCGCGGCCGGCTGATGCGCATGCTCGCGTTGGAGAGCTTTCTTACGGCTGCCACTGCCGGCGCGGCGAGTGTGTATCTGGCCCGGCGCATTCCGACGCTCCTGTTTTCGTTTATCGATGCCCGCGACGAGAACCTTGCGGCGTTCGTCCGGGCAGATTGGAAGCTCTTCGGCTTTCTCGCCGTGCTGGTCCTTGTTGCCACCGTGGCCTCAGCCCTTGCGCCGATGCGCGAGTCATTCCGGTTCGACCTGATCACGGCGCTCAAAGGGCGTGAGGGCTCGGCCACCATGCGCTCGCGGACGACTGGCGCGTTGACGGTTGTGCAGATCGCCATGAGCTTTGTGCTACTGGCAGCCGCGGTGCTCTTCGCGCGGATGCCGTATATGGTCCGGCATGCCGATCCGGGATTTGAAACGCACCGGACCATGAACGTCCCGCTCGACATTGAGACTCCGCCCTATACCGAGGCGTCGGCGCGAGCCTTCTATGCCGCGCTCGAGTCGCGCCTTCATGGCATCCCTGGAGTGCAATCGGTGGCGGATGCGAGCCTAGCGCCGTTCAGCGTGGCGCCCATCAGCGAGATACGGATCGGCAATCAGGAGAAGGGACAGGGGCGTCCCGCAGCCATTGACAACGTATCGGCCGACTTCTTTTCAACCTTTGGCATCGCGCTGCTTCACGGACGTCCTTTCCGGTCGACGGACGTGCCGGCCACAGCAAACACGCAAGTCGCAATCGTGTCTGCGGCGTTTGCCCGGACATTCTGGGGCAAGAACGATCCGGTGGGGCAGATTGTGGTCACACCGGAGGGCCGGCGCCTGGTCGTGATTGGCGTGGCGCGGGATATGCGGTCGGAGCATTTCGGCGAGCTGGATGGGCCACGGCTCTATACATTGCGCGATGCGCAGTCGCCAGATGGGGCGCTCTACGTTCGCTTTACCGGCAGCGCCGCGTCCATGTCGACGGCCATTCAAGGCGCGGTGCGAAGTCTCGACGCCAGCCAGATTGGAACTCCCGCGACGGTATGGGATTTCCTGGAGTCGGGCGCGGCGGCGATTCACTCGCTGGCGCAGATCATCCTCTTTGTGGCCGGCATCGCGGTTTTGCTTGCCGTGACCGGCGTCTACGGGGTGCTGTCCTTCGCCATCAGCCAACGGACGCGGGAGTTCGGCATCCAGATGATGCTGGGCGCAACCCGGGGGGCGATCTTCAAGTCAGTCCTGGCGCGCGGGTTGCGTCAAATCGCCATGGGAATCCTCTTTGGCCTGATTCTGGCCATACCGGCGGCCGGATCGTTTATGCGCATGACCAGCAATGGATGGCTTCGAGTCGATGCCTTCGATCTTCCTGTATACCTGACCACAGGGATCATTTTGACGGCGATTTCACTGGCCGCGATGTGCCTGCCTGCCCTGCGCGCCATGCGCGTGGACCCGGTTGAGGCCCTGCGCAACGATTAATCTGAGCTCCCGCGGCCAGCCTCCCGTTTCGAAAAGCAATCTCCCCTAACCACGCCCAGAAAATCAGTGTCTAATGGTGCGCATGGACAGGAACGACCACGCGGCGATCCAGGCGGTTCTGGCAGGAGATAAAGAGGCCTACGGCGCGCTGGTGGTTCGACATAGCCACAGCCTGTTTCGCGTGGCCTATCGCATTACGGGGAATGAGGCGGACGCGGAAGACGTGGTGCAGGAGGCGTTTCTGCGCGGCTATCGGAAGCTGGAAGGGTTTGAGGCGCGAGCCAACTTCGGAACATGGATCTACCGGATTGCGGTTCACTGTGCGCTGGACGGGGTAAAGCAGCGGCGCGGGGACGAGACCAACTCCGTGGCTCGGGTGGGCGAGAACAACGACCCGGAGCAGGACCAGTTGCAAGTGGCGGACGATACCGCCGGGCCTGACCGGATTCTGCTGAGCGGCGAGATTGGATCGATGCAGCAGGCGGCGCTGCACAGCCTGACGCCGACGGAACGAACGGCCTTTGTTCTTCGCCATATGGAAGACCGGACCACGGTAGAGATCGGGCAGGCGCTGGGCATTGAACCGAACGCGGCCAAACAGGCGGTCTTCAGGGCCGTGCAAAAGATGCGGCGCCGGCTGGCGCCACTCAGGATGGCAACATGAGGCATATGATGAGCCATTTGACGGATGAAGCCATGATGGAACTGGTCTACGGCGAGGCTGAAGATGCGGCTGCCCTGGAGCGGCATCTCGATGCCTGCGGGCAATGCGAGGAGGCGTACAGCGTGTTGCGCAGCGACCTGGCGGGAGTGGACCGTGTGGAAGCTCCGGCTCGGGATGACGGCTACGGCGACCGCGTATGGGCAGCAATTGCGCCTGCCCTGCCCGAATACAGGCCCGCATTCGAGCCCGCATACCGGCCCGCTCACCGGCAGAATGTGAAGCAGTCCTTGTGGCGATTGCACGGCCTGTGGAAGGGACTGGGCTACGCCGCGGCATGCGCTTTGCTGATTTCCAGCGCATTCTACGCGGGGCGGCAATGGGAGCATCGGAAGCAACCCCCTGCCCTGGCCGCAAAGCAGGCGCCTGAGCCCAAGGCTAAGCAGCCCATCGTGGTGGTGTTGCTCGACGATCATCTGGACCGCTCAGAGCGCTTCCTGGTGCAACTGAAACATGCCGACGTGGATTCGACGGCCCTGGTATCGCCCATGCGCGAAGAGGCGAAGAGCCTGCTGGCGGCCAATCGCGTGTGCCGCAAGAACCTGGCGGAGAGCAAGGATCCCGAGTTGTCTTCGGCCCTCGACCATCTGGATCGTCTGCTGGCCGAGGCGGCCAACGAGCCCGGAGGGTTGAATGCCAGGAACATCGCCGCGCTCCAGGATGAGATGAATGCCGACGGGTTGCTGTTTGAAGTGCGCGTGCTGCGCTCCAGAATCACACATCGCAAAGGCGGCGCGGCCGGAACCGGAAACAATCCCGCGAAGGGAGCAACGATATGAAAACCAATCGGCGGCTTGCTGCCGCCTTTCTTGCCGGAGTTTGCTGCTTGGTTATGGGCAGCTTCGGCGTACTGAAGCTGTCCGCTGAGCCCCAGGGTCAATCCTTTACGGGGGCAGCAGTGCCGGCCGAAATGGAAGGCGCACCCGGCGCAGTTGACCTTGGAATTGCCGCTCTGGCCTCATCGGATGCGCCGGACGACAGCCTGTTTGCGGACGGTACGCGGGCCATCAACGAGTCCCGGTGGGTCGACGCGGCGAAATTATTTTCGACTGCGGCCAGTCAGCACGGCGAGCATGCCGATGGCGCGCTCTACTGGAAAGCCTACGCGGAGGACAAGCTCAACCAATCGAAAGCCGCTGAGGATGCCTGCGCGGAGTTGAGCGGCAGCTATCCGAAAAGCAAGTGGATTGACGATTGCGGCGCGCTGGAGGTGGAGATTCGCAGCAAAACCGGCCAGCCGATCGAGATTGAGCCAGGTCAGAGTGACGACGTCAAGCTGCTTGCCCTGAACGCCATGATGCGGCAAAACGAAGCGCGCGCTCTGGCTGAGATCCAGGCCATTCTGAATGGCGACGCCAGCGATCGGCTCAAGAAGGAAGCGGAAGTTATTCTCGGCCAGCACTACTCCGACGCGACGTATGCGCAGATTGTCCGCATCAGTTACGTCGAGGGCGATGTGCGCATTCAGCGCGGCGCGCCCAATGGAAAGCCGGAGAGCGCGGTGTGGGAGCAGGCAGTTGCCGATCTTCCCCTCGAAACCGGCTTCAGCCTCGCCACAGGCGCGGGACGCGCGGAGATCGAGTTCGAGAATGCCTCCACGATCTATCTGGGCGAAAATTCGGTGCTGACCTTCAACGATCTGCACGCGACAGCCGGCGTGCCTTACACCGAGCTGGCGCTGCTTTCCGGCACCGTGTCGCTCAACATCCATCCTTACGTGGCGGGTGAGAAGTTTGTCTTGCGCACACCGACCGATGACTTCATCTCCCGCTATCCGGATACGAGCCATGTGCGGATCGAAAGCTTCACCGACGCCGTGACGCTCACGCCGCTCGCGGGCGGAGACCTGCGCTTGCCCGGTGTGGCCAGGGACGACGTTCGACCCGGGCGCACCTGGACCTATCACCAGGGGCTGATTGCCGATCCTGCCGGCGCGGCCGGCGATGAGGCGTTTTCCGCGTGGGACACATGGGTAGCCAACCGCGTTGCTCAGCGCGATGCGGCGATTGCGGCGGTGATGGAAGCGTCAGGACTGCCGGCTGCGATTCCCGGCATGGCCGACCTGGCCGGTCAGGGGAAGTTCTTCCCATGCGAGCCATACGGAACCTGCTGGGAGCCGAATGAGGACGGCGAAGAGAATCAGACCGCCACGCGGGACACAAGCCTGCGGCCAGGCAGCTTGCAGCCGAACTTAGAACGACAAGCGCAACTGGAGCGTCCATCGCATCTGGCATTTCAAGCCCACCTGGAGCTGGCCGCTTATCATCCCGTTGCAATGCCCATACCAGTTGCAATGTCCGCCGAGTCCCCGCAGGCAACGACGGCGCGGCCGTCCATTGCGCCGCGGCTCGATGACGGCTTTCCCTGCACGCCGGGCACTCTTCGCTATCGCATCGTCAAGGACCCGAGCACTGGCAAACAGGTGGTATCCGCGACGGCGCTGGCGCAATCCGCGCCGTACGATTGGGCTCTCTGTCATGCAGGAGGCTGGATTCGCCACAACAAGCGCTATGTGTGGGTGGCAAACTGCAAGCGCCATCACGTCGATCCGGTGCGCTGGGTCAAGAGCGACCACAAAATCGCATTTGTTCCCCTGCATCCATACGACGTGAAGGGGCAGCCCCCCATCAACGTCAAACATGTGGTTTTTGAGGTGAGTGGCAAGAGCGACATTGTGGTGCGGCCGGCAAAGCTTGAGCCCAACCATCCGGTTGAATATCTGCAATCGCCGCCCAAGGAGTATCGCGTCGCCTCGCTGCAGCCGCTCGCGCACATCGAGCCTCCGCACATGGAAGCGCATGTCCTGGTGAATGAAGCTGGAGTCAAGGGCAACGAGATAAGCCGCGCGGCCATCCCGATTCGATTCGATCCCAAGTCGCAAAGCTTTACTATGCCGAGGCAGGAGATGCGCGGAGGCAAATCCGAAACCGTATTTGCACCCATCACCAACCGTACCGGCAGCCTGCAGGCGCGGGGTGAAGGCTTCGGTGGTGGCAGCGGCTTCCGTGGGAGTGCCGGTTCGAGTGGCGGATATCGCGGCGGTGGGACGAGTTCGAGCGGAGGTCACAGCACAAGTGGAAGCAGCAGCGCGAGCAGCGGATCTCACAGCAGCGGAGGCGGCAGCAGTTCTAGCTCAGGGGGCAGTTCCAGCAGCGCGGCGAGTTCGAGCGGCGGGTCTCACCATTGAAGAAGAATAGCTGGAGAGGATTTTCACCCTCACCTGGCGCATGCGTGAATGAAATCTGCCACGAGTATTTTTTTCGAGGATGAAGTCCGCCAAGAAAATGGGCCACACCGAATTCGGAGTGGCCCGTTTTCTTGAAACCTGCGCTGTTGCGATGCGCACGCGTCCTACTTGGCCGCCACCAATGGCTGCGTGGAAAGCGATCCGTCGGCGTAGCCTTTGGCGATCTCGGTGATGGCGATCGGCGAGTAATCGCCGGCATGGCCGGCCTGGCCGAACTGCGTCATGCGCAGCGCAACCACTTTCTTCATGGCTTCGCGCGCCGGCTTCATGTAATCGCGCGGATCGAACTTCTCCGGGGTCTCCGCAAATACTTTGCGAATCGCTCCGGTAATGGCCAGGCGGTTGTCCGTATCCACGTTGATCTTGCGCACGCCGTTGCGGATGCCGAGCTGAATCTCCTCGACCGGCACGCCCCAAGTCTCCTTGAGCTTGCCGCCGTACTGGTTGACGATGTCCTGCAAATCCTTCGGAACTGAAGAACTGCCGTGCATGACCAGGTGGGTCTTGGGCAGGCGCTTGTGGATGGCGATCAACACATCCATCTTGAGCACCGAGCCATCGGGCTTCTTGGTGAACTTGTAGGCGCCGTGGCTCGTTCCAATGGCAATAGCCAGCGCGTCGACGCCGGTCCTCTCGGCAAACTCGACCGCCTGGTCGGGGTCGGTGATGTGCTCTAGGCCCGAACCGCCGGCTCCGTGGCCGTCTTCCACGCCGCCCAGCACGCCGATCTCGCCCTCGACCGTGACGCCACGCTCATGCGCGTAGTCGACCACGCGGCGCGTGACGTCAACATTCTCTTCAAAGCTGGATGGCGTCTTGCCATCTTCTTTGAGCGACCCGTCCATCATGACCGAGGTGTAGCCCAGGGCGATGGCGCTTTTGCAGGTCTCAAAGCTGTTGCCGTGGTCCTGGTGCATGGCGATGGGAATCTCGGGATTCAGTTCCGCGGCCGCCTGGATGAGCCGGAAAAGATAAAGGTCCTCGGCAAACTGGCGGGCGCCGCGGCTGGCCTGCACGATGACCGGGGACTTGGTCTCCTTGGCCGCCATCATGATGGCCTGAATCTGTTCCATATCGTTGACGTTGAACGCGCCGACGCCGTAACCGCCCTTGGCGGCCTCGTCGAGAAGTTGCCGCATGGAGACTAATGGCATGGTGAACTCTCCTTTTCCGTTGGCCTGACCGCCAGTGTACCCGAGTCCATTGTGGGACGGGAAAACAGCCTCGCGGACGGCAGGAACTGCAATCGTCCTAATGGTAGCAGAGACGCGCAAGAGAAAAATGTGCTCCAGGACACGCGGCACCGTCGGTTCTAGACCGTGGGCGTGGAACGCAAAACGGGAATTGCAGCCCGCTTTGAAAAGTTCATATTGACACGATAGTACGTCGCGCGTATTATTACGTCATGCGTAATACACGAAACGTAGTAACTGGGTGAATCGATGAAGTCTAAACCGAAAGACGATGCCGACCTTGCGGATTTTGGCCGGTT
>JBEKVS010000112.1:0-15577 GCA_049513795.1 Occallatibacter sp. | reverse complement strand
TTAGTGAGATCGCGATCAAGGCTTATCGCGCCGTCAAGCTTCGCGATTATGGCCGCATCGACATGCGCGTATCGAGCAAGGGCGAGATTTATGTCATCGAAGCGAACCCAAACCCATGGCTCTCGAGCGGGCAGGAGTTTGCCATGGCGGCGAGGAAATCCGGCCTCTCCTATACCCAGATGATCGGGGAGATCGTGGACCTTGCGATGGCTCGGCAGGCGTGAAAGACGATAAGAAGTACAGGCGAGTAGAGCTACACGGGACTTCTCGAATGGAACGATACGAGGGGAACGCTAAGAACGAAGACCGTCCGGAGGCAGCTGACGAGAATCGGCTGGCGCACGCGGCGAGAGGCCGTTCCGGCGTCTGAAGCTAGAGCTTGTGCTTCAACGGCTAAAGAATCGCCAGACTCTTATTCGGGGCCATTCACCTTGAAACGATACGTCAACCCGCAATAGGCCAGCGTCAGCGGAGCTCCGTGAGCGTTCTCCCGCATCAGAGCTCCCGACGAGAGATGGCCGACGCCGACGTTCAATGTCACCTTGCCAGGAAGAGCATACTGACCCGAGGCATCGAATTCCCTGCCAATATCATCGCTATGGAACCCGCCTGCCGGCGCTTTCACCGTCGCCGACCCCGATCCGCTGTACACGCTGTCGAGGACTGTAGATACCCGCAGCCACTCCTGCTGCATCAGCAGAGCCAGATTCTTAGCCGGCGCAAGGTCAAGATTGATTCTCTCCTGCTTAATATTTTGAAAGCCGAACAAATCGGTCAGGCCGAACGCGTTGTGATTGCTCGGATACAATTGGTCGAACGTGCCGATCCTCTGCATGTCGGTGTGCGGGTTTCCAGACGCGTAATCGTACTCGCCCGCCAGCCGGGGCTTCCAGTCAACCTGCGATGCACCGTAGCCGGCCTTGACCAACCCCGCGCCGGACCGAATCGAATCGTTTGAATAGCTGCCGCGTTCGAGAGCCCCCAATGTGTCGATGTAGAACCCGCCCAGGAACTTCGCCGACACCTCCGCGCCGGGTGTCACTTCCGTTTCTGTGCCGTCGATCTTCTGCAAGCTAGCTACCCGCGGCAAAGCCTTGATATAGACGAATGGTTGAACTACTGTATGCGGCACCCAGGTTGCGATCGTTCCCACCGCGCCGTGAAAGGTCAGGCCGGCGCCATGGGTATCGAGCGATGTGGGATGGATGACGACTACAGAAGCGCTAAACAGATCCAGCCGATTTTTGTCTCCAACTCGTCCCACAAATCCATCGAACGTACGGCTGGTATTCGTCCAATTGCTGATGCCCAGCAAGCGCTCGTCGCCGTACCTCAGTTCCTGACGTCCGGCGATGACGTTAAAGAGCTTTTTATGGAACTGAAGAAAGGCCTGCCGGTCATCGAAGGCGTCGCGTTGATTCGCCGAGACGTAATAGAGAGGCAATCCAAGCGCATGCGCGTCGACAAACTGGATATAGCCGGTAAGCCAGTTAGTTGGCCGGAGTTCCAACCCGCCCCAGACCCGTGTCAGGACGTAAACGGCATCGTTGCCTGACACATACTTGTCGGCACTCTGGTTCTCCTCGCGGGGTCGTAACTGCATGTCGAAGGTTGCCCACCTGGGAACGTGGTTCAGTCTCAGCGACTGAACCGAAACCGAGGGCTGTGGGTAATCCATGTAGGTGAGGGCCTGAGAGTTCAAGCCTGATTGTTGAGCCAGCGTCGCGTGAGACAGAAGAAAACAGCCGGCTAGCCCCGAAAGAACTCCCAAACGCCGTTTCGCTGCGCTTGCCGCTGGCTCCGGATCGTGCCTGAAAAATATGTTGGTCATGTGTCGATTCCTTCCGAGCATTTTCTTCACCGCGATTGATTGAAGAGAGGCTAAGCAATGTCTACGCCAGCAGGCAAAGAAATGCTTTGTTCATTGCATCGGCGCATTCACGCAATTGCTGCAGTGCTGGCGGAAGCGTTTTTCCGGTCTTGTCCCGAAATTGAGCTTCTGCCGAACAGGCAACCGCAGCCTGCATTGGAAACGGGGAAACGAAATAGGATCACCTTCGCCGGCATCATAAGGAATTGCGTTCGTAAGCCAGGCGCCTAATTTGCCTGGGGCTAAATGGCCGCGTTACGGCTAAACTTGCGATCCGGCGCTGATGATCTGGCGAAACGAAAACTGGTTGGTGATGTCCTTCATCGCGTGCCCAAGCTCGGAGAGATGCTCGCACGTTTTTTGCGATTGCTGAACATCTTCAGCCGACTCGGTGGTGAGCCTGCCGATCTGCTCAACATTGGAGTTGATCTGAATCGCGGAATCGCCTTGCTGCTTCGCTGCAGTTGAGATTCGAGCTATCATGTCACCCACATTTTGCGCCGCGGCGATGATCTGCTCAAGCGAGGCGCCGGCTTTGGAAGTGGTCACCACGCCGGCCTCGACTTGCCTGGTGCCCGTCTGCATCTGGGCGACCGCCTGCCTGGTCTCAACCTGCACCCTGTCGATCATTCCGGCAATTTCTTTGGTTGCTGTGGTGGTGCGTTCCGCCAGGCGTCGAACCTCGCCGGCCACCACTGCAAAGCCGCGTCCCTGTTCGCCGGCGCGCGCCGCTTCGATGGCTGCATTCAGCGCCAGCAGGTTGGTTTGTTTTGCAATCTCATCGATTACCTTGACAATCCTGCCGATCTGGTCTGAACTCTTCCCCAGCTCTGCAATCTTCTGCGCTGTCGCGTTCACCGACAAAGCGATCGAGTTCATGTGGGTCAGCGCGTCATTCACGATCAAACCGCCCTGCCTTGCTACCTTCACAGCATTGCCGGCAGAATCGGAGGCGCAATTGGAATCTTCCGACACGCGCTGCACGATTTGCACCATCTCCTGCATGGAGTCGCCTATCTGGCGGACGCGATCGCGCTGGTCAATGGCAGCGGCCGCCGACCGCGTGGTACGCGTCATGATCTCGCCGGCCGCGGTGGTGATCTGGTCGCCGCAATAATCGATGCCGGAAATAGTCCCCGTCATTTGCTCGAGGGCAACATTCATGTACGAGGCCATGTACCCGATGTCGTCACTGCCCAAAACTTCAACACTGCCTTTCAACACGCCCTTGCCGAGCATCTTGATCGCGTTTTCCAGAGGCTTGATGGAGCGGCTCACCTGGTTCGAAAATTGGAAGGTGCCGACAGTGCCAAAGATGATGGCGAACAACATGAGGCCCCAAACTTCCGGAATGCCGCGCGCGACATTGTCGATCGCCGCCTGGGAGATGGTCTCGCTGCGTTTATTGTCGATGTCCGCGAGAGATTCCTCGACCTTGCGTCGCGCCTGGGTCGCCTGCTGGAGTTGAGTGTTATAAAGGCTCCATGCCTGCTGCTTCTGCCCTGCCCGGCTGGCCGCTTTGATCTGCGTCCACACCTTGTAAAACCGCGCCTGATACGTTGCGAGCTCGGCGAGGGCGTCGCGATCTTTGGAGTCGGACTTAGGGTATTTATCGCGAATTCCACGCAGGTCCGCTTCAGCCTTGTCCACCGCGGCTTCGTACTTTGCGAGTTCCGCATCGGTGGTTGAATTGATATCGAAGATGATGGCGATGCGCTGGTCTTTGGCCACGGCCTTCATGTTACCGGCCAGATAAAGCGTGACAAATGTATCGTGGTTCAAGGCATTGATCACCCTCCTGGTTCGATACATGCTTGTGAGGGAAAGAGCTCCCTGAATGGCGATGAGCGCTCCCAGGCACAGGGAAATGACTTGAATTCTCTTACCGAGCGACGATCTTGCCATAATTGCGGCCACTCCCTGGCGCCAGTTCGATGTTCTCAAGCATTGCGTTTCCCAAGCCGGCCGCGGCTATTTGACCAGTCCTAAATCCCGCAACTCGGCGAGCAGCTTTCCGGTATCGATCGGCTTCATCATGTATGCATTGCACTTGCCCAGCAATGCGGTGGTGATGCTGCTCATATCGGACTGCGAGGTAGTGACAATGATCTTCATCTTTCGCAGAGTCTCAGCGGCGTCCTCCTCTTTGCGGATTTCCCTGATCGCTTCCTGGCCGTCCATCACGGGCATGCGCAGATCCATGCAGATCAGGTCGTAGCTGCGATTCTTAGCCCGCGCATTTCTTACTGTCTGAACCGCTTCCTTCCCATCCACAACGATGTCGCAGTCGCCGAATCTGGACAGAAATCTCTGCAGCAATACCCGGCTTGTGGCATCGTCTTCCGCTATCAGACATCTCATTGACTCGCCTCCCTCCGTCTCCTTGCGCCGGGCCTGCAATTCGCGCACCGGCTCATGACCGATGAAGAGAACTCACGGTTTTGACGACGTATCAGATCGCTCTTCTTGTGAGTTATCGGTCGAACCCGCCAAACCCTTTACTCTGACTTGTCCTTTTCCGCTGCAAATCTCAATGCGATGGGCGCCATCGCTGTTTGGGAGTATTGACCGATTGCGATTGAGAGGATGACCTTCAGGAAATCGTTCCACGGGCTCCAGTCACAACCGTTCCTGCCGATAGTGACCTTAGGGTCTTAACTCGAATGGCCAAGTCTGTGAATGCACTCATCTCAGATGATCATGATCGATACATGGAAAGCCACATTTCGCGATCTGCAGATGAAAACCAAGGTGGCTGCCGCCTTCGCCGTGATGGTTGCGTTCATAGCGATCATCAGTTACCAGGCGTATCAGAGCCTGACTCGGCTCTCCATCCTCAATGAGCGTGCGCACTCCCTCTTTGTTCACGATCTCAGAGGCATATTCGCAATTGAGGAAGCTTCCACCTTTCAAGTGACATCCACACGGGTGCTTCGCGATGCAGTTCTGGCCACTGGAAATAGGGAGGCAATCGCGGATCAAGAGAACACATTTCACGAACTTGAAAATTCAGCGAGCGATTCCCTTGACGATGCCGACAACGCCTTCCAGGATGCTGCGAGCAAACAGAAGCTCGCGGAGGTGCGCCGGAAACTACCGGCCTATCGTGCGGCGGCGGAGAAGATCATGCAGCGTGCCGCGCATGGCGACCGGCAGGGCGCGCAAGAGATGCTCAAGGAAACAAACTCCTTGGGTAACAGCATCAATCTCACCATAGCGGAAACCGCACGGGTGCGGAAAGACGCTGCAAACAGTTCAAGATCAGGCGCGGAAACGAACTATAAGCGAGTCCGTCTACCTCTCATTCTTCTGGCCTTCGGAGCACTGATCCTGGGTGCGCTATTCTGCGTTCAATTGGTTCGACACCTAGGAATCGTTGAGGAGAACACCGAGCGGAGACACGCTGCGGAAGCGCTGCGCGAGAGCGAGGAGCGCTGTCGTCTCATGGCCGACGGTTGTCCGTCGATGATGTGGGTCACCGGCGTCCAAGGAGAAGCCGAATACATCAACAAGGCATATCAGATATTCGTCGGTATCACGAACGCAGAAGTTCAATCGGGGAAGTGGCACGTCGAGCTTCACCCGGATGACGCGCCTGAATACATTGCGGCATTCATGCGCGCCCGCACCGAACAGACGCTGTTCAGAGCGGAAGCGCGAGTGAGGCGAGCCGACGGCGAGTGGCGAGTGCTGGGTTCGAACGCTCTGCCATGGACGTCTCCGAGCGGAGCGTACGCGGGGCACATCGGAATTTGCGCGGACATCACGGAACGCAAGCTATCCGACCAGGCATTGCGCAGCAGCGAGGAGAAATTTCGCCAGCTTGCGGAAAGCATCCGCGAGGTGTTTTTCATTATGACCCCGTTTGGCAACGAGGTACTCTACGTCAGCCCCGCATATCAACAGGTCTGGGGCGTGACCCTCGAGAGCGTGTACAAAAACCCCATGTCCTGGTCGGATGCAATCCATCCTGACGATAGGGAACAAGCAGGCTTGTTGGCCGCGAGGCAGTTACGCGGAGAACGTGTGGTGTCAGAATTCCGCATACGAACACCTGGGGGCGAAAAATGGATTCGAAGCCGATGTTCTCCGATTCTCGACGACGCAGGGGAACTGATTCGCATTGCAGGATTGGCGGAGGAGATTACCGCCCAGAAGCACTACGAGAATCTTCTGAAACGGACCGCAGACCGCCTGGAGTTGGCCGTGCGCGCGGGGGGAGTAGGGATTTTTGAATATGACCTGGTGAATGGAAACGCGGTATGGGACGAGCAGATGTTCCGCCTTTACGGCGTCCCCAACGAGCAGTTTGGAATTCGCAGTGCGTTGGAGGTATGGCAAGCAGCCGTCCATCCTGAAGATCGGCGGCGTGCAGAGGATGTGCTGGACGCGGCCTTACGGAGCGAAACGGAATTCGACTCCGAGTATCGTGTGGTTTGGCCGGATGGAAGCCTGCACTACATCCGCACCAGTGCGTTCATAGAGCGCGATGCCTCCGCCAAAGCAGTAAACATGGTGGGTACGACTTGGGACATCACTTCACAGAAGCACTACGAAGAGAAATTGATCTACGCCCGGGAGGAAGCGGATGCCGCCAATCGCTCCAAGAGCGAATTTCTGGCCAACATGAGCCATGAGATCCGCACTCCCATGAACGGTGTTGTCGGCATGACCGAGTTGTTGCTCGATTCGGATTTGACGCCGGAGCAGCGGCGCTATGCCGAGACGGTGCGCGCCAGCGCCGAATCATTGCTGGTCGTCATCAACGACGTGCTCGACTTCTCCAAGATCGAGGCGGGAAAACTTGAATTGGAAACAGTGGACTTCGATCTCAACAGACTGTTGGAAGACCTTGGGGCTGCTCTCGCGCTCCAGGCGCATGCCAAAGGGCTTGAGCTGTATTCGGCAGCCGGGCCCATGGTTCCGACCCAGCTGCGCGGCGACCCTGGGCGTTTGCGGCAGATACTGACAAACCTGGCCGGCAATGCGATCAAGTTCACCGAGAAGGGCGAGGTTTCCGTGCGTGCGTCGCTGGTTGAGTCGGGCGAATCAGATTGCGTGTTGCGCTTTTCCGTGTGTGACACGGGAATAGGGATCCCGGAGGATAAGATCGGCGTGCTCTTCGACAAGTTCAGCCAGGTGGATGCATCGACGACACGAAAGTACGGTGGCACCGGGCTGGGCCTGGCCATATCAAAACAATTAGCGGAGATGATGGGGGGCAGCGTGAGCGTCACCAGCCAATCAGGAAAGGGTTCGGAGTTTCAGGTGACGGTGCGCCTGGGTTTGGGCGATCAATCCGAGCGTACCGAGGCCGAAAGCTCGATGCCCGCCGCGCATGACCTTCGCGGCGTGCGTGTGCTGATCGTGGACGACAACGCAACCGGACGCGAGATCTTAAGAATATTGACGGAAACCTGGGGAATGCGTCCAGTCGAGGCCGAAAACGGCGCTCAGGCACTCCGGGCTCTCGAGCAAGCACTGGCGGAGAACGATCCCTTCCCGATCGCTGTTATCGACATGTTTATGCCCGATATGGACGGCGAGGAACTCGGTCGCGCCATCCGATCGGATGTTCGCATGGCCGACACGCGGATGATAGCGCTCACTTCGCTGGGCGCTCGCGATGCCGCGAACCATGAAGCGGGCGTTTTCTCCGGCCGCGCGACAATGCCGGCGCGCCGCGAGACGCTGTTTGGCCTTTTATCCAAAGCGTTGTCAGAGGCGAAAGGTTTCGGCCCGAGGTCCGCCATAACTCCGGCAACGCCGAAGCCGGGTTCGGTCCGTAATCAACCGCTGCATTTCGATGGTATCGATGCGCGCATTCTCCTGGCCGAAGACAATATCACCAATCAGCAAGTGGCATTGGGAATCCTGAAAAAGTTCGGCCTGAGCGCAGACATCGCAAACAATGGCGCCGAGGCTCTCAGGGCTCTTGAGTCCATTCCGTACGACCTGGTGTTGATGGATTTGCAAATGCCGATCATGGGCGGGATTGAGGCTACGCGGCAAATCCGCGATAAGGAATCATCGGTAATCAATCACAGCATCCCCATCATCGCCATGACCGCCAATGCCATGCAAAGCGACCGGAACCTGTGTATCGAGGCGGGCATGAATGACTTCCTGCCCAAACCGATATCGTCGGCGGGTTTTCGCGCGGCACTCGATCGATGGCTTCAGAAACAAGACCGCAAGCCAGCCGTAGTTCGAGGGCAGCAAGTCTGTGCGCCGGGTGAAGTCGAAGCGGTTGTGTTCGATCAATCAGGCGTGCTTGAACGCATGATGGACGACAGCGAACTGGCCACGCTGGTGTTTGAAACATTTCTGGCCGATACGCCGCTGCAGATTGAAGCATTGCAATCTTCTCTTGAAATCGAAGATGTTCCGGCATCCATTCGCAATGCACACACGATCAAGGGCGCAGCCTCCAATGTTGGAGGAGAACGTCTTCGGAAAGTGGCGGCTGAGATGGAAGAGGCCGCTTGTGGCGGAGATCTGAGCGCCGTAATCGACAGGATGGACGAGTTACGGGTGAGGTTTTTGCAGTTGCAGGAAGCCATGAAGGAAGAGTGGCAGCCCAAACAATTAAGGTAGACAGATTCTTTCCGTGAATTTGACTCCGCCGTCGCGGCCCGCCGTCGCGTCCCACTGTTCGGTTCCCCACAATGTGTCGTCTTCGTTGCAATAATCGATGACCAGCTTCGGCCCATCGAATCGAAGCTCCGCAAAAGAAGACACGGCCGTGTTCGATCCTGGATGCGTCTCCTTGTTGTTCACAAAATCGATTGGCGTGCAACCTGGATCGGCAGCCTTCTCACGTTGCACCTCGTGCGGGATGCAGCCATTTCCAATCAACCGCGCATTGTAGGGCAGCATGTCGTCCTGGTAGATGGCGCAGCGGTGCTCGTGCCCGAAAAACCAACCGAAGATGGCATCCTGCCCAATTCCGTCGCTAGCGAGCAGTTCTTCGATCTCTTGCCGGAGAGGCTTCGAATCAGTCCACTCTTCCGTATGCGCTGAAACAGGCTGATGATGGGTGAGGAAGATATTCGCCCGCTTGGGCGCGCTTTTCAAAAGGTTGACGAGCCAGTTCCACTGCGTGGTGATCGGATCGTCCGGGCCGTTCGGCTTGAGATGTCCCGCGGCGTACGCCGTATCCAATCCGACGATCCGCCAATATTGATTTTCGAGACAGAAGAATGACTGCGGCTGGCCCATCGCGGGCAGAACTGTATTGAAGTAAGACTCGCCCCCGCTATACATCTCATGGTTCCCATTCAGAGCGAGACTGGAACCATGAATGATTGCCGAATTTGGGTCTGCAGGGTTGACGTGGAATGGCCATAGGCGCAGAAATGAATCGCACTCCGCCTTGGTGCCGCCGTAATAAATGTCGCCCAGGTGGACGCCCATGCTTGGATTATGTTTTCGAACGATGGCTGCCACGTTCCTGGCCGCGTCGTTGTCTCCACCCCAATCTCCCAGCAAAACGACGCTCGCGTTCTCCGGCATCGGTATCGTGCGCGGAGAGCCAGGTGGAAAAGGGGCGCGCGTGTTGCGCAACTGATGCCACTCCGCGATGACCGAGTGCAGCAGCGATCGCTTGTTGCCGTGGACATCGGTATAAACCCGCTGAAAAAAGGTGGAGAGATCATAGGTGATCTCTTCGATAATTGTGGCCAGCCAAGCGGGATTTTTGTCGCCGTACCTTTGCAGGTCGGGGATGTCTGAGAATACCTTTCCCAGCGCTGACTGGAAAAGCCCCACAAGATCGAAGCGGGAGACGAAGTGCACATCCTGATGCGAAGGCTCGGTCTGAACGGATTGCAAGGCTTGGCTCAACTGGTTTGAAAGAGTCGCGCGCCCCGCTGCAATCGCTGACTGATCCGTTGTGCCCAGAGCCTCGCCAATCGCTGCGCTGACTTCGGCCGTGCCCCGAGTTACCTGATCGTTGACGTGCGTCAGGCTCGCCTGAACAAATGAATGTTCTCCAACTTTGTCGTGCATCGGTGTCTCCGGGGCGCTCACTACGATACGACTAATCGTCCCAGGACTCTACTGCGGTCCTTCCACAAAGGTAGCATTCAGGCCGCAAATGGGGCCCACATTCCTTGTAGACTGACCTGTCGCGAAAATCACGAACTGCAGGCGCTGCCTCTTAACCCAATGCCGCACCGGGCAGCATGACAGGATCGACTACCAGCGGTAAACCGTCAGGTCGTGAACATAGGCCGTGGCTTTGCCGCTGCTCAGGCTCGATCCTTCAATCTGGAACTGGGTAGCGATGTTTCCAATCTCCCAGTCCTCGGCGCGCACGGATGGAAGCGTTGCATCCACGAATGGGGTGTAATCTCCGTCCAGCGTTACCCAATCATGGGTGACATTTCCAAGCCCATCGTGATGCTCGCCGATCTGCACGTGATGCCACACATTGGCCTTCCAGGTTGCCGGATTGCAGGGAAGCTTTGTGGACTTCCAATGTTCCTGGTCACCCTTGGTATCTCCATACTCCCAGAATCCGATCTCACCCGAGCATTGCGTCGACATGATGATCGTGTCCCCATTCGCAAGCACCTGGTTAATATCCATCTCCAGGTTCCTCACTTCCGAAGGATTGGGAAACATGACGTAGAGGTCCAGGGCAAAATGCGTCGGCACGGTGTCCTGCACAATGAAGGTGCTCCAACGTTCGCCGGCACGTTCGGTGTAGGTCATCATAAATTCGCGGGCATCGTCGTAAAGGGGCGTCTTGGCCGGATAGAGCATCCATCCTTCTGACTTTCCGGGAGTGCCTCCATCATGTCCCTCGACCCATCGACTCGAACCGTCCAAACTGCCCGACGATACCGCATCCGGCGGAATGCTGAGCTTGGTTGTCGGATCTTTCGGGCTTTGGACCGTGAAGGTTGTGGTGACCTCTGGACATTCACCCTCGCTGGTCCACGACCTGAAGTGGAGCGTATGCGGCCCGGCCGCAAGGGATTGACCGAAGACATCGATGTCATAGGAATCTCTGCCCGGGACGATTGCCCGGTCATCGTCAATCGAATACCCGAAATAGGTCGGGCGGGCTCCATTGCACCCCACGTTGTGGGCTTTGATCATTACGGGCGATGAAACCCGCATACCGCTCACTGGGCTGCCGACAGTGATTTCGGATGCAGATGCTTGACGGGATGCAGTCGCGGCCAGCAGGGCCGCAACTGCAAGAGGGAGCAGGCAGTACTTTGAATTGTGGCTCATAGGGAGAGGCCTCTTTTATCGGGGAGTAATAATTCACCTGAGAATATAGATAAGAAAGGAAGCCCGCCGAAATTGCAAGGAAAGAATGCTTCGCGTTCATGCGATATTAAATCGTCTGCATTACGCATAAGCACTGGAGTAATCAGATCGAGTTACTAGAGAATCCTGTTACTCTCCGCTTATCTCGCTTTGCGGGGTCGTTTAAGGAGTTATAGCTGGTGTAGCCGGCCTCACCATTCACCGATCGGGCCAGCAATGGCGCTCATAACTCTGTTCGGTGGGTTCTGGTCGCAGTGGTTTTATTTGCCCGTGTAGGTCACGCGCCAGACGCTGCGGGAGCCGTCGTCGGTGACAAACATGCTGCCGTCTTTGGCGATGGCGACGCCCACCGGCCGTCCCCAGACTTGCCCGTCTTTGGTGACAAAGCCAGTGAGGAAGTCTTCATAGCTTCCATCCGCGTGGCCATCTTGCATGGGGATGCGAATCACCTCGTATCCGGCCCGATTCTTGCGGTTCCACGAGCCATGCTCAGCCGCGAAGCCGTCGCCGTCGTAAGTAGCGGGGAACTCCTTTTTCCCGGTGGGATAGAAAACCATCTCCAGCGAAGCCATATGGGGCTGCACCAGCACGTCAGGAGTAATGACCTTGGCGGCAAGGTCAACGCGTTTGCAGTTATTGGCTTGATCCGCGGTGAGCGCAGGCGCCTGCGGGTTAGGGCCGGTCCCGTTCGCGCATGGCTCGGGCAGTCGCGGGTCCTGGTGGCCGCCCATGTAATACCAGGGCCAGCCGTAGAATCCGCCTTCCTTGATGGATGTCACGTAGTCAGGAACAAGATGATTGCCAAGGTTATCGCGCTCATTTGTGGAGCACCATAACTGCCCGGTGGTGGGGTTAATGGCCTCACCGACGCAGTTGCGGATGCCGTATGCATAGACCTCGATGAACTTGCCTTCCGGAGTGAATTCAAGCACGTCAGCCCGGTGGAACTCTCTGGGATGCGTGTCAGGGTCATCGACATTGGAGCCAGAGCCAACCGAGACCAGCATGTGCCGCTCGTCTTTGCTGAAGATGACGTCGCGCGTCCAATGGCCTCCGCCCCTGAGTTGCGCGTAGCCCGGAATG
Source organism: Occallatibacter sp. (assembly GCA_049513795.1). Taxonomy (GTDB): domain Bacteria; phylum Acidobacteriota; class Terriglobia; order Terriglobales; family Acidobacteriaceae; genus Telmatobacter. Next base: position 3,339 of record JBEKVS010000112.1, on the reverse strand, counting down.
TCGGGCACGATGGTCTCGGCCGGACCCGCAGCGTGAAGGTCGCCGGAATGGTAGGGGAATCGTTGGATCGTTGTTGCGTTTCCGACGTAGATGTACTTCGGATTCTCGGACGGATAAAAGGCGATCCCGAACGGATGGTCGAGCCCGGTGGCGAACTTCTCGATTTGGGCGGCCTTGCCATCCGCTCCAGTGCCGCGCAGGACGAACAACGTGCCGGCCCCGGAGTCGGCCAGAAAGAGATCTCCATTGGGCGCGGTGCGGATCAACCGCGGCATGGTGAAAGTGCCGCCGCTCAGGCGCATGAACTGCTTGTTATCTGCGCGCTGCATGGGCGCGGCATCGCCGCCGGCGTAGAGCGTGACTTTGAAGCCGGCAGGCGCGAGCGGCCAAGCATCGGCGGGCCGTGCGATGACGTGTGGCGTGTTGTCGACCGCCTCATCGGGGTTAGGTTCGGGAAGATCGGCGACGGTGATCTTGCGGCGAATGCCGGGCTGCTGCTGATTCCAGTCCGCGAAGGCCGCCTTCCCGGTGACGGTCTCTTGTGCGGGAATTACATCGGGGAGCAGTGCAGCAGCGGAAAATAGTAGAGCGAGTGTGGCGAATCTCATGGCTTGGTATCTCACCTCGAGCGATCGTCATTCCGGATGATTGAATGTTCCAATGTTGTTGGCAGTTCTTTCCTGCTGAAACATTCCAATTAGATGCGGATACCGCCTTTCGCGCAACGCCGCCAGGCTCACTAAGGCTTCGCCGCCGGAACTGCGGCTGCCGTCAGCGCGCGAACGCGAAGAATGATGCGCCGGTATGAAGTGAGCCGCGGGCTGCCATCATCCGTCACTTCGAGAATAATGTGCGCCACGCCTTCTCCGCGGCACGGCATAATACCGGGAATCCATGCTGCGCGGCACGGCGAGTTCACCGTTACGTGCGCCTGAGGGCTGTTTGCGTCGCTGATGGTCACGTCCGCGCCGTGCGTACCCGTGAGTCCTGCTTCCTGATACACCCACCACTTGTAGTGCAGCGTTTGCCCATCGGGGTCTTTGCTGCCTGTCGCGTCCAGAGTCACCGTCTGCTTGGCGTCCGTTGTCAACTCGACCGGAGTGGTCCCCGCCTGCCCGTTGACCACGAGCTCTGGATTGTGATTGGCGTGAGCGAAATCCTTGATGGTCCAGTCCATGCGCGCGGCAAAGTCATTTTGGTAAGCCTCGCGCCAGCGCCAGATGGTGGCCTGGTCGGAAACATGCTCAACGCCGTCTGTGCCGACAACGCGATCTTGCGAGGTGGTGCGAAAAAACTCGTCGCCACCCTGGGTCCAGATAGCGTGGGTTTCCCCGTACGGCTGCCGATACACATAACGCCCGCCCCAACCGCCCCAGTCAGGCCGCCGATAAGCGTTCAAGCCGTTGTCGATCAATCCCAGATACGATGGAGTGTCTCCTTCCATGATGAACATGAATCGCGGATACCACTTGCCCATCGGACCTTTTGCGCGGATGTTCGTTTCAAGCCATTCGTTGGTCACCAGACTCGTATCCGCGCCTGCGCAATTGCGGTAGTAAAGGTCGCCGCTGATGCCGGTCCAGGTCGCTTCGTAGTACTCTTCGCTGTTCGGCGGGCTTGGTTTTACGACATAGAACAGGGCAGGGAATTCGCGGCGAATCCAGGGGCCGGCATCGTCCTGGTCGGAGATGGAGGAGACGCGCACATGCGCTATGAGCCGCTCCATCTCCGCGGGGGAATGCGAGGCGCGCAGATCGATCAGGGCCTGCGCCAGCGTGTTGACGCCGCCCCAAAGGCAGATCCACAGCGGACGAGGATCGTCGCTTTCGATGGCCTTCATCAACGCCTTCGATCCGGCGGATGCCTTGCCGTCTCCGGTCGCGGCCATGCCGTAGGCAGGCTGGCCGGCAAAGATGTGCGCATCGAGTTCCTCTGCCGTGGGCCAGCCCCTGGCGTGCAAAAGCAGGTTGGGCCGCACTTGTCTATACGCCTCAACAATGGAGTGCATCGTCTCAGGATGACTCGCCGTCTTCTGCCAGGTTGAAGTAGTCGCGATCATGGCCTCGAGATCAAGTTCGTTGGAGTAGAGCAGCAGGCGCACAAACGACATCTGGTCGTCCGGCTCATTGCCGATGTCGCTGATGATGGCCGCGCGCGGATGTCCGTTGAAGGTCTCGGCAGCCGGCGCATGTGCGGGTTGTGCTACGGCGACCGCGCAGAAAAACGAAGCAAGAACCGCGACGCTCCTCGTGAGCACGCCGCTGCTGATGAACCTTTTTATTCCCATGCTTTCCTCCGCAAATTCGCCAATTCCCAGCCAGGATCAGAGCGCTGCCGCAATCGGATTTGACAGTTTCGCAAGTATTGTCGATAGTGAGATTACAACATCATGCATATATGCATAAATATGCATGGAAGGAACAAAGGAATGATCGAATCGAACACGGGCGACGGCCAGGCTTCGATCGAAGGGCAAGCTTCGCGGCTCAAGCAGCTGGCCAATGAGATCCGATTCAGCGCCATGACCATGACCAATCACTCGGGCCTCGGGCATACGGGCGGAGATCTTTCATCGGCCGATATCCTCGCGACACTTTATCTTGCCGGCGTCTTGAATGTGAATCCCGCTCAGCCGGCATGGCCTCAACGCGACCGCTTCATCATGAGCAAGGGTCATTGCTCCGGCGCCTTCTATTCGACACTCGCCTTCAAGGGCTTCTTCCCTAGAGCGATGCTCAAGACCTTCATGGACCCGCTCTCGATGCTCAATGGCCACCCCGACCGCAACAAGCTGCCGGGAGTAGAAGCCAACACCGGCCCGCTCGGCCACGGGCTGCCGATCGCTGTCGGCTGCGCACTCGCAGCGCGCATGCGTGGCGAAAGCTGGAGAACCTTTGTACTCACCGGCGACGGCGAATTGCAGGAAGGTTCCAACTGGGAAGCGGCTTTAACTGCCCAACAATACGGGCTCGATAACCTTGTGGTTATAGTCGACCGAAATCGTATTCAGCAGGGCGATTTTACCGAGCAAATCATTCGCATGGATCCCATGGCTCCGAAATGGGCTGCCTTTGGTTTTGCCGTGGTCGAGGTGGACGGCCACGATCATGTCGCGCTCCTGAATTGCTTCGCGAATCTTCCCCTCGAAAGAGGAAAGCCCAGCTGCATCATCGCCAACACCGTCAAGGGTAAAGGCGCCTCCTTTGCCGAGAACAAACCCGCCTGGCACCACGGTGTGCCAACCGCGGAGCAGCTTGAACTCGCCGCGGTCGAACTCGGCGTAAAGGAATCGCGATGAGCGCAGCATCCGCTGTTCACGCCACCGGCACTACGCCGCCG
>JBEKVS010000111.1:0-15579 GCA_049513795.1 Occallatibacter sp. | reverse complement strand
AACCTCAACAGATACATCCTCGAGAAGGGTCAAGCCCATTTCGAGGAGTCTGGAAAAAGATGTTCTCTGGCAAACGTCAGGATCGATTTGTTTCTAGTCCTGCAGGAACTTATTCAGACGGAGAACCGGCAGCGAACTGCGAAGCGCGAGGTGCTCGACCCAGGAATCAAATCAGCTTATTGCGCCGCGGTCCTCGCTTCGGCTTTCTGCGTGAGCACCTTGTGAGCGTTGTCTTCCAAGGCCTGTGCCTCGGGCAGGTAGGTCAGCGCCTTCTGGATCATCGGGTCCCAATCGGCGCGCACACGCAGGCCCTGCGACTCGCCGAACTGAATGGCGTCAATCTTGTCCTTGATGCAGGCTTTGAGCCAGTCGCTGACACCGTCCAGATCGGCCTGGGTGTAAGGGATGCTCTGACCGGTCAGATATTGCTTGAACTCGCTCAGAACGGCTTCGTTCACTTCAAAGCTCTTGTCCACCGTGCGGTTGGAAAGGTAAACCGGTGCGAACTTGAAGAACACGTCCTTCTGCAGCAGCTCTTCCTGGAAGTGATTCGCCTTGGGCGGCTCAATCTTTTCGTCCGGCGTGATGCCGCCGCCGCCATACACGGTGCGGCCGGAGTCAGTGAGTTTCACTTCCTGGTTGGTGTTGTTGGCGGGCAGCGCGCCGGCATGGTTGTAGTAATAGTCGTAGAGCGAAACGCCTTCGTAGTTGCGCTGAATGAGCCTTCCGGAAGGCGTGTAGTAATGGTAGGTGGTCAGCGCAAGGCCGGTATTCTCGCTCAGGTTGTAGACCGTCTGGACGAGACCTTTGCCGAAGGTGGTCTGGCCAACGATCAACGCGCGGTCGTGGTCCTGCAGTGCGCCGCTGACAATCTCAGCTGCCGACGCCGTTCCGCGACTCACCAGCACGACGATGGGGAAGGTCTTGCCATCGTTGCCGCGCATGGCCGTGTAGTTCTGGTCAGGATAGGCGCGCCCGCGCTGCGAGACAATCGATTGACCCTTGGTCAGCAGGTGGTCGCAGACTTCCACAGCCTGGCTGAGCAGGCCGCCGGGATTGTCGCGCAAATCGAAGATCAGGCCATTCAGATCGCCAAAGCCGTCGATGGCCTCAATCACTTCCTGGGCGGTAGTCTCCTGGAACTGCCTCAAGTGGATGTAACCCACTCCGGGGCGAATCTCATATTTAAGGTCCACCGAGGGATTGGGGATCTCGTCGCGAACCAGCGGAAAAACCAGCGGTTTGGCCTGGCCTTCGCGCGTCATGCTCACTTGAACGGGCGTTCCCTTGGGTCCCTTAAGCTCTTTTGCCACCAGATCCGAAGTCATACCATCGGTGCTTTTCCCATCGATGGCCGCGATTACATCGCCGGGATGGACGCCGGCCCGGAACGCCGGACCGCCTTCCATCGGATACACAACAAAGACCTTGCCGGCAGGAGTTTGCTGGATGGTCATGCCGACGCCGTAATAGCGCCCATGCTGCTCCTCGCGCATCTTGGCGTAAGCCTTTGGGTCGTAGAAGTTGGAGTGTGGGTCGAGGACCCGCAACATGCCCGGAATGGCGCCGTCGTAGATGGCCGCGTCGGCCTTGTCGCCCTCAATCGGCTCGGCGTAGTTCTGCTCCACCAGCGCGTAAACGTTGGTGAACGCCTTCAGGCTGTCGCGGAGCTGGCTCTCATCCTGCGAAGACTGCGCCCCTACGCGGCGTTGCAGCAGGCTGCCCACAACGGCGCAGACAGAAAAAAACAGAATTACGGTGAACAGCGCGCGGCGGGCACGAGGGCTCATAGGCAGGAACAACCTCCGGATGGCAGAGACGGCAGGCCAACGAAGATCGGGCCTGGCAGGGCTGTCTCCAGCCTAAAGTATAGCACTGGTCTATTTGACGTGGGCGGCGGCCTTTCAGGTAGCGGGGATGGCCAACCCCAGACCAAGACCCGGACCGTCCAGCCGGACCATCCGACCTGGAAATTGGACGGCACAGAAATTGGTTTGCCCTGGCCCGGTCGCGGCTCTCCTGGCATTTACAATAGCGTCTATGCCTCAGGGGGAAAGTTGTTCGACCCCTTTGGCGCGTCCTAACCTATGACACCATTTGTGACACCAAGATTCGTTCAAAGCCCCGGGCTCCCCCGCATCTGCGCGGCTTTCGTATTCTCAACCGCGCTGCTCGCAACATCCGGCCTTGCAACTTTGGGCTTGGCGCAGACGCGCGCCGCGGCTCCGCAGAGCCCCTATGGCGGCGTGACCGTCGAGGACATCGTAGCTCGCGTGAACGATCAGATCATCACCCAGTCGGATTACGACAGGGCCCTGAAAGAGATGGATCAGGAAGGCAAGCAGCAAGGCCTCACCATGCAGGAGCTTTCCAACCGCCATCGCGACCTGCTGCGTGAGCTCATCGACCAGCAACTATGGCTGTCCAAAGGCAAGGAACTCGGCATCAATGGCGAGACCGAACTGATCAAGCGTCTCGATGAGATCCGCAAGCAATACAACCTTGAAACCCTTCAGGATCTGGAAAAGGCAGCCAAAGAACAGGGCGTTTCGTTCGAGGATTTCAAGGCCGGAATCCGCAATGGCATCATCACCCAGCTGGTGATGCGCGACGAGGTTGGCCGCAAGATTCAATTCACTCCCGGCGAGGTGGAGCGCTACTTCAATCAGCACAAGCAGGATTACGTCAAGCCGGAAAGCGTGCAGCTGAGTGAGATTCTGGTCTCCACCGGTCCCGACCTCGACGACGCGGCAAAAGTCGCCGCGGGCAAGGCCAAGGCAGACGATCTCGAAGCCAAACTCCACGCCGGCGGCGATTTCAGCCAGTTGGCCAAGTCATTCAGCGAGGGCACTACGGCGGCAGAAGGCGGCGCATTTGGCACCTTTCATCGCGGTGACGGTGAGCTAGCCACGGTCTTTGAAAACGCCGTCTTTGCCCTCAAGACCGGCCAGGTTACCGATCCCATTCGCACCAAGCAGGGCTACGTCATCTTCAAAGTGGATCAGCACGTTGAAGCCGGCGTTCCCGCGTTCAAGGATGTCGAGCAGGAAGTGGAAGAGAAGTACTATGAGAACCGCATGGAGCCGGCCATGCGCCAGTACTTGACCCAGATGCGCGAGGACGCATACATCTACACCAAGACCGGCTATGTGGACACCGGTGCAAATCCCAAGTCGATCACGCCGACATACAGCGTATACACGCCTCCCACGACCAAGAAAAAGAAGAAGGTTGAACGGACGCGCTTCCGCGAAACAACGCACACGTTCCGGCAGAAATCGGGGTCATCGGCCGTCGCCTCCGACGGCGGCGCGCCAACCGCTGCGGAGAAGAAGAACGCCAGCGCTACGGTGCAGAAGCCGGGCAAGAAGGAAAAGATCCGCTTCGGCCAGGCGCCTACCAAGACCTTGCCCACCGGACCGTCAACTACCACGGAAGATGCGGGTGCGGTGCAGCAGGTGGCAGCCGCAACTCCCGAGCCCGCCAACCCTCTGGACCAAAGCACCAAGCCCACGCAGAAAACGCGCTTCAGCGACCGTGCCAAAGAAGAGAAGAAGGCCAAGGTCAAAGGCCCGCAGCTTGATAGCGACGCTCCTCCTCCTCCCGATGCGGCCGAAGTTGCGGATCGGCAGCAGCAAGCCGCCGCCCTGGGGCTTAACGGCGATACGTCGGTGAAGAAGAAGAAAAAGCAGACCGCGACTACCGGCGAGAAGACCCGGCTCGCGGACAAGACCAAGAAGCCGGATGAAGCAGCACCCGACACGAGCGCAACGCCGCCAGCTCCTGCGGCGCAAACTCCCGCCCCAGCGACAGCGCCTCCGCCGCAGCCCTGAAGCCAAATTCGAGCGCTTCTTCAGATAGGCCGCGCGCCTAGACGGCCCGGGCAAGGCCAGGCTTCGCATTCCACAACTCACGTTCCAGGCCGCGCCTGGTTATGGATGCGGCAGCCGGTTCCGTTAAGCTTCTCCTGAGCATTTTCTTCCGAGTATGAAAGACATCTATATCGCCGATCTGGCAAGCTTCGAAGAGGGAAAGCTCTTCGACGGCTTTTTCCTTGTCCTGTCCAAGCAACACAGAACCTCAAAAACCAACAAGGCCTATCTATGCCTGATTCTCGGTGACAAGACGGGGCAGCTTGAGGCTCGCGTTTGGGAGCCTGGCGATGCGCGCATTGCCAGGGACTTCGACCGCGGCGATCTGGTCAAGGCGCGTGGCAGCGCTTCGCGTTTTGGCGAGCAGCTGCAGATGAAGGTCGACCAGCTGCGTATCGCGTTGCCCAGCGAAGTGGAGAAGGCCGACATTCTGCCTTCGACCACGTACGACGTGGCGACCCTCTGGAGCCAGCTTCGCGGCTTCGTCGACAGCCTGGCTAACCCCGACCTCAAGCTGTTGCTCACTACCGTGCTCGACGACCCAGCCCTGGCAGAAGCGTATCGCGAGGCGCCAGCGGCCAAGCAGCTCCACCATGCGTGGCTCGGCGGCCTGCTGGAGCATGTGGTGAGCCTGTGCACCCTGGCCGATCGCGTTGCCCCGCATTACCCTCTGCTCGATCGCGACCTGCTGCTCACTGGAGTCATTCTCCACGACATCGGCAAGGTGCGCGAGCTGAGCTGGCAGGTCGGCTTCGAGTACACCGTCGAAGGCATGCTGCTGGGCCACATCCAGATTGGCGCAGCATTGGCCGAGCGCACCATCGACAGCCTGCCTAGCTTCCCGTCTAAGTTGAAGACATTGGTCCTGCACCTGATCCTCAGCCATCACGGCAAGCTCGAGTTTGGATCGCCCAAGCTGCCCATGATTCCCGAAGCACTGGTGCTGAACTTCCTCGACGATCTGGACGCCAAAATGCAAGCCGTGTCGTCGGAGTTCGACAAGTCGGCGAGAGAAGGCAAGGGTCCGAATGAACTGACCAATAAGGTATGGGCGCTGGATAACCGGCAGTTGCTGAATGTGAAGCGCTGGCTGGAGGATCAGCAAGGGTAGAACTTCGCAGGTATATTTGCAATGTGATTGCAGTGTATGTATATTGGCACCAAGGTGACAACATGCCAAACAAGACGATCTACATCAAAGACGCCGATTTGCCCATCTGGGAGAAGGCGCAGAAGGAACTCGGGGAGAGCATCTCGTCAGCGTTTGTTGACTATCTCAAGGATCGCTTCGAGCGGGTCGACGCGGTCACGGCAATCGATGCGCTCTTGGCTGAAATTAAGTCTGTGCACAGTCTTGAAGTCGAGCGGCACCCGGCCTGGTCACCAATCATCCTGGCCGCAGACTCACTTAACATCGGCTATAAGCTGTACGCGAAGCGTGTCAATCCAAACCGCGTAATTAGCTTGCTCGTTCACCCACTGAACTTTGACGACAAGGGGTACCTAAACGCTGGGGCCAAGGACCTGATTACAAGGGAGGTTCTGGAGTTTTGGGGTGGCGGAAACTCCGAGGGGCATAAGCTAGTGGATGCCACGTCTTGGCGCAAATTGAACTAACTCTCGCCGTCATGAATCGACATCGAAGTTCGGACAATAGGCTCACAGATGATGCTCCGTACCGCTCGTTCTGCGTCGGTAGGCCTCCGGCGTCTCGATCACAAATGCCGTCTGCCCAGCCAGCACCAGCAAATCATCGTCTCCTGTGACCAGCAGATCAGCTTTGCCGCTCTCGGCCAGATCGAGAAACGGCTGATCTTTAAGGTCGCGGCAAAGAATCGGACACGGACTCGCAATCGCGATTGCCTCGCAAAACGGGATATAATTGGCCAACGCTTCCAACTGCTCTTCAGCGGTGAGGTGGAACTTCGGATACGCGAGAATTCTCGTCAATTCCACCGCCGTCGCACGCGAGATGAGGGGCACGCAATTTTCGGCTTGCCAATGACCAACCAGCCAGCTTAACCGGCCATGCGTGAAGAGGAGCGCGGAGAGGACCACATTCGTGTCGAAGACGACTCTCGCTTTGATTGCAGCACTCACTCGCCTTGACGCGCCCAGGCAATTGCATCGGTAACATCCTGCTCCGTGATGCCAAGCTGTTCGAGTTTGGCGCGTACTTCATCCAGGCGGCTCGGCCGCAGCGGCTTGAGCAGAATAGCTGAGCCATCTGTGCTCACCTCGAAGTACTCGACCCCGGTGAACTGTGTTGCGACCGCCTTGGGCAAGGTGAGCTGATTCTTTACCGTCAATTTCGCCAGCATAGAACCCCCTCATCCAAGGATACAAGGAAATCTTACTTCATTTCAATCGTCTGCGGTCCGGCGACAGCTGAACATTTTGACAAATTCCGCTTGACATATTCCCATATAAGAATATAAATTCTCTTCATGGCCAGGGCAGCGACCACTTCCGACGCATTCAATGCCGTAGCGGAGCCGCGCAGGCGCGCGATCCTCACCTACCTTGCCACCAGTGAGCGCCCGGTCGGCGACATCGTCGTCAACCTCAGCCTCGACCAGCCATCGGTCTCCAAGCACTTGCGCGTGCTGCGCAGCGTGGGCCTCGTGCACATGCGTTGCGCCGGGCGGCAGAAGTTTTACCGGACCAACTCCGAGGCGATTCGGCCGCTGCATGAATGGACGGCCACCTTCGAGCGCTATTGGCAGCACCAATTATTAAGCGTGAAGAAGCTCGCGGAAGAAACAATGAGCCAACGCAACCCAGACACCGTTCCAGCCATCCCCAACACAACCCCGGACAAGGAGAGAGCATGATTGAGACAGCCATGAGCATCGAGAATTTAACCCTGACAATTAACCAGGAGATATTTGTCAACGCGTCGCTGGAAGTCACCTTTGATGCGTTGCTCGAACAGATTGGCCCGCGCAACGAAAGAGCCGACGGCGTCCCCATGCCGATGGTGATTGAGCCCTGGCCCGGCGGCAGGTGGTATCGCGATCTGGGCGACAACAACGGCCATCTCTGGGCCCACGTGCAGGCTATTAAACGGCCGGCACTGCTGGAGTTCACGGGTCCGCTTTTCGCATCGTATCCTTTCGTCTCCAACGTGCAATACCGCCTCACGGACGCGGACGGCGGAACAAAGATCGCGTTTCGCCACAAGGCGCTTGGCTTCATTCAGGACGATCACAGAAACGGCGTACAAAAGGGCTGGGCATCGATGCTGGATCGGACGCGCAAAGCCGCGGAGGCTCGATAACTGAACCGCGTCGGCAGTAAACGACATCACCGCGCAGAGGAGGAGGTTCCCATGTGTCCAGTTTGCTTGGCAACCGCGGCATGGATTGCGGCGGCGGCTGTCTCTGCCGGCGGCATGACCGTCCTCGTTGTTTCGAAAGTCGCGAATGACAAGGTCGAGACCAACATCCCAGTAATCCCGTCACCCCAGGAGGATCAACATGGCTAGCATCACCACCGAGATTGCAAATCCTAAAGCCGTTTCACCCGAGGAGTGGCTTACCGCGCGCAAAGAATTCTTGAACAAGGAAAAGGAATTTACCCGGCTCCGCGACGAGTTAAGCCGGCAACGCCGTGAGTTACCCTGGGAGAAGGTTGAAAAGCACTATGTTTTCGATGGACCCAAGGGCAAGCAGACACTTGCGGATCTGTTCGACGGCCGCAGCCAGTTAATGATCTACCATTTCATGTTTGGCCCTGGATGGAGCGAGGGCTGCAAAAGCTGTTCCTACCTGGCCGACCACTTCGACGGCTCAGCCATTCACCTGGCAAATCGCGATGTGACGCTTGCCGTGATTTCGCGCGCGCCCATGGCCGAGATTGCAGCATTCAAGAAGCGCATGGGCTGGCGGTTTCCCTGGGTGTCTTCGTTTGGCGGTGACTTCAATTACGACTACCACGTGTCGTTCACGCCGGAAGAACGGGCCAGCGGCAAGGTGACTTATAACTACGAACTTACCCAGTTTCCCAGCGAGGAAGGTCCCGGACTGAGCGTGTTCTTCAAGGACGCCAACGGCGACATATTCCACACCTATTCGAGTTATGCGCGCGGCCTCGATATCTTCGTCGGCGCCTATAACTTCCTCGACCACGCGCCCAAGGGCCGCGACGAAGCCGGCCTGGCCCACACCATGGCCTGGGTTCGCCACCATGACAAGTACGCCGAGGGTTACTTCGTCGATCCCGCCGAGCCCTACATTGAACCCGCCAAGGTGAGTGCGACAAGCGGCTCCTGCTGCTCCGGCGATCACCACGACTGACCGATGATACTTGGGTATCCAAGGTCTCGTCGTTGAGACCTGGGATACCAGGATCGCGCGCAGCCGCCGACCATTTTGGCCTTCACGCCAGAAACCAATCCCACTGCTCTTCCGTGAGCGGAACGACGGATAGCCTTCCAATATTGACCAGTGGCGACTTTGCAAACAGAGGCTCGGCCTTGATCGCGGCAAGAGTCTTCGGCGTCTTGAGGTGTTTGCCCGCCTTCACCTTCACCACAGGAGCCTTGGGATCGCCTGCGTCCACGCTCACCACAGTCCCGGTGCCGACGGCGGTGCGTTCGTCGCCGGTATGGTAGAAGATCCATTTCGTCCCTGCCGGCATCTCGCGCAGGTACTTGACGGCGGTTGGATTGGTCACGCCATCCCAGACGGTCTCTTTGTCGCGCAGAAAATCGTCGAAGGAGTAAACTCCGGGTTCGGTTTTGAAGAGGAAGTGGGCCATGGCAGTTGTCAGCTTTCAGTGGTCAGATATCAGCGAGGAACCGTGCACAAGGTCTGCTCGACCTCGAAAGCAGAATACACGACCGCCGCTGGCCATCAGCCTGTAGTTTGCCCGAATAAATTCAGGCGGCTGATTGCTGCCAGATGACCACTGTAATCCGACGCGCTGCTCCTCCGTTACAATCAGAGGGATATGATCCGTTTTTCCAGCGCCGGTGAGTCCCATGGAGAAGCTCTCACTGCGCTCATCTCCGGCCTTCCTGCCGGGGTTCCGGTCGATCTTGAATTCGTCAACCGCGAGTTGTGGCGGCGCCAGCAGGGCTATGGCCGCGGCGGCCGCATGAAGATCGAGACCGACAAGGCGCATATTCTCTCCGGTGTAAGACACGGTAAGACAATTGGATCGCCGATTGCCATTGAGATCGTTAATCGCGACTGGAAAAACTGGGAAGAAAAGCTCCCCGTCGAAGCCGGCGAAGCCAGCAAGCACCAGGCTGTAACCTCCCCGCGCCCCGGACATGCCGACCTGGCGGGCGCGCTCAAATACAACTTCCCCGATGCTCGTTACGTGTTGGAGCGCGCCTCGGCACGCGAGTCCACCAGCCGCGTGGCCGCCGGCGCTTTGGCCAAGCTTTTTCTGCGCGCATTGGGCATTGAAGTGCTCAGTCACGTCATCCGCGTGGGCCGCGTTGAGCTGGACCGCCAGGCCGCCTGGGAGGAGATTGTCGCCGTCGCCGCGAAAGACGAAGTCATGCTGAGTTGCGTCGACGCGAACACCGAAGCGCGCATGAAAGAAGAAGTCGAGGAGGTCTCGCGCACGGGCGACACAGTGGGCGGAGTCTTTGAAGTGGTCGTGCACGGCGCACCGGCCGGCCTCGGCACCTACGCCAACTGGGACGAGCGTCTCGACGGCCTGCTTGCCTGGTCCGTGATGAGCCTGCAAGCGGTGAAAGCGGTTGAGATTGGACGCGGCGTGACAGCTGCTGAATCGTTTGGCTCCAAAGTGCACGACGCCATTCACTATGCGCCGGAAGATAACGGCCGCCCGACCCGCTTCACCCGCGAGCAGAACAACGCCGGCGGCATTGAAGGCGGCGTTTCAAACGGCGAAGACATTGTCGTCCGCGGCTATTTGAAGCCCATCTCCACGCTGCGCAGGCCGCTCGAATCGGTACGCTTCGACACCCGCGAGGCGACCAGCGCCAGCTATGAGCGCTCCGATATTTGTGTTGTGCCGGCCGCCGGCGTGGCCGCCGAGGCCATGGTTGCGCTGACTGTCGCCAACCTGGCGCAGCAGAAGTTCGGTGGCGACTCGATGCTTGAAATGCAACGAAACTTCCGCGGATACATCGAACAGATACGGAGCTACTAAAAAAATCGGATTGGGAACTACTAAAATAAGAATGAAGCAGAAACGGAGCAGTTAGACCACCTCAATGATTCTCAAGATCGTGAAATACCCCGAGCCGGTGCTGTCGCAGCCAGGCGAGCCGGTCACCGAATTCAACGCTGAGTTGCGCAAGTTTGTCGGCGACCTGTTTGAAACGACATACGCCTCGCAAGGCATTGGCCTGGCCGCGCCGCAGGTCGGCGTCTCCAAACGCATCACCGTCATCGACCTAAGCATGGGCAAAGATCCCAAGGACAAGCTGGTGCTGATTAACCCTGAGGTTATATTCAGCGAGGGCAAGCTCTACGAGGAGGAAGGCTGCCTCAGTTTCCCCGAGATTCGCGAGAAGGTGGTGCGCGCTGCCAAGGTCCGCATCCGCGCCCAGGACGTGAACGGCAAGTGGTTTGAGATGGACGGGGAAGAACTGCTGGCGCGTTGCATGCAACACGAAATCGACCACCTCGACGGCATGTTGTTCATCTTTCGCATGAGCGCCCTGAAGCGCGATCTGAACCTGCGCAAGATCCGCAAGATGCAGCGCGAAGGCAAGTGGTAGCCGCGCGAGGTGTGCGATGAGACTGGTCTTCTGCGGCACGCCTGCCTTCGCCGTTCCCACATTTGAAGCGCTGCTCGCGGCCGGCCACGAAATCGCGCTGGTCGTCTCGCAGCCTGACCGTCCAGTGGGCCGCTCACAGCAACTGACTGCTCCTCCAGTCAAGCAAGCCGCACTCGCCGCCGGCCTTCCCGTGACGCAACCGGAGAAGATCCGTTCCAATGCGGAGTTCCGCGCCCAGCTTGAATCCATCGCCCCTGAAGCCATCGTCGTTGTTGCGTACGGCCGCATCATCCCTCCCTGGATGCTGGTGTTGCCGCGCCTCGGCTGCATCAATCTCCATGGATCGCTGCTGCCGAAATATCGCGGCGCTGCACCGATTCAATGGGCTGTCGCCATGGGCGACGCCGTGACAGGCAACACCACCATGCTGCTCGAAGAGGGCCTGGATACCGGGCCCATTCTCTTGCAGCAGACGGTCGAGATCGCACCCGATGAAACCTCCGCCGAACTCTTCGAAAGGCTCGCGCATGTGGGCGCCCCGCTAGTCGTGGAGACCCTCGCGGGCCTGACGGCCGGTACCCTTCATCCACGGCCGCAAAACCACAATGGGGCAACATTCGCACCGCTCCTCGACCGTGAAGATGGGCGCGTGGATTTCGCCGCCCGCAGCGCCCACGAAATCTACAATCGCTGGCGCGGATTTCAACCCTGGCCCGGAGCCTTTACCACGCTTGACGGAAAGAAGCTCATCCTGCATCGACTGGCCGTCAACACCCTGACTCAGGCTGGCTCCGCCCATTTCGGACTGGCAGAACCTGGGCAGATCCGGATCGAATCCGATCGCCTCTTTGCAGCCTGCGCCGGCAATACCTGGCTCGAAATAATCGAGGTTCAACTGGAAGGGAAAAAACGACTCGCCGCTGCCGAGTTCCTGCGCGGAAGCTCGTTGACCGCCACTGCATGGCTCGGAACCCTGACCGCATGACAGCGCTACCTCGAGCTGCACGCGGCAAATCTAAGGCGCAGCATCGCATCGTGCACATCGCCCCTGCGCGCAAGGCAGCGTTCGAGGCGCTCCGGGCAATCGAACAAGGCCAAGCCCACTCCGACGATCTGCTCCGCGACGCCGCGATCGACGCTCTGTCGCCATTAGATCGCAACCTGGCCACGGCTCTCGTTCTTGGCACAATCCGCTGGCAGATTCGCCTCGACCATCAGCTTCAACGCTTGCTCGACCGGCCCAATGGCAAACTTGACGCGGAAGTCCGGATCGCTCTCCGTCTCGGCGCCTTCCAGATTCTGCACATGGATCGCATCCCCGCCCGCGCGGCCATCGATGACAGTGTCGAGTTGGCCAAGCAGGCTGGCCACCGCTTTGCGTCCGGCATGGTCAACGCCGTCTTGCGCAAGTTGGAGAAGATGCCGAAAGACCGCTTCCCGGAGGAGCGCGCGGCGGAGCTTGCCTCGGCCCAGGCGCATCCTGCCTGGATAGTCGAACGCTGGGTGGACTTCTACGGGCTCGATGCAGCGCGAGGCCTCTGTCTTCATGGACAGATGCAGCCTGCCCTCGTCCTCAGGCTGGCCAACGTCGCCATTGAATCCGAACTCAATGAGGCCGGCATAGTCCTCGCTCCAGGCGAACTTCTCTCTGCCGCGCGCATGGTAACTACAGGCGACGTCACAGGCACGGCGGCCTTTCGCGAGGGCCGCGTCCGTGCACAGGATGAAGGTTCGCAATTGATAGCGGAAATCGCGGCGGCTTTGGCCAATCGCCTGGACATTCGCGAGCCAAGAATCCTCGACGCCTGCGCCGCACCAGGCGGAAAGACTCTCATCATTGCGGAGCGCAATCCGCAAGCTCGCATTCTCGCCTGCGAGTCGAGCACACCGCGCTTTGAGCAGTTGCGCCAACGTCTTGCTGGGCACGCGGACCAGATTGAATGTCGCCACGTCGATGTCACCACGCTCAACGAAGACGCAGCGTTCGATCTTGTCGTCGCCGATGTTCCATGCAGCGGCACGGGTACGTTGGGCCGCAACCCGGAGATTCGCCACAGGCTCCGTCAAGAGGATCTGTCCCGCCAGTCTGAGCGCCAACGGGCAATTCTTGCCGCCGCCCTGCGCGCCGTTCGTCCCGGCGGCCGCGTCGTTTACTCCACCTGCTCGCTGGAGCCGGAAGAGAATGAGCACGTCATCGCCGCCATTCTTGCTGCAACACCGGGCCTGCGTCCGGTCTCGCTTCAGGATTCGATCCAATCCCTGCTCAATGAATCCAAAATTACCCGCGATGCTGCCGCGCGTCTTCAGGCATCGGTCATCCCGCAGGGCGCACTCCGCCTGCTTCCTGGTGAATTCCACACGGATGGCTTTTTCGTCGCCGTAATTGAACGAATCTGATTGAATCAAACGAAATGAACGCGCAGAGTCGCTTGACATTTCCAATTTTGTATATTACTTTTTGGTTATGGAACTGATTGGCTATGAAGAGAAGGATTCCCACGCACTCGATGCTATCTTCGCCGCGCTGGCGGACCCGACGCGCCGCGCCATCTTGGCCAGGTTGGCGTCTGGCGAGGCTTCTGTCACTGAACTCGCCGCTCCGTTCTCCATGACCCAGCCCGCGATTTCAAAGCATTTGAAAGTGCTTGCGAGCGCGGGATTGATTGTCCGCGATCGCGACGCGCAGCGGCGCCCGAGCCGGCTCGATGCCAGGCCTCTGGCTGCGGCAACCGAATGGCTATTGGAGTATCGAGAATTCTGGAGGTCGTCCTTCCAACATCTGGACGCACTTCTCGGCGAGATGAAAACCAAGAAGAAGAAGGGAAAGAAACAGAAGCATAAGAAGCACGAAAGGAGCCACAAATGAAGTATCCCGACAGCTTCAACGTATCCACGCCAAGCGATTGCGAAATCCAGGTGACACGCGTCTTCAACGCGCCGCGCGCGCTTGTTTTCGAAGCCTTCACCAAGCCGGAGTTAGTGCGGCAATGGCTTCTTGGGCCACCCGGCTGGACCATGCCCGTTTGCGAAATCGACCTCAAGGTTGGCGGTTCTTATCGCTATGTGTGGCGCAGTGAAGCCGATGGGAAAGAGATGGGGATGCGCGGGGTGTTTCGCGAGATCGTGTCGCCCCGGCTGCTCGTTGCGACGGAAAAATTCGATGAATCGTGGTACCCCGGCGAAGCGCTGGACACCACGGTCTTCGCTGAGCAAGGGGATTCGACCATCATGACCATCACGGTGCTCTACGAGTCGAAGCAAGCGCGCGACACGGCTCGCCGATCTGGTATGGAACGCGGCATGGCGGCAAGCTACGACCGCGCCGAGGACGTTCTTATGTCCGCAACGGCCCAGTAGCTCAGAGCGCTCGATGACTCCTGCGCGGTTTCATTCCGTGTCGAGACGCAACTCGGAGTAGTCGCGGCCTAAAAGCGCGCAAAGAGCCTCGACCGCCAATTCATGGTCGGCACGCTGGGGCAATCCGGAGACGGTCACGCTGCCCACAACACCAGCCTCTGCCACATTGAGTGGAAACGATCCGCCGCGTGTGGCGTAGTCAGCCAGAGGCAAGCCCTGCTGCTCGGTCAACGTCTCATTCTTGATTTTGAGCTTTATACCAACCGCATACGAGCTGCGATGGAACCGCGCCACCACGTTGCTTTTGCGCCGCACCCACTCGACGTTATCGGGCGTCGTGCCTTCAAGCGCGGAGTAAAACAAAGGCTGCCCAAAGCGGCGTACGTCGATGACCACCACAAGTCCGCGCTGCAATGCCATCGACCGAAGCCGAGAACCCAACTCCCAAGCCACATCGGCATCCAGTCGCGGCAAGCGGAGCTCCCTTTCCTGCAGATCGATGCGTTCCAGGTCTTCGCTGAATCCCATGCTCTCTCTCTCCGAAACGGCGGCTTGTCCGCTGCCGGACGTGCTACTTCGCCACAGTCAGCTTGACTGCAACGTTTTGAAACACACGCACGCCCGGAGCCGGGGTTTGTGCGATCACCGCGCCTGGCCTTGTCGGCGGTTTGGGCGGCGCATCTGCGATGCCGACCGGCGCCAAGGGCACAGTCACGTTCGTCACCTCGGGCGCCGGGATGCCCACCTTTACGAGTTGCATCTGCGCCGTCGCGAGGGGCAGCCCAATCAGTTCCGGCATCACGAATCCATCGGGTGCTTCATCGTCCGGAGCCGCCACCAGCAAATTCACGCTGGGTTGAGAAATTCCTTGTGCGTGCGCGGGTGGATCCTGCGCAATCACCGTTCCTTCTGCCTGTTTGGCCCAGGGAAGGTGCGCAGTCGCGCCCACCTCCAGGCCCACGCGACGCAGCGTCAATGCGGCGACCCGCTCATCTTTGCCCACCGTGTCTGGCACGTCCACCTTTTGCTGGCCCAGGCTTTCGGAAACACGCACTCGCCACTCACGGCGTACCACCGTGCCCGCAGGCGGAGACTGGGTAAGGATGTGTCCCGCGGCCACGTCGCTCGAGTAATAACGGTTATCGACGTCAAGATTCAGCCCCAGCCCCGCGGTCTGGCTGCGCGCGTCAGCCACGGTCATGCCTTGCAACGCCGGCACCTGCACTTCCGCGCCATGAATTGCGAAGTGCATGGTGGCAATGGCCGAAAGCAGCGCCAGCGCCACCAGCAGCATAACCAGCGACGCGACCTGAAGAAAGTTCACCACCGGCCGCTTCATCATAGCTCCGGCTCACCATCCACAAAAACGATCTCGTAGTCGATTGTTGTGGACTTCTCCAGCATCTTCGATACCGAGCAGTAGTTATTCTTTGACAAGGCGACGGAGTCTTCGACGGCTTTGCGGCTCAGCTTTCCGCTTACAGCATATGTGAGCCTGATGCTGGTGAACACGCGCGGAGGCGCCGGGGATTGCTCGGCTACGGCTGAAACGCGCAAGCCGGTAAGCGGCTGCCGTTTCTTTTTGAGGATGGATACCACGTCCACGCTGGTGCATGCGCAGAGGGCCATCAGTACTGCTTCCAT
>JBEKVS010000110.1:0-15667 GCA_049513795.1 Occallatibacter sp. | reverse complement strand
TGCGACGTCATTGAACGGGGATTGGGCCGCGATTGTCGACCCCTACGGCAACGGATTCTCCTCTTACTTCCGCAATCAAAAGCAGCAGCCCGGCGATACGCGGCCCATCGAATATAACTTTGCCAAGTCACCCACCTTGAAGGTGCCGGGCGATTGGAATACGCAGCGCGAGTCGCTTCTCTACTACGAAGGACCGCTTTGGTATCAGCGCGATTTCACTTACCAGCCAAAAGCTCACACGCATATCTTTCTGCACATTGGCGCAGCCAACTACCGCTCATGGTTCTGGGTGAATGGGAAGAAAGTCTGCGAACACGAAGGCGGTTACACCAGTTTCAACTGCGAAGTGACGGACGCCGTTCAAGCGGGCGCAAACTTCATTGTGGCGGCCGTCGACAATACCCGCCGTGAAGACGGCGTACCGACTCTCAAAACCGATTGGTGGAACTACGGCGGACTCACGCGCAATGTTTCATTGATAGAAGTTCCTCAGGCTTTTATCGACCAATACGATCTGCATCTCTCCCGCGCTTCTGATTCCACAATTGAAGGCTCGGTGCACGTACATGGCGGTGAGCCGGGCACAAAGGTGGAAGTCGAAATCCCCGACTTATCCGCCAGTGCCTCGGCCATCACAGATCAAGGCGGCCGCGCAACCATTCATCTGGAAGTCAAAGGCCTCGAGCGCTGGTCGCCTGAATCTCCGAAGCTTTACAAGGTGAAGGTCAGCGCGGCGCAGGATTCAATTGACGATCTCATTGGCTTCCGCACCATCGAGACACGAGGCACCGAGATCCTGCTCAATGGAAAGCCGATCTTTCTGCGCGGAGTCTGCATCCATGCCGAGGCGCCTTACCGCGGCGGCCGTGCTTACTCCGATAAGGACGCGGAAACGCTTCTTGGATGGGCGAAGGAACTGGGAGCTAACTACGTGCGTCTCGCTCACTACCCGCACGATGAATCCATGTTGCGCGCCGCCGACCGCATGGGATTACTGGTGTGGTCGGAGAACCCCGTGTACTGGGCCATACAATTCGACAATCCCAAAGTCTTGGCCAAGGCCACGCAGCAGTTGGATGAGGAGATCGGAACATCGCGCAATCACGCCGCCATCATCTTATGGTCCATGGCTAACGAAACGCCCAACAACGACGCGCGCACCCGCTTCATCGAAGCACTCGCGCACCACGCGCGCGATCTCGACCCCACCCGGCTAGTCACCGCCGCGCTGCTGGTGCGCTCTGACGGGCATACAAAGATTGTCGACGACCCGCTGGGGAAAGCTCTTGATGTGATCGGAACCAATGAATATGTAGGCTGGTACGAACAAACACCTGAAGGCGCCGACACGACCGAATGGCGCGTGGATTACGAAAAGCCAGTGATCATGAGTGAGTTTGGCGGAGGCGCGAAAGCAGGGTTGCATGGCGCCGCGAGCGAACGCTGGACGGAGGAGTACCAAGCCGAAGTCTATCGCCACCAGTTAGGAATGCTCAACCGGATTCCGCAGCTTAGAGGAATGAGCGCGTGGATCCTTATGGATTTCCGATCTCCGACGCGCAACCTGGCCGGCATTCAGGATGGTTACAACCGCAAGGGACTTATTTCCGACAAGGGACAGAAGAAGGCGGCTTTCTTTGTGCTTCAGAAAGCATATGTGGATAAGACAGTGGGAAAGGCAGAGTAGGAATTCCGAATCGAGAAAGTAACTCGACAAAAAATTCTCTTCGAAATTGTGAAAAAGTACATTTGTGAATTAGACTTTACTGATGGCTATTGACTCCATCCTTATTGAAATTGACGCGGAGATTGCAAGGCTTACTCAGATCCGCGCACTACTGGCTAATACTGGCGAGGCTGCTAAGAAGGCAACCGGACCCAAAGCGAAAAAGGCCGCGGCTAAAGTAAAAGGCAGAAAGCCTCGCGTACTTAGTCCAGAGGCTCGTAAGCGGATTGCCGATGCGCAACGGAAGCGCTGGGCCGCACAGAAAGCCAAGTCGAAATAGCTGACGCAGCCGCTTTCTCGATTGCCGGGCTCGATTGCCGGTAGGACGCGCTGCTACGCCGAGCCACTCGTGTCAACGCCGTGCCTCAGAACATCTTGGATCTACCATCAAGATATGCCGCTCAAGAGGCTAGCCCTCGACGAGCGGTTGCAGCTTTGCGCCTCGTCCCTGATCGCGATAACTTCGCGCTGCCGGATTTCTCTCTTATCCTCACCAGGTTTCGACAGCCAGGATGCTTGGCGGCCCAGGATGGCCCTCAATCACTTGGGTCTCGATGACCGCCTCCATGTTCAGCTGCTCCCAGTTTGTTGGAAGCTTGGCCAGCAGGGAATCGAGATACACAGGGTTATAGAGAATCTCGCCCGCCGCTTCAGTGCCTTCTTCTGAGATTCCTGCCGCCACAATGACCGGTTGACCCGTCGTGTTGTCGTGAATGCGAGCCACGATTGCGTAATCGCGGGAGAGCTTCTGGTAGGGCAGGTCCCAGGCTGTGGCCCACGAAGTCTGTTGCGGGCTCTTTCGATCGACAATCAGCGCCACTCCATCTTTGGATTCAAATCCGAAGCGAAGCTTTTGCGTCACGCGCAGGGTCCATATATTGTCGAAACCACCAATCAACACGATCGGTCCTTCGCGGAGCTGGGCAAAGCTGGCCTCTGAGGCGGGAAGCACCCGAAACGCCTTGTGCTGCGTTTCGAGGGCGGCGGCAGTTCGCGTAAGCGTAATCACGTCTGCCAAGGCCAGATGCCCGGAAAGGTGCAGGCGAAAGTATAGCGGCTGCGTTGGCGGAGTCGTACCGTTGACGGGTGCGTCCAGCGAGTTGATTGACCCCACGTCGATGTTCTTGGCCGGCTCGCCAAGGCAATACGTCGCGGTTGTGGTACCCGCGGTGATCGGCGCCCAAAAGCGGTCGATCGAACTGGGAGGCCTGAAGTCGCGAAAGTCGCGCAGCTTCCATCCAATTGCGAAGCTGGCAGCCACGGCCAGGCCAAAAAGGAAAGCTAGAAACAGCCATCGGCGCTTGGGCGCGGGCCGGGGATGAGCAGGAACGATTATGGGAAGGCTCGCCGGCGATAGAGTCTCAAGCGCGTTTTGCGGCAGTTCCGGAAGCGGCGGCGGTTCAGCGGCACGAAACTGCGGCACGTACGAGCCGCTGGGCAGCTCAATGATCAATTCTCCGATGTGCGCGGGGTCGTAGTAGTACTGGATCAGCCTTTTCCGGACCTCGCCAGCGGTAATGCGCACCACTGGATCGGCATTGGCGTCGTAGGTCGGAGAGCGGCCGAAGACCTCAATGCCAATGCTGCGTTCCTTCAGATCGCCCGCGTTGCCCTTTAATGTTTGCTCAACCGTGTGGGCCAGCAGCACGGGGTACCGCTTGCTGTTGGCAAACAGCGGATGGGCCAGCAATCGCTCCAGTTGCTCGCGAATGGCGGCCGGGTCCAGCGCGGCAGTCTGCGTGGGGGTATCCTGCACGGATTTGCTGGCCGGGGCCATTCGCGGTTCTCCTCGAGTTCGATCCGTTCCCCGACACAGGCCCCAGAACTCCCAAGACCTCTTCCGGTCAGGAGCGGTTCCGGCTATTCCGGATGGAGCAATTGCGTGCGAAAGACCAGCTTGTAGAGGTCCGCACTTTTCACTCAGGTCTTGATTGCGATTGCCAAAGTTACAGCGCAATCAGGGAGACGAGCCGAACTGTATTGCGTATCATACGTTCCCAAAAACTAGTTGTCTACAGAGGATTAACCTGAATTGAAATAGTCATTTAGCATTGCGTCGGTCAATTGCTACCCGATGGAACCTGCCGCGATTGAACCCTAAGCCATATAGTTGCCTTCGGTCCAGGAAATGAGCCACAGAAAGGCCTCTATTCAACGGAGAAATCCGCAGAGGAGCGGTCTGACTCGACAGCCCATTCTCTTGTGATTGCGGCTCCTCGCCCCGTCGGTTTGCCAGACCTGGAGTACATCCAGGCAAGCGGAATCGCGGGGCGCTTTTTTTCATTTGCACGCGGGGCGTCCGTCCCATCGCTGCCGCGCAAGCTCGTTGGCATGGAATAGCCCGGCCGAATTGCAGGTCGTCTCGCCCCCACAAATGGGGGACCACGGGCCCTAGCTTAGACCGCTCATCACCAGCATGCGTGGCTCGGTCATTTCTTCGATTGCGGATCGAATTCCTTCGCGCCCCAGGCCGCTGTCCTTCACGCCGCCATAGGGCATGGGGTCCAGACGCCAGGCCGGTGTGTCACCCACGATCAGGGCACCCACTTCAAGCTCGCGATATGCGGTCAGAATGCGTCCTGCGTCGCGCGTCAGCAAACCGGCTTGCAAGCCATACTTGGAGTGGTTCACGTCGGCCAATGCCTGCTCGAAGTCATCGTAGGGTTCCACGAGCACGACCGGTCCGAAAACCTCTTCGTCACGGATCTTCATTCCCGGCTTGGTTGCGGTGAGAATGGCCGGGCTGACAAGAGAGCCGTTGCGCTCGCCGCCGGCGATAAGCTTGGCTCCTGCCTCCACTGCTTCGCGCACCCATGACTCTACGCGCTCGGCGTCGCTGAGGCGGATCAGCGGGCCCACCTCGGTGGCCTCTTCAGAAGGGTCGCCGGAGACCAGGGTTGCGGTGATTTCAACCAGCTTCCATAGAAATGTCTGAAAGACCTTGCGCTCCACAAACACGCGCTGCACTGAGATGCAAGATTGTCCGGCATACCCAAATGCCGCGTGCGCTGTGCGCAGAGCGGCTTCGTCCAGGTCGTGCCAATCGCTATGGATGATGAGCGCCGCGTTGCCACCCAGTTCAAGCAGCACGCGTTTCCGTCCGGAGTGCGCCTTGAGCTCCCAGCCCACTTTTGCCGAGCCTGTGAAGCTGACCAGCTTGACGCGATCTTCCTTCTCGGCCAGCCACGCCGTGTCAGTGTTCGAAAGGGGAAGAACGGCAAGCGCTTCCGCAGGCCATCCCGCTTTGAGAATGACTTCGCCGAGTGCCAGGGCAGTGAAAGGGGTTTGCGGGGCCGGCTTGAGCACAATGGGGCACCCGGCGGCCATAGCCGGAGCCAGCTTGTGGGCCACCAGGTTCAAGGGAAAGTTAAATGGCGTGATAGCCAGGACCGGCCCCACGGGAAACCGCTGCACGAGCCCCCAGCGGCCCTCGTTGCCCTCGGTCAGGTCCAGCGGCAAGCTCTCGCCGCCCAGCCGCGCCGCTTCCTCGGCCGCGGTCTTGAACGTGAGCACGGCGCGATCGACTTCAGCCCGGGCCAGGCGCAAAGGCTTGCCGGCTTCCGCAACGATCAGTTTGGCAAACCGCTCCTTTTGCTCGATCAGCGCCGAGGCAACGTCTTCCAGGATCTCACGCCGCTTCCAGCGAGGCAGCGCCCGTGTGCGGCGCATGCTGGCAACAGCGTGCTGAACCGCTTGCCGGGCATCACCGCGCGTGGCCACGCATACGCGGCCGACCAGCCCCTGGTCCCAGGGCGAGCGGACTTCCAGACTTTCGCCGTCGGTCCATTCCTTGCCGCACAGCAGGAATCCTGTCTGAGTTCCCGGCCGCATCTTCATGATGTTGCTCCAGAATGATCGCTGATCTTGATGGTACTAGCATGGGGCAGGAGTCGGGGAGTGGGCCAGTGCGCGAGCGACAACTTTAGGCGCTCAGGATCAACCGGATCAGCCCAGTCCACGATACTCGCGAATGAATTGCAATCTTGTGCAAAAGGGGACAGACAATTCTGGAGTTTCAAAACTACATTGCTCTTACAACTTCATCAGTGATCCTTTATCAAACCAAAAAAGTGCGGCGTGAAACGCACCGGGGCCGAGGTCTTTGAGTAAACTTCGCTTAAAAGCAATCTCAGGAAGCCGCGTCATTTCCCCGTCGCCGGATCCCCGATGTTGCAGATCTTGTGGGCAAAGGAATTCTAACGGTACGTGAACACCAAAACTCGCGGCCATGTCAACGTTGCGGACACTGATTGGCGCGAGAGAACAATTCTGAGCGAACTTGCCAATGTTGCCGCTGCCCTCTGGTTTGCGCGCCGGATGCCTTGTGAAGGAAATTTCGATGGACAACGACGTGCGCAGGGTCAAAGTTGGTGACCGCGTGATCATTTCCAGACCTCAATCGAACAGCCGCTTCCCCAAAACCGTCGACCGTTACGCGTGTGTGGACGCGGTACGTCCCAAGTCTTTCGACGCCGGCGGCCTCTGTTTTCGCCTTGACGGCCGAGAATGGAGTGGGCACAACCGCGTCTGTTTGGCTCCCACCCGCGCCGATACGAGCCAATCCGCCTCGCAAGCTGATGACGCAGAAGCCGCTCACGTGCGTTCCATTGAACGGGAAAGAGAAGACGTTCAGCTGGCAATTCTGTTGAGCTACCGGCACGAACAGGAATGGCTCAAACTGGGCCTTGATGAGCTGCACAGGATCGCCGCACTTTTAGGCATTCCGGCTGCGAAGGCGCAATCCCCTGCGCCTCGAACGCCGACGCCAGGGCATGAGAGCAGATTGAGTCCCTTTACCTGACGTTCATCTGACTGGCGAAGACTGGGGATGCACTAAATCCTCGCGGTCGCAATGCAGCGAATCGAAGACTGACATTGAGGACCGCCATCGAGCAGCTTTTGAATGCAACCACTCCGATTTCTAGCCATGGTCGCGCTTCTGGGCGCGCCCTATAGTCCAACTTTGCTCGCCGCCGCAACCAGAAGCGTCTGCCCGCGTCCGCTGCCGGGAAGCACCGTCGAAGAGCCGGAAGACCTGCGCAGCGTGAACGGGGTGCTGGAGGCGGAACTCACCGCACGGAACAGCGCTGAGCCGAATGGCTCCGTACGCTACTGCTATACCGACGCCTCTGGCCGCGAGTCACCCAATTTGCGCGTGAGTCCAGGCGATCTGGTCATCCTGCATCTGAAGAACGCGCTGACGGATCTCACTCCCGGAGCGGCTCCCGCGCACCCGCACGGCCATTCGCACGCGACTGGCGATCCATGCACCAGCGGCGCCATGACTCCCGCGTCTACCAACCTGCATTTCCACGGTCTCACCATTCCGCCCGTCTGCCACCAGGACGATGTGATGAAGACCTCGGTCCAGCCTGGCGATCCGTCGTTCGAATACCGGTTCAAGATCCCGGACAACGAGCCGCCCGGCCTCTACTGGTATCACCCGCACATCCATGGATTCAGCAAACAGGCGCTTCTAGGCGGCGCATCGGGAGCGTTGATCGTCGAGGGAATCGAGCGCGCACAAAAAGCTGTCGAGGGTCTGCCCGAACGGGTCTTCATTATTCGCGACGAGGACCTGCTCAATCCCAATGCGCCCCCCTCGAAGTCCGAGCCGGTGGTGCCCAAGTTTCTCATCGACCGCGACGGGGACGCGGCCAATACAGGCACTGGCTTCGGCAAGCCCGCCAAAGATCTCTCCATCAATTACGTGCCCGTCCCTTACCCGGATTACACGCCGGCAGTCATCGAAATGCGACCCGCAGAAAAGCAGTTGTGGCGCGTGCTCAACGCGTCGGCTATAACCTACCTCAATCTGCAGGTGCTGTTCAATCGCGTGCCACAGCCGTTGGGCCTGGTGGCATTAGACGGCGTTCCCAAGCGCGAAGGCCCGGGGCCGGCACAGGGGGATGAGATCGACTGGCAACCGCACCTCGGCGTGCCCCCCGGCGCGCGCGTGGAATTCGTCGTGAACGGCCCCCCGGAGGGCGAGACAGGGCTGCTGGTTACACGCACTGTGGATACGGGTCCGGGCGGCGAAAACGATCCTAACCGTATGCTGGCCAGGATTGTTGCCTCACAAAACGCAGGCGAGCCGCGGTCACAGCTCAAAAGCGCGCCCGATCCGCTCGCCCCGAGCGACGACACTTGGCTCGGAGATGTTCGACCGGTGCGCGTACGGCGCCTCTATTTCTCCGAGAAACTGGTCGACCCCAACGACCCGACCAGCGCGGTGGAGTTTTACCTCACCGTCGACGGGCAGGAACCGAAGATGTTCGACATGAATTCAAACGTCCCCGATATTGTCGCGCAGCAAGGAACCGTGGAAGATTGGATCATTGAGAACCGCTCCCGTGAACTGCACGACTTTCACATCCATCAGCTGCATTTCCTTTTGCTTGAATACGAAGGCCGGCAGCTGCGCGAAAACTTCCTTCGCGACACTGTGAATGTTCCTTACTACGACGGCCATGCGCTCTCCTATCCATCCGTGCGCCTGCGCATGGACTTCCGTGATCCAAACACGATCGGCACGTTTGTCTATCACTGCCACATTCTGGAGCACGAAGACAAAGGCATGATGGGATCGATCCGCGTCGATCCTCCTCCGCAAAGTTCTAAAGCAGGCATGGAACAGTCCTGTGGTGGTTTGCATTCATCTGCAGCGTGCAGCAATGCGCCCGCCACATCTCGTCCTTCAAAGTGAAGCAGCAAAGTGAAGGCAGCAAAGTGAATGGCAAAGTGAGTCGGGCAGAGCGAATGTGACATCCGGGTCAATTTCATGTGAATGAAAAATAATTGACAGATTTTTTAAGGAAAGAGGAGCACTCTGTAATTAGCGTCCGCTATTTTCCACCATGCCGGGGATAACCCGGCTTGGAGGTAGTAGTGAGGACCATCAGGCAGCACACACACGCAGCCCTTCGGGCTGTGCGAGCGGGATTGGCTTACACCGCGGTATTCCAACTCGCTCTTGGAAATTGTTTTGCCGCAGACAAGCCGCAAAGCCCGCCGTCACGCGACAACGATACCGCCACGCCGATCAAGCACGTAATTGTCATCATCGGTGAAAACCGCAGCTTCGATCACGTCTTCGCCACGTTTGTACCTTTGCTTCCTGCGGAGCATGTCAACAACCTTCTGTCGGAAGGAATCATCACTGCCGAAGGCAAGCCGGGCCCAAACTTCGCCAAGGCCGCCCAGAAAGCATCGGCTGATAAGGCTCCGGATGCCTTTCTGCTCAACCCGGACAAGTCATCCTTTGCCAAAGACGTGCTCCCCGCGCCTTTGGTGGGTGGCCCAACGACATCCTACATTCCCGGGCAGAGCTTGTCGCTTGCCCAGCAATCTGAAAACGGCCTGACGCCTGAGGGATATCAGGAACTCATCTCCGGTGGCACCGGCCAGACGAGCCACACTCCCGACGAGCGCATTACCGATGTCAGCTCGCTTCCCGCCGGCCCGTTCCAGTTGACCAACGGAACAACTTTCCCCTATAACGCCTACGCCGCAAGCCCAGTGCACCGCTTCTATCAGATGTGGCAGCAGCTTGACTGCAGCATCGAGCGCTCCACCTACGACAACCCTTCCGGTTGCGATGCCAAGCTGTTTCCCTGGGTGGAAGTTACGGTTGGCGCCGGAACAAATGGCGTCGCACAACCGGCAAACTTCAGCACCCAGTACTCACCCAACGCCGTAACCACCGGCGAAGGCTCTACGTCGATGGGCTTCTACAACGTTCAAAAGGGCGATGCTCCGTACTTGACGGCTCTCGCCAATAAATACGCGATGAGCGACAACTTCCACCAGTCGGTCAATGGCGGCACGGGCGCCAACCACATCATGTTCGGTCACGCCGATGCCATCTATTTCACTGACGGCAACGGCAATGCTGCGGAGCCTCCGCACAACGTCGAGGTTTACGGCGGCACCAAGAACGCCGGAATCGTAGATGAAGTCGAGAATCCAAACCCGGCCAAGGGCACCAACAACTGGTACACAGAAGATGGTTACGGCGGCGGCGGTTACGGTTCTGCCAGCTACGGCGGCGGCTCCTATACCAACTGCGCCGACACCACTCAGCCCGGTGTCGCTCCCATTGTTGACTATCTCAGCTCGCTGCCCACCCCGATCGATCCACGTTGCGAAGCCGGCCACTACTATCTTCTGAATAACTACAACCCCGGCTACTTCGGCAACGGCAATAACGCCTACACCGACCACAACGTCGCCAACACCGCTTTTACCATCCCGCCGTCAGCTGTCCCCAGCATCGGCGATGACCTCAACAAAGCCGGCATCTCCTGGAAGTACTACGGCGATCAATGGAACGCCTATGTTCCGGATCCCTATCAGCTCAACTACGGCGCATACGGCGCGAAGTCGGATGAGTATTGCAACATCTGCAATCCCTTCCAGTACGACACGTCGATCATGGCCGATGCCACCGTCCGCAACGCCCACATCCAGGACACCGCCAACCTCTACGCCGAAATCAAGGCCGGCACCCTGCCCGCCGTCTCCATCGTCAAGCCCAGCGGATTTGTCGATGGTCACCCATCCTCCTCCAAGCTGGATCTGTTCGAATCCTTCTGCCAGAAGATTGTCGAAGGCGTTCAGGCCAATCCCACGCTCTGGGCTTCCACCGCAATCTTCATCACTGAAGACGAAGGCGGCGGCTACTACGACTCCGGTTACGTTCAGCCCTTGGACTTCTTCGGCGATGGAACCCGCATCATCTTCCTCGCCGTCTCTCCCTACGCCAAGCCCGGCCACGTGGCCCACGAATACGCCGATCACGTTTCGATCGACAAGTTCATCGAAGCTAACTGGGGCCTTCCCGCCATCACCGACCGCAGCCGCGACAACTTCCCCAACCCCATCGCGACAGCTGACAATCCTTATGTGCCGGTCAACTCGCCCGCACTCGACGACCTGTTCCCCATGTTCAACTTCCCCGCCATTAACTGATGGGGAGGCTGATATCCAAAAGCGCCGGAGCCTGGTTGCCAGCTCCGGCGCTTTCTTTTTCGTCCCAAAAGAAAAACCGGCACGCAGAGAAAGATGGCGCAAGTTATAGGGATGTTGCGGTATATTGGCTGCTATCCGGAAAAGAGCATGCGTGCGCCTTGCCAAGAGATGCACCGCAAAGGAGATCGTCGTGGCTGAATCGCCTGAAAGTCCTGAACTCAATCCCACCCCAGATCAGCAGCCGAGTGCACCGGCGCCCCCGCCATTTCAACCCGTTGCTTCGTCCTATCAGGCAACCGGCATGCCGCCACAGCCTGCCGCCGCGGCGCCTGCATCTGGTGGAAGCAGCGCGGTCAAGATCATCCTCATCATCCTTGGCATCTTTGCTTTCTTCGTCCTGCTGGTCGTAGCCGGGTTGATGTACGGGTGCTACAAGGTCAGAAAGGCCTTCCACACAGACGCGAGGACAGGTGAAACAACGATCACTACGCCGGGTGGCGCCTTCACCAGTAACCCGGTCAAGACATACACCGCCGACGAACTGGGAATCGACATCTATCCCGGTGCGCAGCCGTCCAAGGGAGGCTTGAACATGACGCTGCCCACGGGCTCTATGGTGTCGGCTAACTTTCTCACTTCTGACTCCAAAGACCAGGTTGTCGCCTTCTACAAAGGCAAAGTGGGAAGCAATGCCGCCACCATGGACACGGCAGATGGAGCCTACATCAACTGGAACAAGTCCACGAAAGAATCCGTGGTGGTCACCGTCACGCAGAAAGCCGGTCAGCATGATGGCAAGACGCAGATCGTCATCATGCACACCACCAAGGCTCCATGACGACGGAGCTCATTCAGTGACTCTTTGCCGCGCGGACTGAAACATCACATGTTTCGCTCCGCGTGCGCCGTCAGGCGTTTCGAATTCTGGACTCCCGCTGTAAACTCCTCCCTATGATTCATGACGGCAAGAGCCGCAAGCTCCCTTTCGATCCCGTTGAAGCGGTTGAATACCTGAAGTCGCGCGATGCCAAGCTGGGCGCACTGATTGAACGCGTGGGTCCGTTTGCGCTGCGGCTCGATGCTTCCCCTTCGCCATTCGAGTCGCTGCTCGAGTCGATTCTTTACCAGCAGCTGCATGGCAAGGCAGCTGCCACCATTCATCGCCGCGTGCGCGAGTACTTTGGCGGCGACCCAGCTCCTCAGCTTCTGATCGACACCCCCGACGAGCCCTTGCGCGCCGCTGGCGTTTCGGGCAATAAAATCAAAGCCCTCAAAGACCTGGCGGCCAAGACGTTGGACGGCACGGTGCCGACCCATGCGGCCATAAAGAAGCTGTCAGACGCCGAGATCATTGAACGTCTCACGGCCGTGCGTGGCGTCGGGGCCTGGACGGTGGAGATGCTGCTCATCTTCCGGCTGGGCCGCCCGGACGTGCTGCCGGTGACCGACTACGGGGTGCGCAAAGGCTTCGCATTGACCTTTCAGAAAGTTCCCAAGACGCGCGCCCTGGCCGCAGCGGATCTGCCCAAGGCCGACGTGCTTCTCAAGAGGGGAAAGAAGTGGGCGCCATTTCGCAGCGTGGCAAGCTGGTACATGTGGCGTGCCTGCGATCTTTCCAAGGGCACCGCGCCGGCCGGCCGGTCCGGCGCAGAATGATCATCTAAGGCGGAATCACCTCCAGGATTTCAACGGCTTGGCTTCACACAGTTCGCTGGCATGGTTAGCGCATCCAACCATTGAGCCGGCAGGCAACGGCGATAAGCTGAGAATGATAATGTAGGAACGGAAAATTCATGCCTTCGATTAAACGTTTTATCTGCATTCATGGGCATTTCTACCAGCCGCCGCGCGAGAATCCGTGGCTGGAAACCGTCGAGACACAGGACTCGGCCGCGCCTTACCACGATTGGAACGAGCGCGTCTGCGCGGAGTGCTACGCCCCCAATGGCGCGGCGCGCATCCAGAACGCAAAAAACCAGATTACGCGCATTGTGAACAATTACGCGCGCATCAGCTTCAACTTCGGGCCAACTCTGTTGAGCTGGCTCAAGGAGAATGCGCCGCGCACCTACCGCATGATTCTTGAAGGCGAACGCCGCAGCCGCAGGAATTTCGGTGGGCACAGCTCGGCCATGTCGCAGGTCTACAACCA
This sequence comes from Occallatibacter sp., assembly GCA_049513795.1. Lineage (GTDB taxonomy): Bacteria > Acidobacteriota > Terriglobia > Terriglobales > Acidobacteriaceae > Telmatobacter. Next base: position 2,819 of record JBEKVS010000110.1, on the reverse strand, counting down.
CATCATTCTGCCCCTGGCCAACACGCGCGATCGAATCACGCAGATTCGCTGGGGCATCGCCGACTACCGCCATCACTTCGGCACCGCCCCCGAGGGCATGTGGCTGGCGGAGACCGCGGCCGATAGCGAGTCGCTCGAGCTGATGGCGCAGCACGGCATCAAGTTCACCCTGCTCGCTCCTCACCAATGCCGCCGCGTCCGGGCTTTGCAGGAAGACAACGGCAACGGCGGAGAATGGACGGAGACTCCCAACGCAAGTGTGGACACCACCCGGCCCTACCTGGCTCGCTTTGAATCGGGAGTCACGATCACGGTCTTTTTCTATAATGGGCCAGCTTCGCGCGCCATTGCTTTTGAGGGGCTTCTGAACTCCGGAGAGACATTTGCCGCCCGCTTGAAAAGCGGCTTGAAAGACACCCCGCAAAACCAGCTCATGCATGTCGCCACTGATGGCGAGTCGTACGGCCATCACCACAAACACGGTGAGATGGCGCTGGCCTACGCGCTTCGCCTCCTCGAGCGCGACCGCACCGTCAAGCTCGCCAACTATGCCAGGTTCCTCGAACTCTCTCCGCCGGAATACGAATGTCAGATCGCCGAGGACACCTCGTGGAGTTGTGCGCACGGCGTGGAGCGCTGGCGCTCCAACTGCGGCTGCAACGGCGGCAAGCCCTACAACCAGCTTTGGCGCGCGCCGCTGCGCCAGGCGCTCGATGAGCTGCGCGACGCCATCGCCCCTTTGACCGAGCAGGAGGGCAACAAGCTCTTCAAAGATGTGTGGGAGGCGCGCAACCAATACATCGACGTGGTGCTTGACCGCAGCGCCGAGCAGACGACGCGCTTCTTCCAGGCCAATCAAAGTCACGACCTGTTTGAAGATGAACGCGTGCGCGCCCTGGAGCTGATGGAAATGCAGCGCCACGCGCAACTCATGTACACCAGTTGCGGATGGTTCTTCGACGACATCTCGGGCATCGAGACGGTGCAGATCATCGCCTACGCGGCGCGCGTGCTGCAACTCGCCAAGCAGATCTTCGGCGAGCAGGCCGCGGCCATCGAACCTGCCTTTCTGGCCCGCATGGCAGAGGCAAAATCGAATGTGGACAGCGCCGGCGACGGCGCGCAGATTTACAAGGCCTGCGTAGCTTCAATGGAACTGGGCCTCGAAGAAGTCGCCGCGCACTACGCCATCAGCTCCATCTTTTCTTCCTTCGCCGAAGAGACCGACCTGTTCTGTTATCGCGTGCGCCGCATCTCCTACGAAATACACACCTCGGGCCGCGGACGCCTGGCCATGGGCCGCGCCCACATCGCGAGTGCCATCACCGGACAGCAACAGAGCTTTTCCTTTGCCGTGCTGCACTTTGGCGATCAGAACATCTCCGCTGCCGTCAAGCCTTACACCGAGGCCGATGCGGCGCAGTTCGAAGCCTTTGCCGCAAAAGCCGCGGAACACGTGCAGCGCGCCCGCTTCCCTGAAGTCATTCGCCTGCTCGACCGCGAGTACGGCCGCACCGACTACTCGCTGATCTCGCTCTTCAGTGACGAGCAGCGCCGCATCGTCCAGCTCATTCTCAACTCCACGCTCTGGGATATCGAAAATTCGCTGACGACAATCTACGAAGACCATGCCAGCCTGCTGCACTATCTTGCCCAGGCCGGCTTGCCCAAGCCACCCGCGCTGACCCTGGCCGCGGGATTTGCCATCAATGCAGGTTTGCGCAGGGCACTCGAAAGCGATCCCGTCGACATTGCCCAGATGCGCTCGTTTCTTACCCTGGCCAAGGCCGACCAGGTGCCCCTCGAAACCACGAATCTCTCCTACATCGCCGACCAGCGCATGAAGCGCACCATGGTCGAATTGCAAATGTCCGCCGGCTCGCTCGAAGTGCTGGACCGCGCCTTGACCCTGGCGCGCAGCCTCGTCGAGCTGCCTTTCTACCTGAATCTCTGGCAGGCGCAGAACATCTGGTACGAGATTCTCGGCACATCGAGCTACGCGCTCACCTCGCTCGCGGAAGAAGACCGCGCCCGCTGGGACAAGACCTTCAGCGACCTCGCCACGTGCCTGTCGATTGATGCCGCCAGCATCACCGCGGACGAAGTCGCCGTCGTGGCGCCAGGGGACTAGCGGCAGAGATCGGGCCTTGAGGAATGCGTACCGGTTTCCGAGCCCGGATTTTTTCCAACCAGGGATAGCCATCTGGCCGTTAGGATGAATGCGGCGGTCCCATTGCAAAAAATCTCCCGTCTGTCGCTCCTGATGATGGTGTGCGCATGCGGTTTGTTGCGCGCGCAGAACTTCGATGCGGCCAATGGCAACGCTCCCCTGCTGTCGCTCGATGGCCTGTGGCGCTTCCATGCGGGCGACGATCCGGCATGGGCGCAGCCGGGATTCGACGACTCCGGCTGGTCGCTGCTGCGCTCCGACCGGGACTGGTATACCCAGGGCTACAAGGGATATGGCGGCATGGGGTGGTACCGGTTTCACGTCACGCTTCCCGTGGGCGTGACGGACGCCTCCATCTTGCTGCCGGAGCTTCAAACCTGTTACGAGGTCTATGCCAACGGAAGACGGATTGGCGGGCTAGGTGTCATGCGACCAAGTCCGGCCCCCATCTCAACCTATCCGGACCAGATGTACGCGATCCCGCGTGACGCAATTTCCCGAAGGGAGGTCGAAGTTGCCATCCGGGTGTGGCAATGGTCCGGCTGGGCAAGCTTCTCCGGCGGAGGACCGGAATCCGGCGCGTCCTGGATTGGAGACACGAAGAAAATCGAGGAACTGCATACACAGGCTATGGCGCAGATGCGGTGGA
>JBEKVS010000109.1:0-15768 GCA_049513795.1 Occallatibacter sp. | reverse complement strand
GGCCACGTAGAGAGCCGGTTTTGGGCCGACCGTCGTGTTCGCATGACTCCTCGCTGCGCTCGTCGTCACGCGAACACGACGAGGCACATTAACCCCATTGCGGGGTTTGTTGAACATACAAGGAGAGTTATCAACATGGCCAGCTACAACAAAGTGATCCTCATGGGACACCTGACGCGCGACCCGGAGTTAAAGGCATTGCCCAACTCCGATACCCAGGTGTGCGATTTTGCACTGGCGGTCAATCGCCGGTGGAAAGCCGGTGACGGCAGCGACCGCGAGGAAGTGCTGTTTATCGATTGCGCCGCCTTCGGCAAGATCGGCGAAACCATCGCCGGGAGCTTGACCAAGGGACGGCCCATCCACATCGAAGGCCGCTTGCGGCTTGAGACGTGGGAGCAGGAGGACGGCCAGCGGCGCAGCAAGCATCGTGTGGTTGTCGAACAGTTCCGGTTTGTGGACCGCAAGCCGAACGGCCAGCCCACTGGCGGCAATGGGCGCGGCAAGCGCCGCACCAACGGCAAGACCAGCCGCCCGGCGCAGCAACGTCAAACCGAGCCGGTGGGCGCAGGGGCAGGCGATGAGATTCCCATCTGATCGAGGTGTCCCATGCGCGAGCAGTTGATGATTCAAACGGATCGGGTCTATCAGATTCAGCGCACGGCGCAGGGGGTGGTTTGCACGGTCAACGGCAGACCACTTCCCTTGCGGCTGGACTTGTGGAATCACAGCCCGACCGGATTTGAGTTTGGCTATGGCGGGAGCGGACCGGCGCAGTTGGCGCTGGCGATTCTCGCCGACTGCTGCGGGGATGAACTGGCGATTGTCTTTCACCAAGCGTTCAAGCGGGAAGTTATCGCCCGTATCCCCGGCCCCGGCGGAAGTCTGACCGGCACGTTTGTGCGCGACGTGCTGGCCAGACTCCAAAGAGAAAAGGAATCGCAGCAGTACCGCAATAACTGAATTCGTCGGGACCGCGTGGTCCTGATATTCAATCAAAATGACTTCAATCCAACAACAGAGGTTTATTATGAATCGCAATCTAACTCAATTTCATGGTGTTCAGATTTCCGTTCCGTTGTCGAAACTGATTCCCAACAAACGGAATCCCCGGCGCGTCAAGCCGGAGCGGGATGCCCATCGGCAGAAAGTCGCCTCGATTCGGGCGTTCGGCCTGATTCAACCGCTGGTGGTTCGGGCCGACGACAAAGTAGCCGGAGGCTACCGCGTGATTGTCGGCAATGGCCGTCTGGCGGCGCTGCGCGATGTGTTCAAGGATTCGGCGCGACCGCCCAAAGTGCCGTGCGTCCTGCGCTCCGTGGACGATGGGACCGCCGACGCCTTGGCGCTGGCCGAAAACTTCATCCGCGAGCCGATGCACCCGCTGGACGAAGCCGAAGCCTTCGCCAAGCTGGCGCGGGAAGAAGCCAAGGGCGTTGAATCTATCGCCGCAGAGTTTGGTGTCAGCCAGCCCTATGTTCGTCAACGAATGAAGTTGGCGACTCTGTCCGAGCCGGTGAAGGCCGCGTATCGTCAGGGCGCAATCGACACCGCGACCGCCGAGGCGTTTGCATCCGTTCCGGCAGATCGGCAATTGGAAGTCTGGCAGGAAGTGGGCGGGAACCCGCAGCATGCGCAGCACGTCCGTAACGTGATTGCCCATGCTTGGATCGATGCCAAATCCGCCACATTCGACCTGTCGAAGTTGCCGGAATCCGCCGTCAGCAAAGACCTGTTTGCTGAGCGGGTGTTGATCGAGCGCAAGGCGTTCATGGAAGCGCAGGCCGAGGCGCTTCTGGCCGAGCGGCAAAAACTGACCGAGGAAGGTTGGGGCGATGTCGTGGTTGGGCCGCAGGCCGACGTTCAGGATCGGCTCTACGCAATGTCGGATGCTCCGCAAGAGTACGACCCGCAGACGACGGCAAAACTCGAAAAGCTGGCGGACAAACGGAGCAAGCTGGAAGCGAAGATAACGGAACTGGAAGCCGGACCCGGCGAGTTCAGCGAATCGGAGCAGAAGGCGTATCAGGACGTTCAGACCAAGCTGGAAGCGCTGGACGACGAGGAGGAAGCCATCACCAAGGATGCCGAGGTTCACTATGCCGAGGCGACCAAGGCCGTCGGCACGGCGTTTCTGCTGCTTGACCCTGACGGTCGGGTTCGCCGTGAATACCGCATTCCGCGTAACCGCCGGAGCGCATCGGTTGATGGGAATGGACACGCCGGCGATGGTCAGACCGAAGCGCCGAAGCCGCCGACTTCGGACGACCTGAAAGAACCGCAGCTTGCCGCGACATTCACGCATCAGGCGTTGGCTGTCCGCGAACTTCTACTCAAAGACGACCGGGTTCGCAGGCGTATCTTGGCCTTGATTCTGCATGACAAGGTGCGGAGCGAAGCGCTTTCAATCCGGCACGATGCCAACGGCACGACGGTTCACGCCGACCGTGCCGAAGGATTCGCGTCCACCGCACTCGACGCGCTCCGCAAGCGCCGAGCGGATTTGGACCCGCTGCATGATCAGCATTACGTCGAAGATCATGCCGCGTATGACGCCGTGAAGCGTTTATCCGAAAAGAAACTGGACGCGTTGATCGACGTGTTGACGGTGGAGTGCATCACGGCCCACCTGCAACGCCGCACCGAATTGGTCTGGCGTCTGGCCGTCGAATTGGGTGTCGAGTTGCGCCGCTACTGGCGTCCCGATGAGCGGTGGCTTGCCGGCTTCCAGAAGATTCAACTGGCCCACCTGATCGGCGAGTTGCGCGGTCCGGTTTACGCCAAAGCCGCCGAGAACAAGAAGAAGTCGGAGCTTGTTGCTGAACTGGCCAAGCTCTTTGCGGATGCCGCCGAAGGCCACATGGAGGATGCCAAGGCAGCGGCGAAGTTCAACGCATGGCTGCCGTCCAACATGCGGGATGAGCCGCAGGTTGAAGCCAAGGAGCAGGCATCAGCCGCGTAATCGGCGAGTCCGAATCTACAAAGAGAACGCCGGATCGGCTGTCCCTGATCCGGCTTCTTTGTTGCATTCATTGGTAATCGGGATTCATTCCCACGGGTGCGGTATGCGCACGACGGGATACCGCACGACCTGCGAGAACCATTCCGCCAGCGCTCGCCATTTGCCGCCACGTTGCGCAAGCCGCAGCCAGGTGAACTGCCAGAGGGCGACTTGAATCGTCACCAAAAGTGTCGCTCCAAGGGGAATCAGAAGGTAGATCGCTCGATCATGGGCCTGCCATTCGACGAACGCCACGGCCCAAAGCGTGAGCACGCCCACGACTTCGACGATGCAGAACAACATGACGGCTAAGCGTGCCAGGTACAGCACGCCGAGCCAGTACAGGAACTTCAAGCTGTCACCTATCCAACGCAGCATCGTGCCGTCTTTCTCCCGCCAGAGCTTCGCTCTTTGAGGCAATGACTCTTACGCCATTATATCCTTAGCGCTAATCGCCTTCATCGTTTCCTTCGATTTCCCCGCATCTTTTCCGCAGATCGTTTGATTCTGGCCCGACGGATTTCTGTCTGGCTGGACTCAAATCTGTCCAGGCAGACTTGACGTTCGGTATCTGTTTGGTATAATTGGTATGGTGCATGACGATGGTTTGCACCATATTTATGAATTTATGAAAGGATGGCAAGGTAAAAGCGAGACAGTAGGTATTTTTGTAAGTCTCAGTCCCACGAAGGGTTGGCGCAACCTATGCCCGTTTGATTGCAGTAGGTTTCCAATGGGTCGTTTTTCAGAGCTTTCGAGGCTGGAAAGAAGCGTGGAGGTATATATGCCGCGGAGATTTAGAAGGCAGCCGAATGGCGTGGATTCCGATCAGATCGGCCGGATGAGCGCGCGACGGCCGCGAGAGCGGAGCGTCAACAGCGAGCTCGCCCAGCGATTGCGCGGCTTCAGAGGGCGCACACGAAAGTACCTATCGGGGGGTTCCGCTGGCCGGGGAATGCGTCAGCGCGTGGTTGTCAAGGCACACGTCAGCCGGCACAAGCCCGGCAAAGCACGGGGAAGTTTGGCGCGCCATGTCTCCTACCTGGGGCGTGAAAGCGCCAGCGCCGACGGTAAGCATGGCGTGTTCTACGACGCTACGCGCGAGGGGGTGGATGCCAGGCCGGAGGCCGTCCAATGGGCGCAGGACCGGCATCATTTCCGACTGATCGTGTCCCCGGAACGCGGCGGGGATATCCCCGACATGACGGCTTATGTGCGCGAAGTCATGCGCCGGGTGGAGAGGGATCTGGACACCAAACTTACCTGGATTGCAGTCAATCATCACAATACCGACAATCCCCATGCGCACATTCTGCTGCGCGGCAAGCAAGTAGACGGGGCCGATCTGGTCATTCCCCGACAATATATATCGTATGGAATCCGGGACCTGGCCTCGGAAGTGGCGACCGAACTGCTGGGGGAAAGGACGCCGCAGGAGGTCCAGTTAGCCAAGTCCAAGGAGGTTGAAGCCGAGCGCTTTACCTCACTGGACCGCATGATTGAGCGTGCGCTAGACAACGGCAAGATCGACGTATCTCCGTCCAAGCACATCGGCTTTGGCGCGGATGATCGGCGGTTGATGGTTGGCCGCTTGCAGTTCCTTGAGCAGATGGACTTGGCGCACAAAGGGCGCGGAACGACCTGGCATGTTGAGGGGAATTTCAAACAAGCCCTGCGCGAACTCGGGAACCGCAACGACATCATTCACCAGCTCTACAGCCAGTTGGGCAACGAGTCCGGGCGAGTTTTGCCGATGGTGGGCGGCATCGAACCGCCACCGTCGGTCGCCGGTGTGGTCATTGCCAGGGGCAGCACCGATGAACTTGGGGAGGATCGGTTTGTCGTGGTCCGTGATGCGCGCGGGCAAGCGCATTACGGCCGAGTTAGAGATAGCGCATCTTATCGGGAACTTGACATCGGGTCGGTTGCCGAACTTGGCGCTGGCGCGCAGCGGCGGCGAGCGGTGTCCAAGAGCGCTTGTCCTTGGCATTAATGTCGGCCCCTTTGGCAATCAATAATTCCGCAATGTCCTTGCGCCCGTCATTCGCAGCGCAATGCAAGGCGGATGAACCGTCGTTCGACTTCGCGTTGACGTCGGCATTGTTTACCAATAGCCATTCTGTCACGTCTTTATTCCCCTTCCATGCCGCCAACATAAACGCCGTACTCCCCTCGCGATCCTTGCTGAGGATTAAGCTAGGATTGTCTTTGAATAGCGACTTGACGCTCCCCAAGTCACCGGTTTTGGCGGCTTCAAGGAATGATGCTGCCTGAGCGGGTGACGCAGGCGATTGTGACGGCTTGGAAGGCGTTGGTGCGGATGGTGCCGGCCGGCTGGAAGGCGCAGGTGAACTAACCTTCGGCGATTCTTTTGCTCCGAACAATTTCTTCAAAAAGCTCACAGGGTATCTCCAGATTGATAAAACATTATTGGCCGCCATTTTGGCGCAGCACTCCCGCTGTGGCCTCATGTCCATAACGGGTCGCCCAGCGCCAAGGGGTCCAGCCGCTATCATCTCTTGCATTGACATCAGCCTTGCAAGCAATCAGTAGGGCCACCACACTCGTTTGACCTTTTGCGGCCGCCATGATCAAGGGCGTTTGGCCAGTTTTGTCCTTTGCGTTGACATCAGCCCCCTTTGCGATCAGTAATTCAGCCGTAGCTTTCTGGCCATTAAATGCCGCTTGCTGTAGGGGCGTCCAACCCCCATTGTTTCTTGAGTTAATATCAGCTTTGTTTGCTATTAGCACTTCCGCCACATCCTTGTGACCACAAAATGCCGCCGTGTGCAAGGCTCTCCCGCCATCGCTAGATTTAGCATTAACGTCGGCCTTCTTGCCCAGCAAGAATTCTGTCATGCCCCTATGGCCCTCCTGAACGGCCAATATCAAGGGCGTTGCTCCCTCACCCGTCTTGGCATTTACATCAGCGTTGTTAGCCAAAAGCAATTCCGCAGCACCAGCCTGCCCCTTGAATGCCGCCTTATGCAAAGGCGTCCAGCCATCACTGTCCTTTCCAAAAACAAGATCGGAATTCTCTTTGAGCAGTTGCCTTAGCGATTCCAAATCACCTTCCCGAGCTGCCTCATGACAGGAGCGCGGTCGAGGATTCGGGGTGACGAATCTCGCGCTTGATTGTGAAGGTTTCGGCGCGGCGGACGATGACTGTCCAAACAACTTTTTCATCAGTCCCATTTCAGCCTCCAACCGCTATTCCGTCTGGCCGGTGCCATGCGTATGGGCCATCTTGATATGTCCGCACTGCCTGTCAGATGGTTGCGCAGGGATAAGCCGAGGGCTAAGCGGCCCCTTGGCTCAACCGGGACAGATTGTCGCAAACCGGCGACCGTTCGGCAAGCGTCCGAATTTGCTCGCTTTGATCCATCAGCACGCTGCCGACACCTTGAACGCAAACACGAATTCTTGCAGGACGCCGCAGTGGCGCTTCCAAGACAGGAGCGCCGAAAGCCCAAGATAGTCTGCTCCTGTAATGGGTTCAAGGGCGCAGCACACGAGTGGTTATCGGCGGATGTGCGGACTCCTGCGCAAATGGAGGACCGACGCTGGCATGACGCAGCGCGCATTGGCGAAAAAGCTGCGGAAGCCACCGTCATACGTCCACAAGACCGAAATCGGAGATCGGCGCATGGACCCGCTTGAGTTCATCGCTTGGTGTCGCGCCTGCCAAATTGATCCATCAGCATCCATCGCGACGGTCGAAAAGTGATGACTGCGCCGCCCCGGCGTTGCGGGTATAACTTGTCAAGTTTTAAAGCAAAAAAACTTGACATATTACCCCGTCCATCCGATACTATAGACATGACCACTGCCGTCAAATCCCCGCCAAATTCACGCCTTATTGCAGGCTTGGTCCGTCAGCGGATTGAACGCGGGGGCGAGCGCCTATGGCGGCTGGAGGACTTCCGCGATTTTCCCTTTGCAGCCGTGGCGCAGGCGCTATCCCGCATGACGCGCGCTGGAGTGATCGAACGGCTCAGCAAGGGCGTCTATTTCCGAACGCGGCAGACAGCCTTTGGCAAGAGCCGACCAAACCCCGCTGCCATTCAGAAGCTCGCCTCACGGCGAAAGGCCGTGTTTCCATCGGGGGTTGCTGCCGCTAACCTGTTGGGATTCACGACACAGAACGCCAAGAACGGCGAGATCGCCACGAGCGCCATGAGCCTGCCGCGCAAACTCATCGGCCAAGACATGGTGATCCACACCCGGCGACCGGAGGCGTGGGCAAGCCTTTCTCAAACCGACGCAGCGATTCTCGACTTTCTGCGGCACGCGGGCAAATCGAGCGAGTTGTCGCCGGACGAAACGATCCGGAGAACCGAGGCCTTGCTAGCCGAACGACGGCGCTTTGAGCGTTTGCTCAAAGTGGCAGACTCCGAACCGCCACGGGTACGCGCGGTGTTGGGCGCAATGGGACAGCAGCTTGAAAAGAATCCAGCGGCGCTGCAGCGCTTGCGGGAATCCCTGAATCCGTTTTCCCGATTCGACTTTGGAATGTTTGCCGGATTGAAGCACGCCAGCGAATGGCAGGCGAAGGAGCGCCGCTGACGTGAGATTATTTGAACACGCTGATTTCGAGCAGGCGATCATCCAGGCGGCGGACCATTTCCGTGACCGAGGATTGCGCCCGGCCATCGTCGAGAAGGATTACTATGTCACCGAAGTCCTGCGCCTCATTGCCATCACCGCTGGCGATAAAGTCATCTTCAAGGGCGGCACCAGCTTGGCCAAAGGGTGGAATCTGATCCAGCGGTTTTCGGAAGACATCGACATTTTCCTTGATCCCACAGCGTTCCAGCCGGCGCTGGGTAAGCGGGCGATTGACCGGGAACTCAAGAAACTCCGGGACGCCATCGGCGCGCATCCGGCGCTGACGTTTGTCGAAAACGAGAGCCATACTATTGGCGGATTCGGGCGTAGCGACCGATTCTCCTACTCACAACGCTTCGGCGGTCCTGGCGAAGTCGCCAACCGCGTGCTTGTCGAGGCCGGTACTGCCAGCGGCCGCGAACCCACGACAATCGTCGAGTTACAATCCTATCTCGGCTGGTTCCTTGAGGAGAAAAGCGTATCCCTGGGCGCGCAGGATGAGGCCCGATTCCCGCTCCGGTTGCTGCATTTCCGGCGCACGTTTGTTGAGAAAATGTTTGCCATCCATAGCAAGGTGGAGTTGCTGAAGCGCGACCGGCAGCCCATCGGCAGCTATGCCCGCCATTATTACGACCTATTCCAACTGGCGGCGCAATCCGACGTGACGACCATGTTGCGGTCTGACGAATACGCCGCCATCAAGGCAGATTACGACAGAATCAGCCGTACGCACTTCCCCAAGAGCTATTTCTATCCCGATGATATGCGCTTTGCGCGCAGTGATGCCCTGTTCCCGCCCGTCGAATTGGCCGCGATCATCGGTGCCGAATATGAGGCACAATGCCGGATGCTGTGCTATGGACCATACCCGTCATGGGCCGAAGTGCTGGCCCGTTTGGTGGAACTTCAAGAGCTTCTTTAGGTCAGCCCAACTCAAAATCAGACGCACCATCAGGCAATCCCGGCGTCATCGGAGTGTCCTTCTCGTAGCACACTTTGGCTTGCAGGCACGACATGGCCACATCATTTTCTCATTGCTTCGACAACAGAATAGCGAGTCAATTTCTCGCTATTCCCGACCACTTCGCTTCCTATTCCGTCGCCAGTTTGCAGCCATATACGCCATGCAGAATGCGCAACTTGACGTTCGGTATCGGTTTGGTATAATCGACTTTGAACATGACAATGGTTTTGAGATGCATAAATTGAATAATGGAATTGGAATGCAAGATAAAGGTGTGGTTCAGGTGTTTCGTATCCGCAGCAGATGCAACCACTTACGGCGAATTCAGGGTGTTTCGGCAAGGTGGAACGTAAGCGTTGGATGCGTAAGTGACTGCTGATCCTCAACTTCGGGAGCGGTGTCATGGCGAAACGTGCAAATCGATCAAAGTCGAGAGATGGTGTTGATTCGGATCGCGTTGGGCGCACCGGCGGTCGCCGGGGGCGCGAGCGGAGTGTCAGCGGAGAGATCGGCAAGCGGCTGGGGCGCGGATTCTGGCGTTCAAAGACGCGCGCAGATCGCGCGCACCGCGCCGGGTCGAGAGGGCGCGGGACCATGCCGTTCGGCAGCAATCCGCGCGCACAACGTGCGACGGTCAAGGTGCTTTCCAAGTTTCACGGTGCCAGGAGCGGCAGCGGATTGGCCAAGCATGTCAACTACCTCACCCGTGACAGTGCGAGCAAAGACGGGGAGCGCGGGACGTTCTTCAGCGCGCATCAGGAGCAGGTGGACGGTCGCTCGGTGACAAAGGAATGGGAGGGAGATCGGCATCACTTCCGGCTCATCTTGTCGCCGGAGAAGGGGTACGACATCGCCGACATGCGCGCTTATGTGCGCGACGTGATGCAGCGTGTCGAGCGCGATGTTGGCACCAAGCTCGACTGGATAGCGATTGAACACCACAACACCGACAACCCGCATGCGCACATTCTGTTCCGGGGGAAGGACGAGGCGGGCCAAGACCTGATCCTGCGCCGGGAGTACATCGGCTATGGAATCCGCCAGCGCGCATCGGAGGCAGCAACCGACCTGCTGGGACTGCGCACCGAACGGGAGATCGAGCAGGCCCGCGAGAAGGAAGTGCAGGCGCAGCGTTACACGTCTTTGGACCGGACCATTGAGCGCCACATGGACGAGAAGCACGTCATTGACGTGTCGCCGGATGAGCGGATCGGCTGGCGAAGGTCGGACAGGCCGCTGGTCATTGGACGCCTGCAATGGCTGGAGAGCATGGACTTGGCGGAGAAGATACACGGAACGAAGTGGCAACTTGCAGACGATATCAAGCAGCAGTTGATGGAACTGGGCGCGCACCATGACATCATCAAGCAGCTTTACGGCAGCCTGGGGAACCAGTCCATGTACGTTTCGCGGGAGCCGATTACCCAGCCCGTTTCGGGTGAAGTGTTGGCCATCGGACGGGTCGATGAGATCACCGATCGGCGCTTTGTTGTCATCAAGGAGGAGTCAGGAGCGATGCACTATGTGCGCGTTGCTGACGGAGAGGCATACCAATCCCTGAACATTGGCGACGTGGCCGAGCTTGGCCGAGGGGCGCAAGAGCGCCGGGAGATTGCGCAGGAGATCGTCGAACAAGCCAAGGCCAACGACGGGGTTTATTCCCCAACCAAGCACCTCGACAACCTGTTGGACCATGCCGACGGTGACGCGGCATGGCAGCGGGCGCACCGGATATCGGACACCGCCGAGCAGTTGGCCGGGCGCTGGGCTGGCAAACCCGGCAGCGGAATTACCCCCGGCGAGGGTGGCGATTATGAAGTTGATGTTGCCGAGTTCGAGAAGTTCATGGGCAAACAGACGGACCGAGAAGCGGCCACCGGCATGACGGACGTGAACAATGTTACGTTGGAACAGGGCCGCGATCTGGACGCAGGCCAGGAGCTTTGATGGACAAGTACCCGCTGACAATCCGGCTGGACGATGAGTTGATGAAGGTCGTCAAGGTGCAGGCGACACTCACCCGATCGTCCCTTGGCTCGGTCGTGGTGGACGCGGCGCGGCAAGCGCTGATGCCCGAATACCAGCAGAAGCAGGAGCAAGTGCTGCTCAAAGCGATGGATCGCTGCTTCAATCGGATGGTCAAGATGCACGAGGACCAGCTGGCACAGCATGAGCTGGTGCGCGAGATGCTGGCCATGTTTGTGCGCACCTATCTGCGGCACACCTTGGCGGTCAACCCGGAACAGAAGGATAGGGCATGGGCCAGCGCTGCCCAACGGTTTGAAGTCTTTCTGGATGCGCTGGCAACCAATCGGCGCAACCGGCGGTCGGTGATGGACCCGGCACCGAAACAGGAAACGGTTCAACAGGCGGCGCAGCAGCCAACTTCGCCACCCAGCCTGCCGACTGTAAATGCCCCAGCCGACGGTTCTACCACCTTGTTCGACAAGGTATGACGGCGGCGGAAACAAAACCGGCAGTCCTAATCCTCCTCGCGGGATACCGAGCCGATCCGTTCCCGATGCTTGTGCGCCATCGCAGCACGTTCCTTACTGTCGGCATCCAGCCAGTGCAGAATGAGGGCTTCGATGACCCGCTTGGGGTTGGACAGGTGGGTGGCGCAGTCATCCTCGAATGCGTCGAACAGCTTCGTATCGAAACGGTAGGTGCGCTGGATCGTCTTGGGATTGTCGCTGGGGTTTGGCTGGGCCGGGGCTTTCTTGCGTCTTGGCATGTCCGATTCCTTGTCTTAAGTTCCTTCTCAGTGCTGAACATCGTCCAAATCAATATTCTGTTTAACTGCATTTATACCAATCAACACGACAAAGATACAGAAGGGATAAGGGCTGCTGCGCAGGCGGTTGGGATGTTCCTGCTCCCGGCCCATGGCTTGTGCTACTCCAATGGGTACCCAGCGTGGCTCTTCGCCACAACCCACTATCCTTGCGTTCGCCCCGTCCACTCCATCGGCTCATCGTGTCCGAATCGCCAATGGCGTCAACCCCAGGCAAAATCTGAACAATCCCAAAAACTTTTGCACGATGCCGGCTCGAAATTCGAGAGCGATCCGGCGCAAAACTTTTCGGGATTCTTCAGATTTTGTCGAGTACGAGGGTTGACCCCATTGGCGATTCGGAGGAACTCCGCCGATGAAGTGGACGGGGATGCTGTGAGTGTTTGTGATGGATTTGATAGCGGAGCGACGGGCGAGCGGGGAAGAATGCGCGGCGGAAAAGACGCCCGGCGATGACTGATGGTTCCCGAACGTGTTGGATTATAACATTGACTTTGACCATACCGAACATCTACCATACAGCGGTCGTGCGGGCGACTGGCGCGAGCCGTCGCTTGTACGCATGCGCTGGAGGCGGGTCGTGTCAGCCGTCCAACCGAAGAAAAAATCTTTGGCGCAGCACACCCCCGGCGCGCGGTCCTCCGATGCTCCCGATGGTAAGATGTTCACACTCGACAAGGCAGCGGCACGGCGCTGGCTTGTCCAGATGATCGCGGCACGGGCCGTGCAACTGTATCGGCAACGCAATCGGAGCAATGACCATGGTGGCAATCAACAATCAACATCAGAACAACGGTAAGTACGACGCACTTTACGCACGATATTCCAGTCACGCCCAGGACGATTCAACCAGCATCGCCGTCCAGATCGAATCGGGTGAACGAATGGCGGGCCGGAAGCTGGTCCACTTCATCGACCAAGCCAAGACGGGTCGAACCACGGGCGGGCGAACCGAGTTACTACGGCTGATTCAGGAGGCTGAGGCGGGGCGAGTTAACAGGCTATATGTCTACAAGTTTGACCGGTTGGGACGCGCTGCCGAAACGCATGTGCTGGTGGAAGATTTGGAAAGATGCGGTGTGGAGGTGATCAGTGTCACCGAAGGGACTAACGCGCTGGCGCGGGGCGTGCAGTTGGTGGTTGCCGCAGATTACAGCCGGGTATTGGCCGAGCGAACGCGGGCCGGTTTGGTTCAGCGGCATAAGGAAGGATGCTGGACCGGAGGCCCCGCGCCTTATGGGTATCAGGTTGTCACCGGAGCGGATAACAAGAAGAGATTGGCGATTCTGCCGGCAGAGGCGGAAGTCGTTCGTTTCCTGTTCTCAACTTACCTGTCCGAGAGCATCGGCATGAAGGAACTGGCGCGGCGGCTTCGTCAGAAAAACATTCCAACCCGATTGGGCGGGCCGTGGCAATTTACGACGCTCCGCAGCATTCTCACGAATCGGATGGTTGTCGGGGAGGTTCACTATCTCCGGCGATGTTTTCGGTTGAACCGGGACACAGGGCGACGACTTCCCCACTTCAATGACGATTCAAGCCAGGTGATGCAGCGGGATGAAGCCTTGCGGATCATCGACGATGAGACGTTTGGCCGGGTGCAGGAACGGTTTGCGAATAATGGCAAGAGAAGGCCACGCGGACCGCGCGAGCTTCGGCCATTCACCCGGCACTTGTTCTGCGCTGAATGCGGAGGCGTCTGTCATGCCCGCAAGAGCAAGAATACCAAGGGCGAGTACCACTATTACGGTTGCGGCAAACGGCAGATGCAAGGACCGGAAGCTTGCCCCAATTCGGTATTCGTGCGCGAGGACAAGTTGATGGATCGGGTTACCCGCGCGATGACTGCGATGTTCGAGGACATGGACGCCGTGTTGGCCGAGGCGGCGGCGATGGCAAAGGATACGCTCGACCTGAACCGCAACGATTCCGACCGGTTCAAAGCGCAGATCGCCGAGCAGGATAAGTTGCTTGTCGGGTTGAGCCGGATACTGATCGACCCCGACATTGAGCCATTGGCCAAGAAGTCGATTGCCCGGCAGATGGCCGAGGCGGAAGGCAAGCGGGAGCAAGTGCGCGAGGCACTGGAAGCGGTGGCGGTCCGGGGGATCGCAAATTCAGAAGATTTGCTGGCGGATGTTCGCAGCGCATTCCTCGAAGCGCGGCAGAACTTCGCCGGGCTTCTCACACCGCCCCAACTGAACAGGTTCATTGAAGAAGTAGCCGGGCCGATGTTGATTCTGGCGGATGGAAGCGTAGTCCAGAAAAATGACGACTGGAACGTAAACAACGATGCCCGCAAGGAATCGGGTGATTCTTTGCGGGCACCGGGCATAGCGGGGGGAGGATTCGAACCTCCGACCTCCGGGTTATGAGCGTGATTCGCTCAAAAACCGTAAGTACCGATGAATGCTGGAACTCCTGACATCCTCAGGGAGTTACAACCCTGAGCCGTGAGGCTCCATGATACCCTTATTTGCCATGTTTTCCAACAAATTGTGTACAGTTTTTGTGTACAGAAAAGGAGTGCCTTCGTCGGGGTGACACCCCGACGAAGAAAACTCACCCCGCTTTCACAGGAAGCGCTCGTGGTTTGAAGGCTTCACTTTTGAACCAATTCAACGCCGCCTGTTCCCGTGGTTCCAAAGGCGCCACCGGCTCTAGGCGGGCGGTGAATTGAACCGCGACGTTTCCAAGTTCGCGGTCGACCGAACGACTCAATCCCGCAAGTGCGAGCAACGGTTCAGCGTCAACGTTTAGAAATGCGGCGACGCGAGTAACCGTTTCAGAATTTGGAGTGAGGCCCGTTTCAATTGCGAGGAGTTCCGCAAGCTCCACTTTGGCCCGCGCCGCAAGTTCCGGCGCTGATAGACCGAGTTGACGGCGGGAGAGCCCGACGAATTGGGCAAGCGAGCGGCGTGAGGCGTCGGCGGTTAGGCTGGGAAGGCGCCCATACAAGCCGCCAACTTCGACCGACTGTCCTTCTTCGGCCTTGGACATTTCCAGTACCCAGGCGTCGTCGCGTTGAACCCGATTGAACATGCTCATGATGTTCTCCTTGCTTGCAAAAATTGATCGGCGCTTTGCCGTGTCAGCTCGAAATACCACAGACCCCGTGCGTGTCGGTCTCGTTGCTCGACTTCCACGGCTGTCAAACCCAGCCGACGGTAAAATCCTTCCGAGCGATTTAGCGAGTGCAGCCCGATCCGCCCCGCGTATTCCAAATCGACGCTTAGTTTCACCGCGCCATCCAAAAGGTGCGTCCCGACCGCGCCAAACCGGGGATGGTCAACCAGATTCTCGTCGTTCCAAGGAGCTGTCTGGACGTAATCCACATAAACCAACGGTTTGCCAATATCCGGTTCCGTTCGAGCGTAATAGCCGTCGGTGACAACGAGCATCAGCCCTTGCATCACTCCCTCACACTCAACGCCGAGGGAACGATATGCGGCCAGACTCAACCAACCTGCCTTGGCGAGCCAGTCCCAATGTTCGTTTTCCAGTCGTGGCAGACCGAGCGTTTGTCGTCGCTCAAGCCCGGCATCCCACAGTGGCTTCCATTTGGATATCGTTTCGGCGATGAGTGAAGCGGGAACATCAAGGCAAACAGAAGCTTCAACAAGTTTGCCGCGCTGGCTTCCCTGCCGCGTGTGCTTGTCCTCAAGTTTCACGGGAAAACGAGTCATAGCACGAGCAATTCGGCTTTCTTGTTCTTATCGTCTTCGAGGAAAAGCTTGCCGCCTTTGGCAAGCTTCACGTCCACCAACTGGTATAATCGTAGGGCGTGCCGAAGGATAGCGGTCTTGCTCATCTCCTTCTTGGCTGCGAGTTCTTCAAGCGCCTCCATCTCGCGAGCCGTCAAGTTGAGCGTCATCGTCCGTTTATCGTCCATGGAATGATTATACATAAAAAATAGCTAACAAGTCAACACCACGGGCTGGCGTCCAAAAGGCCAACTCCATAGGTGATTTGTCGATCCTTCGATCCAGATGACCCTTACAGGGGTGTTCCCGCGCGAAGCTCGTAAACCATCTGCCACAATCGCCGGGTTTCACCGCGCTTGATGAGTTCGATCGGCTTTTCGCCATCGAATGCCGCATTGGGCTTAACCAGCCATTTCTCCATTACTTCGGGCTTCATGACACTGCGCAACGCCCGCGCCAGATTTAATTCTCGCATGGTCACCCGTGGTTGATTTGTGTGACGTGCGGGAGTTTGTTTGGCTGTTCGGATGAGTCGCGTGATGTCGGCCAGCAATTCGCGATACTCGGGCGTCCGCGATATGTCATCGGCCGACGCACGAGGGCGCTTGGGCGGCACTTTTTTGGTTGCGCGTCGAGCCATTGCCTGCCTCCGAACGTCGTTTATTCGGTCCAATCATCGTGGCTCCATTGTACGCTG
>JBEKVS010000108.1:0-16023 GCA_049513795.1 Occallatibacter sp. | reverse complement strand
ACTTGGGAACCACGATCAAGTCGTACTGAGAAGTTGAGTTTGCATTGTCGGGGATGGTGTAAGGCGAGCCCGACACGGCGGTGATGGTCGATTTGCCGATGGTGTAGACGTAAAGGTCGCCCGTCTCGTAGTCGACCGCGTAGAGGTGGTTGTTCTTGTCCCAGGAAAGATAGCCGAAGTCGCGCGCCGAAATCGGCAGCGAAGCGGCCAGCGTCATGGGGCTTGCACCGTTGAAGTTATAAATTTCGATTCCTTTGCCGGCGACGGCCAGTTGTTTGCCTGTCGGAGACATGCTGATGACGTTCGGATAGATGGCCGGAGTCGGCATGTTTTCCCAAGTGTTGGTGGAAGAAACGCTGCCGTTGGAGTTGATGGTGTAACTGGCGAGCTGCGGCGGCGGCGGGCTCTGTGCGAAAGATTCGTACACTGCCACCGCGAGGTGATTGGTTGGGTCGGCAGCTACGGCGAGGGGCCAATAGTTGTCCTCGTTGTTCGTGCCGGCAGGGTTGGGCGTCGGGCCCGTACTCGCGAACTTGGCGTTTGCCAGTAACTCGCCATTCGAGTTGCGCGTGAAAGCCGAAAACTCGTTGGTGTAAATATCGCCCACGATGCCGAATCCGAAAGTGTCGCTGCCGCTGATGGTCGACACGCCGTAGGCAAGGTCCAAGCCGTGGTAGCTGTTGGTGTTTTCAGAGTCGCCGAGGAACGTCAGGTCGCCACTGGAGGCAATCTTGTAGGACTGCAAGGCGCTGCAGGGTTCTTCTGGATTGTTGCTCCCAGCGGTTAGCAGGTAGAGATACTTGCCGGTGTGATCAAAGAGCGCTCCACCGACGTTGGGGCCGCACTGGCCGCCGCCGTAGCTTCCTGCGTCGATTTCCGAGACCTGCTTGCCGATCCCGCCATCGGACTCGATGGGATAGGTGTGCACGTCTTCGGTGCCCACACTGACCAGGTAGGAGCCGTTGATAGCGCCCATCTGGCCGGTATCAGAGAACGGTGAACCGCTCACCTTGGTGAGTTGGCCGTTTGACGCGGCTTTGAAGACTTCAATGCCTTTGGTTGTCTGCACATAGACATAGGCCACAGGAGCTGTCGTGCTGGCCTCAGGCGCTGCTTGCGCGTTGGCGATCGGGGCTAAGGCTGGCCCTGCTGAAAACAAGGCTAAGGACAGGGCAAGATGGGAACAGGGTATTGCACGATGCATGATGCACTCCATATCCGGTTGGATGCGCACGTGTAGTGCGCCGAGTTGCCCGAAATCCGTCGGCGGAACTCCGAATTGACGTGACCGTCACACAGCCGTAGGCTCAAAGGATGGAGTTCAAGGTAAGCGAGCTGGAGAGGGAACCGATCGACTTTGACCTGGCGCTGGAGCCGGGGGCGGTCGATCTGGGCGAGGAAGCTGAGCAGGTGGGGGATCTGGCTACGGCCGGCCGGGCCGAGGTGCTGCATGAGCACCGCGGGCCTAAGGACATCGTCGCCGACATCCGGCTCAAGGGCAGCTTCTCGGGCACATTTCAGGTTCCGTGCGCGCGCTGCGTAGAGCCGGTTCAGATTCCGCTCAACGCCGAATTCGACTTGATTTTTCGCCCGGCCGAGGCGGATTCCGAGGCCCTGGAACGGTCGATTACTGCGCCGGAAACGGAAATCGGGTATTATCTAAGAGACAGTCTGTTGCTTGAAGATGTGCTGCGTGAGCAGGTGCTATTGTCCCTGCCGGTCAGGACGCTGTGCAAGCCTGATTGCAAAGGACTTTGCCCGCGCTGCGGCGCAGACCGCAACCTCCATCCCTGTGCCTGTGAAGTGGGCGACCCCCGCTGGGAAGCGCTGGCTGGACTCCGTGGCCGGATCAAGTCCTGAAGAAAACCCCAAGCAATCGCGGGAAAAGAAGCGATTGCGTGTATTGAAGCGATTGAGGGTGTTGCGCCGATACCGGAATGGCAGCAAAGGGCGCAAGTCCAGAGCGAAGCCGGCAGAGGTAGAGTGCGGCGACACGAAAGGAATTTGAAATGCCTAATCCGAAGAGGCGCCATTCAACGCGCCGTACCGCCAACCGCCGCGCGCACGATTTTCTCACCGCTGTCGGCGTCTCCGAGTGCCCCAGCTGCCATGAGAAGAAGCTGCCTCACCGCGCCTGCCCCAAGTGCGGCGCTTACAAGGGGCGCGCCGTCCTAGACATCAAGGAAGCCGCCAAGTAGTTAAGCATCCAGGTACTTAGGTATCCTGGCAGCCAGGCCCCCAGGTAGACTTCAGGCTCCATGCTTATCGACATCGTTCTTGATGCAGTCGGATCCGACAAAGCTCCAGAGCCGGAGATTCGCGGGGCGCTCCTGGCCTGCCGCAGCCTGCCTGTGCGTGTTCATCTGGTGGGGCCGGAGCCTGAGCTTCGCGATCTGCTCGATGAGCACATGGAAAACGAAGATCTTCCCATCGTCATCCACCATGCCTCGGAACGCATCGGCATGGAAGAGAAGGCGGCGCACGCGGTCCGCAGCAAGAAAGACAGCTCGATGCGCGTCGGCCTCAAGCTGGTGCGCGACGGCAAGGCAGCGGGTTTCGTTACCGCCGGAAACACGGGCGCGGCGATGGCCACCGCGAAAATGGTGCTTGGCGCACTGCCAGGCGTTGACCGTCCTGCGCTGGCCACACCCATGCCGAGTTCCACCGGGAACCCTTGTGTCCTGCTGGACGTGGGCGCGAACGTCGACTGCAAGCCGCACAACCTGGCGCAGTTTGCCGTGATGGGTGAGATCTACGCGCGCAGCGTTCTCAAGATCAGGGAGCCGCGTGTTGGACTGCTTTCCATCGGCGAGGAAGAGACCAAGGGCAACGACTTGACCCGCGAGGCCTTTCCGCTGCTCAAGACGCTGCCCATCCGCTTCATTGGCAACGTGGAAGGGCGCGACATCTTCTCGGGCCAGGCGGACGTGATCGTGTGCGACGGGTTTGTGGGTAATGTGGCGCTGAAGACGAGCGAGGGAGTGGGCCGGTTTGTGCGTGATGTGCTGCGTGAGTCGCTGACACGCACCGTCACTGCCCAGGTGGGAGCGCTGTTGTCACGCAAGGCCTTCAACGAGTTTCGCCGCCGGCTGGATTATCGCGAGTATGGCGGCGCCCCATTACTTGGCGTACGCGGGGTTTGCATCATCGGTCACGGCTCGTCGAACGACCGCGCCATCTTCAACGGCATTCGCGTGGCTTACGAGTCTGCCGTGGCGGGCACCAATGCGCGCATCGAGCAGGAGTTTGCCAAGGTCCCAAAGCGGAACGGGACAAGCCTCAAGACCGGCCCCGAAGCTGGCCCTGAAGCCAGCATCCAGTAGACTGCGATGTCTTCCGATTTAGGCCAAAACCCCTTAGACGTGACCATTCTCGATCAATCCATCCTCGATCAACTGGCGTGCCCGGCCTGCTTCAGCGATTTGCATCTCGAAGGAGCGCGGCTGATCTGCACAGGATGTGAGCGTGGCTATCCCATTGTGGATGGGATTCCTGTGTTGATCGCAGAAAAGGCTGTGGAACCCAGCCAGACCGTGTCGAGCGGAGCTTCCTCAACTTCCGTCCCAACCCTTCGCAGCGAGTAGGCCTTTGCCGCCGGGCGCGAACTCACAACGCCCTTGAGTTCCCGACCAATGAAGTGGAGTGCTGCACCATCGTCGGCCGCATAGCCAGCATCAAGTGTGCCCTCCCCGATGAACCGATGATAGGCCGGGCGTCGTTCCGGTTCGCCATCGTAATGCGGGCAATTGCTGCCGGGAAGAAATCCAAGGCACTTGAGCGGCGCCAGATCGCCGGGGATTACGGAATCGCTGAGTCCTTGCTGGAACCAGCAGATTGAGCCTGCGCTGATGCCGGCCATGACTATCCCCGATAGCCAGGCTTCGCGAAGGATCGAATCCAGGCCCCACTCTTGCCACAGGACGAGCAGGTTGCGCGTGTTGCCTCCGCCAACGTAAATCACGTCCTGTTCCAGGACGAACGAGCGAAGGTCGGTGGTCGGCGGCTTAAAGAGGGACAGGTCTGTCGGCGTGCATGGCAGGGTGTTGAAGGCCGCGTAGAACTTGTCCACATAACTCTGAGCGTCGCCGCTTGCAGTGCCCACAAAACATACTTTCGGCTGCGGTGCGGTGGCGATGGCGATGGAAAGGACAAAACGGTCGAGCAACAGGTTGTCGGGTTCCATGGAAAAGCCGCCGCCTCCCATAGCTACGATTTGAGGAGGCTTTGGCATGGAGTTTCCTTTCGAGCAAGCTTGATCGTGAGTTGTGAAGTTGAGTTGTGGTGATCATTGAACAAATGATCAGGATTAGGCGGCGATGATTCGCAGTTTCGGAAAAGAAGCTGCATAGAGCCGTTGATCGAATGTGAGCAGAGAATAACCCAGGACAAGAGCATGCGCACCGATCAGAAAGTCGGTCACCATGCGTCGAGGCAGAGTCCCGCTGCTTGACCGGCGGCGCTGAATGTAACCGCAGTTGGCGCGTCCAGCCTCGCGCCACATCTCTTCCTCCATGGCCCAATCGACTTCAATCAACGTATCCTCAAAAAACAAATTCAAGGAGGCTTCGTCTCTCAAGGGGCCAGCCATCAACTCGGAATAGACCGGTCCCGAAACGATGAGTCTTTCATTTGGGCGGAGAGCGTCAAGTTTCTGGGCGGCGATCACATTGAATGGGTCGTCATTGTTCCAGAGGGCGGAGATTACATTCGAGTCAATCGAGATCGTCATGGCCACGCAGCTCCCGAAAATAGGCGACGATGGCTTCACGGCCTTTACCCATGCCCTCAAATCCACCTATTCCGCGCCATTTCTCGAAGACGTTTTCTTCAATCTCTCTCACGACACGAAAGCCGCCATCCTGCGGTTCAAAGCGCAGCTTGTCGCCCGGCTTCACGCCCAGCGATTTGCGGACCTCGACCGGAATTGTCACTTGCCCCTTGCTGGTGACTTTGGCGAGGCTGAACTGCGCTGGTGTGGCTTTAATAGCGCTGGCCATTTGAGGCTCCTTACCTTATCTATCCTACTCCTTACCTTGCGCGTTCTCAACATCTCTTCACTCAAAAGCTTTTGTCCGCGGAGCGTCAAAGAGGTCCACGAAGTCGGACATGGACAGGGCATCGTTGGCAAATGCGAAGGTTCCGTGTTCGACGACTTCGCGGGCGGCATGGAGGAAAGCAGTCAGGGCGGCGCGGGTGAAACCAGACCCAATGCTGATGCGCCGGACTCCCAGAGCGCCAAGCTCCTTCACCGAGAGCGGAGGCGCGCCGCGCATGCCCATCAGAACATTGACGGGCTTGTGGAGCGATGCGCAGACCGTCCGGATGTCTTCTGGCCGCGTGATGCATGGAGCATAGAGAACTTCAGCGCCGGCTGCTTCATAGGCCTGCAAGCGGCGGATGGTGTCGTCGAGGTCGGGACGTCCGTGCAGGTAGTTCTCGGCGCGGGCAACGAGCATGAATGGAAACGGCAGGGCGCGAGCGGCGTCGGCAGCAGCAACCATTCGCTCAACGGAGTGATGGAAGTCGTAGATCGGATGTGCGGGGTCGCCGGTCGCGTCTTCGATCGACCCTCCCACGAGGCCGGCCGTCTCGGCGGCCAGGCGAATGGTCTCCGCAGCCTCTTCAGGGCTGTGTCCGTACCCGTTCTCAAGATCGGCGGCAACGGGGAGCGGTGTAGCGTCGACGATGGATCGGGCGTTGACCAAGGCTTCGTCGCGGCTGACGGCTCCGGTGCCGTCGCGGCGGCCCAGGGCAAAGGCGAGCCCGGCGCTGGTGGTGGAGAGTGCAGGGAATCCGAGGCCGGTGAGAACGCGGGCGGTTCCCGCATCCCAAGGATTGGCGATGACGAAGACTTCTGTGCTCTGATGGAGAGCCTGAAACAGCGCGGCTTTCTCGGCTTGAGTCGGCAAGGTATGTCTCCAGTCTAAGAATCTGAAGCAATCTTATCTGCGGTGATGAAATGGAATCACGATCATGAGTGCAAAGCCGATAGCCAATGCCAGGGCGAGCGCGATGAGGCTATAGAGAAGGACTAGATTCGGGCCCGGGTCTGGGCCGTGAGAAGACGCGTTTTCCGCCTCCTGCTCAGACGGCGACGACTCGGGATCACTCATATTTCAGCGCTTCCACGGGATCCAGCTGCGCGGCGCGTGTTGCGGGAACGGTGCCGAAGATCACGCCTACCGCTGTGGCCGATGTCAACGCGATCACCACTGACCAGGGAGTGATGGGAATTGCGAAGTCGGTAAACAGGCGAACCGACACGGGCAACGCAAGCCCGACAATGGTCCCCACGATGCCCCCGGTCAGGGAGATGATCACCGCTTCGGTAAGGAACTGCAACTTGATCTCGCGGCGTGTGGCTCCCAGGGCTTTGCGAATACCGATCTCGCGGACGCGCGCCCGCACGCCGGCCAGCATGATATTCATAATGCCCACTCCGCCGACGGCCAGAGTGACGAAGGAAACGGCCACGAGCAAGGCGGTCAACGCATTCATGATATTCGACGCGACAGTCAAATATTCCTGCATGGTCTGGGTCTTGTAAATCGAGTCGGCGCGATGACGCGCCTGCACGATGCGCTTGATCTCCTTGGCGGCGTCGGTCACCTCGTTCATGTTGCGCATGGAGAAGTAGATCTGCTTCACGTTATCGGTGCCGGTAAACAAGCGAGCCACGGAATACGGAATGAGGATGGTCTGGTCTTCGATTTCGGAGTTGCCGAAATCGGGCACCGCTTCCTTGAACACGCCAATCACGGTAAACGGAATGCGCTCAATCTCGAAGGTCTGGCCTACAGCGGCGTCGTCGCTGCCAAACCTCTCCCTCGCGAACTGCTGCGACACCACGGCGCACTTGGTGTGGGACGCATCGTCCTCTTCATCGAGAAAGCGGCCCACAGGGGTGAGCAGGTTGCGGATGTTCTGGTAGCCGGGGCTCACTCCCAGCACCAGCGTGTCCTTGGTCACGCCGCTACCGAAGCTGATGCGGTCGTGCAGGCCCACCACGGGCGAAGAATACTTGATCCCGGGCAACTGGGCCAGTACGACCCTCAAGTCGTCCTGCGTAAGTGAGTCGTTGTAGAGCACGCGGTCCGCGTCGGTAGCGCCGCCGCCGGAATATTCAAGTTCGACGGCGTTGGTCTCGATCTTCTCCAACTCCTGCAGTACGAATTCCTGACCCGTCAGGCCAATGGTGATGACCAGGATCACCGAGGCAGTGCCGATCACCATGCCCAAGGCGGTGAGCGCAAAACGCATTTTGCTGGCCCTGAAGCTGTCCGCGGCCAGTTTCAGCGTCTCGCTGAAGACCATGGAGCGGCGCGCGCTCAGCAACGTTTGCTGGAACGCGTTGCGACGAGCCTGCTCGGTTGGAATGCCTGGATTCATTTCGTCCTGCTCAAGAAGATGCGCGACCGCTGGCCAGGGCTTCGTCAAATTGCCGTTTGGGCTGATCTTGTTCCATCTGGTCCGTTCGATGTGGTCTTGTTCCATCTGACGAGCCCGACTGCCCCACCGATTCGACGTGACCCCTTCCAGATAGCTTACGCGTACATCTCCGTCTGCTTGCTGTACCTGCGTGTATCAATGCAGGTTGGCGAGTTCCGCGGCCCGCTTCCTCGTCTGGCGAACAAACGCCTCGTCGTCGGGCGATCCGGCCTCGATCGACTCCAGATTGATCTGGACATTTGCTAATGCGCCTGTCACCGCTGCGCCGGCGAGCGCCACCGAAGTCGTCAGGTCCGAGCTCATCATGGGATTTGTGACTGTCCGCAGCCCTGCCGCGATTTGCGCGATCTCGTGCGCTCGTTCGGCTACGCCCAACGGAACACTTGCGGCTTCGCGCAGCGCAGCGTTGATGAGGGTCTTGCCGTCGGACGATTCCTTCGCCGTCTTGTATGCCTTCATCACGGCGTTGTATGAGGCTGCATCGGCATCGATGGCGGACTTCAATTCTTCGCGCACAGTGGCCAGGCGCGCAATGGCTTCGCTGAGTTGTGGCTCGAATTGAACGTATGCCTTTTTGCCGCGCGACATCGAAGCCACCATCGCTGCCAGGGCTGCTGCCATCGCCCCGCTGGCAGCAGCGGCGCTTCCCCCTCCGGGAGTGGCAGTCGGCGCGGCAAGCTGCTCGATGAATGGCGCGACACCTGAGAGCAACTCCGCACCGGGCCCGCCGACGGCCATTTTGCCGCCCATGATGGAAGCCAGGCGGTTCTCGAGAATCAGGGACGAGTCGAAGTGTTCGACCTGGAGAAACCACTCGGCGGCTTGCTCGAGGGCTTGCTTGGGGATAAGGCCGACAATCTCGCTGGAGACGGGAACGACGCCATAGCGCGCTGCTTCGCGCTTGACGAATTCGAAGACGCGATGGACCGGCGTCTGCTCAAAGTCGGTGAGGTTCATGGAAACCTGCGCCTGGCCGCGGACCAGGAACCCGGCGCCCTTGACGAAGCGCAGGCCGCCGGTCGAGAAGCGCACTGCCTTGGCGATCTTCTTGGCGATATCGACGTCGGCGGTATTCAGAAAGATGTTGTAGGCGATGAGAGCCTTGCGCGCCCCGACGACCGTTGCGCCGGCCGTGGCATGGACGGCCGCTTGGCCGAAGTCGGGCAGGCGCGCGGGATTGGTGGCGATCTCGTCGCGAATGCCCTCGAACTGGCCGCGGCGAATGATTTCAAGGTTCTGGCGCTCAGGCGTGGCTGCGGCAGCTTCGTAGAGGTAAACGGGAACGCCGTAGCGCTTCCAGATCTCTGCTCCGGCCTGCTTGGCCATGGCCACGCAATCGGCTAGTGTGACTCCGTCGATGGGAATGAACGGCACCACATCGGCTGCGCCCATGCGCGGGTGCGCGCCCTGGTGCTGGTTCAGGTCGATGAGTTCGGCAGCTTTGCCCACGCCCCGGATCGCCGCCTCAAGAATGGCCTCGCGCTCACCGGCGAGAGTGATGACTGAGCGGTTGTGGTCGGCGTCCATCTCGCGATCAAGCAGATAGACGCCGGGAATCTTCATGGCCGCGAGTATGGCGTCGATTTTGGCCGCATCGCGACCTTCAGAGAAGTTGGGAACACATTCAACCAGCGTGCTAGGCATGAGGAAAAGGATAGCGAGGAGCGGTGCATTCCGCCAAGGCGGCGTTGGAGGAACGCGGAATCTCGATTACCAATCAGGAAACAGTTTCAGCCCGGAAGATGTAAAATCCGGGGATGAACATGAGCGCCGGTGCACGGGCATTCGCGGCAACCGTCCTTTGCTTCTCCGCGCTCACTTTATGTGCGCAGCTTCCCGCGGGTTCGAGCTCTTTTCCGCTCTCGCAGGCCGGGCCAGGACAGGACCGGCTAGGCCAGGAGGTGCCTGGCCAGCAGCCGCCCTTGCTGCAGGTGCACGTGCGGGAGGTGCTCATTCCGGTCGTCATCCGGGACGCGGACGGGCACGAGGTAGGCGACCTGAAGCAAGAGGACTTCAAGGTCTTCGACCAGGGCAAGCAGCGGAAGATTACCGGGTTCTCGCTGCAGCAGTCTCCGGCTTCCGAGACGGCGACCAATGCGGCTGGCGAGGCGGCCCCGTCCGCTTCACCCGCGGCAGCGAGTGCGCCAGGCTCAGCTCAACCGCCGGCGGCTGCGCCGAGGACGATCACGTTTCTATTCGACGACCGGCATCTCGGTCCTGCAGACCTGGAGCAGGTCAAACTGGCGGGTTTGAAGATGCTGGATGCGCAGCTTCCTGTTACGGACCGCGGGCTGGTGCTGTCGTTTCTGGGCGTGAACTCGGGCCTGACGCACAATCACGCCGTGCTGCAGGCGGCGGTGATGAAGCTGAAGGCGCGCGAGGCATTTCAGCCGGGCAAACAGCAGTGTCCTGATATCGACTACTACGCCGCCGATCAGATTCTCAACAAACACAACAGCGATGAATTCGACATTGCCAAGGAGAAGGCCGGCGCGTGCAGCCACATCACCAATGCGGATATGGTGCGGCAGCTGGTAGAGACCAGCGCGCGCGAATCGCTGGAGTTCGGCGAGCAGGATGCGTGCGAGACGCTGGCGTATGTCCTCGGCGTGGTACGCACGGTAGCGAAATTCCCTGGGCAGCGAACACTGATTCTCATCTCGCCCGGCTTTCTGTCGAGCTCCGAAGATGCGCTCACGCTGCAGTCGCAGATTCTCGACATGGCGGCAGAGCTGCACGTGACGGTGAGCGCGCTTGATGCTCGCGGTCTTTTTTCGGCGTTGCCATCCGTCAGCCAGAATGGGCCGCACTCGATGAAGGCCGACATGACGGGCCAGCCTATGGAGACGCATCTGGAATCGATGCGCGAGAACGAAGACGTGATGGCGGCGCTCGCCGACGGGACGGGCGGGACTTTCTTTCACAATAACAACGACCTCGAGGGAGGGCTCCAAGCCCTGGCCGCGGGGCCGAAGTATCTTTATGTTCTGAATGTTTCTCTTCAAGACGTGAAGCCCAACGGCGCCTACCATGGTTTAAAGGTGGAAGTGGATCGGCCGGGCGTGAAGGTACAGACGCGGCGGGGATACTTTGCGCCGTTTCCGCCCAGGAATAAGTAGAATCAGGGCCAATGCGATGAAGATTCTGCGAACAAGGGGCGGCGTCTCTCCCATGGCGATTCTCATCGCCGCTCTGGCGTTTGCACATAATCCCGCGGCCGAAGGCCAGGATGATCTGACCCACCTGGCACACTCAGGCCCGCAGCTTTCGAAGACCCTCACTCAAGAAGCGACTACGTACTTCGATCTTCCCTTGCAGAAGCTCAAGGACGCGGTTCCGGCACTCAAGGGGCTCAAGTACGACCCCAGCCAGGATCGGATGGCGCAGATTCTTGCGGGAGTAGCAGCGAGGATCGCGGATGTGCTGCCCCGGCTGCCGAACCTGGTTTCACGCGAGGATGTCTACCACTTCCAGAGCGCACCCGACTCCGGAAACGCAGGCGGCCTGGCCAGCATGCAGCCGTGGAGCCGGGAGTTTCGATATTTGATTGTGCCGCACCATGCGCCAGACGGTTCGACAACACTCGAAGAGTCGCGGGTAGACTCCAAGGGTCGTCCAACAGAAGCGTCGGAGGAGCTTTCGGCCCCGCGCGGTTATGGATTTGCCTACCAGTGGCTCTTCTTTTCCGCCGCTTTTCAGCCCGAGTTTCGCTTCCGCTATCTCGGTGAACAGGACAAAGGAGGAAGAAAGACCTTCGCGGTGGCGTTTACCCAGCAGCCTGCGAAGGTCAGCAATCCGGCGCGGTTTGAGTCGGATGGAAAGGTGGCGCCGTTCTACTTTCAGGGTGTTCTTTGGGTAGATCAATCCAGCTTCGACATCGTGATGGTCAGGACTGACCTGTTGGCCCCGCTGCCCGATCTGCACCTTCGACAGTTGAGCACGCAGTTGACATTTCGTGCTGTGCCGATCCACGGATACGACGCTGTCTTCTGGCTGCCGAGCGAGGCTTACATATCCAGCGACCAGGGCTCAGGCGCGGTGGAAGAGAGTCATCGATACTCTGACTACCACCTCTATCACTCGACTGCCAGGATATTGCCGTCACCCTAAACACTGGCAGCTTAACGAACCATTGGCCGTTCGCGATTATCCGGTAGACACTCGCATCTTCACGCGTAATGCATTTCAGCAAACCAGCATTTTGCCGTTGGCTTGTGAATCTCAGAGATGAATATCTCGATCTCTCTCTCTTCAAGCTCTTTCACAACCCAGCCGTTTGTTGCGAACGGAGCTCGAATCTGCTCTTCGCTCAATGCGGATGTCAGCTCGCCGTTGGGATGACGCGAAGTGTCTGAATTGTTCGCGCTGAACGCGCGCAGATAAATGACCGATCTGGGCCGGCAGTAGCGATGGAGAGCGCGCGCATACGGGCCGCGATCACTCTGCTCGAGTGACTGGAAACACCCGATATCAACAACAGTATCGAAGTGATTGTCGTAGCCAAAGAGCTTGGACACATTGGCTTGAACGAACTGGGCGCTGCTCCTTTTGGCATCAATTTGTCGCTTCGCACACTCGATGGCCTTGGCCGAGATATCCACGCCGAGCACGCTGTAACCGAGGTTCGCCAGGCAGAGGGATGTCCGGCCTGATCCGCAACCTGCATCGAGCACGTTGCCACGGATCTTTCTGTTCTTAGCAAGAGAGACGATCCATTCGTCAGGACGCTCGATGTCGAACGGATTGGTCGTGCGTTCACACTCGCCCGCCCAATGGTCTTGCAATGCTGAAACAGTGCTCATCCTAAGCTTCCTCAATGACAGTGACTGCGGCCTGGATTTCCGTCCCGGCCGCAGGCATTAGGAGCCGCTCTTCGGGTTTTGGCTTAAGCGGTTTCACATTTTGGTGTATCGGAGAACGGTTGCACCAAGTGCTCTTCTCCCAAGAAAAAGGCGCCTTGCACTCCTCTTCAAATTCCACGTATGTTGTGAGACTGCCCTAAGCGGGTTCTCTTGTTTCTCTTTCAGGAGCTCCAAAGGGGCCACAACGGCCGCGCAGGCTCTGGCGCAACTTCTCGCGCTCCTCCGGCGTCATCTGTTCCCAGCGCTCGTGGCGGGCGCGACGCCATTTGCCGCGATCGCCTCCACGGCTTCCCAGGCCGCCGAAGAGCAGCCGGCAGAGAACCAACAGCCCCAGGGCCTGCCAGAAGGTAATCTGATGCCAGCCGAACAGGGCTGGAGCCAGCCAATTCCAAAGATGCAGCACCACTTCGCCGCAGATGCCCAAGAATGCCACAAGCGCCAGCGGGGCGACAAAGAAGATCCACTTGTTCCGTTTAACCCATTCGTTCCGCATACTATTCCTCATTTCTCCATAAACTCGTCGTGAATACTTTGCAGCCGCTCGCGCAGATGCAATACCGCGTAGCGCTTGCGTGCGAGCAAGGTGTTGATGTTGACGCCGCTTTCGGCAGCGAGCTCTTTGAAGCTGCGTCCCTCGAGTTCGTGAGCGACAAAAACTGCGCGCTGCTCGACAGGCAATTCGTCGAGAGCCAATTCCAGCTCATCGAGAAGCACGCTGCGCACGTAGAGTGCGTCCGGGCCGTCATCGGGCGAGGGCAATAGATCCTGAATCTCGAGCAACTCGCCTTCCTCGTCCATGAACGCGAGGTCGCCGAAGTTCTCCGGCTTCTTCTTGCGGAAAAGGTCGGTGATGCGGTTGCGCGCCACGCTGAATAACCACCCGGTTATATACTCGATGGGCATAAGCAGGCGCTTGGCTGCGACCAGCTCATAGAGGACCTCCTGAAGAAGATCTTCCGCGTCGGCTTCGTTGGGCACCCGCTTGCGGATGAAGTTGCGCAGCCGGTTTCGTTCCCCGGCGATGACTTCGGAGATTTGTCGGTCTTGCTCGATCATCGAAGCCACGCTCATTGCCTCATCCATCCAATTGTTCCAATTGAGAAGACGGATGGCTGCCGCAGATATTGTATGAG
The DNA here is from genome assembly GCA_049513795.1 of Occallatibacter sp. Classification (GTDB taxonomy): domain Bacteria; phylum Acidobacteriota; class Terriglobia; order Terriglobales; family Acidobacteriaceae; genus Telmatobacter. The sequence goes on along the minus strand of JBEKVS010000108.1, from coordinate 2,579 downwards.
CTTTGGAACTCCTGGGGTTTGTTGCGGCGCCGGGAGCCCCCCTGTGTATCGCCGGGAGCCTCACCATGCGCGATGCGCCGCGTTCTGGGCCGTTAGGGGGGTGTATATGGACTACTGCGCGGTGACCTGGGCGGAGATGCGGTCGTATTCCGCCTTCGAGACCAGACGGCGCTTCACGAGTTCGTCGGAAGTCGCATAGGGCCGGCCGGCGATGATCCGGTGAGCATGAGTGTCATCGATGCCGGGCAGGGATTCGAGCTGATCCGCTGTAGCCGTGTTGATGTTCAATGGTCCGCTGGCCGTCGGGCTGCCGGCTTTGGAGCTGCTGGCCTTGATGCCGTCGGCAACTCCTTGAACCACCGCTTTCGCGTCCTTGGCGGCTTCCGCCGTGGCCTTGGCGGTGTCGTGGCGGATGTTGTCGGGGTTGCGGTCGGCGGGTGTGCAGCCGATGGTTGCCGCGAGGGCCAGAGACACTGAGCAAGAAAGTGACCAAATCCTAAACAGTGGGGAGCTAAACGGTGCGCGCTTCATACCGGAATTCGATGCAAGGTAGCGTTATGAAGCGGCCTGGCCCGCGGAAAGTTTCTGCGGCGCTGGCGGTTGAAAGCCCGGCGGCGCTATCTTCAAGAAGAGAGCAGGTTTTTACGCCGATTCCACTTGCGAATCGACGCCAGGCGGGTGAAGAAAGAAATGACGACAGTTCTGGCTACAACAATTCGCGCGCCGCGCGGCAACCAGTTGCGCTGCAAGGGCTGGCAGCAGGAGGCGGCGCTGCGCTGCCTGATGAACAACCTCGATCCGGAGGTAGCCGAGCGGCCGGCCGACCTGGTGGTCTATGGCGGTATTGGTCGCGCGGCGCGCAACTGGGAATGCTTCCACGCCATTGTGCACGAGCTTGAGAATCTTGGCAGTGAAGACACGCTGCTGGTGCAGTCTGGCAAGCCCGTTGCGGTATTTCCTACCCACGAAATGGCTCCGCGCGTGATCATTGCCAACTCGAACCTGGTGGGCAAATGGGCCAACTGGGAGCATTTTCAAGAGCTCGACCGGAAGGGCCTGATGATGTATGGGCAGATGACGGCGGGAAGTTGGATCTATATCGGCACGCAGGGAATCTTGCAGGGAACGTTTCAAACCTTTGCGGCGCTCGCTGACCGTCATTTCGCCCAATCGAGCGGATCCGGCTCACTGAAAGGGAAATTGGTGGTTACCGGTGGCGTGGGCGGCATGGGCGGGGCGCAGCCGCTTTCCGTGACGCTCAATGGCGGCGTGGTGCTGGCCATTGACGTAGATCGCGCACGCATTGAGCGCCGCGTGGAAACACGCTACTGCGACATGCTGAGCCAGGATCTCGACGAGGCGCTGGCGCTCTGCGAAGCGGCGCGCCGCGAGGGCCGCGCGCTGTCCGTTGGGTTAGTGGGCAACTGCGCCGACGTGCTGCCGGAGATAGTGCGGCGCGGCGTGGTGGTGGATGTGGTGACGGACCAGACCAGCGCCCACGACCCGCTGAATGGCTATTTGCCGCAAGGTCTTTCTTTGAGTGAAGGAGCGGAGCTCCGGCAGCGCGATCCGGAAGAGTATGTGCGCCGGTCGACGGCCACGATGGTTGTGCACGTCAACGCCATGCTGGCGCTGCAGCAAGCTGGCGCGGTCGCGTTCGACTACGGCAATAATATTCGCCGCTTCGCTTTCGATGCCGGATGCGCCGATGCATTTCTGATTCCAGGCTTTGTTCCCGAATACATTCGACCGCTGTTCTGCACCGGGCAGGGACCGTTCCGCTGGGTTGCGCTCTCCGGCGATCCGAAAGACATTGATCGAACGGACGAACTGGCCCTCGAACTCTTTCCGGAAAACGAGATTCTCACCCGCTGGTTGAAACTGGCGCGCGGCCGATTTGCATTTCAGGGCCTGCCCGCGCGCATTTGCTGGCTTGGCTACGGCGAACGCGCGCGCATGGGTGACGCCATGAACGAACTGGTCCGCAAGGGCGAGCTCTCCGCGCCCGTCGCCATCGGTCGCGACCACTTGGACACGGGTTCTGTGGCCAGCCCCTATCGCGAGACGGAGAAGATGCTCGACGGGTCCGATGCCGTGGCCGATTGGCCCATTCTCAACGCATTGCTCAACACGGCTTCCGGCGCAACCTGGGTCAGCTTCCATCATGGCGGAGGAGTGGGCATGGGCTACTCACTGCACGCGGGACAGGTGACGGTTGCCGACGGGACTGAGATGGCGTCCAAGAAGATCGCGCGGGTGCTCAACAACGATCCTGGATTGGGCGTGGTGCGTCATGCGGATGCAGGCTACGAGTTGGCGCAGCAGACGGCACGGGAACGGGGAATTCATATTCCCATGGCGGAGAAGTAACGATGCCGTCGTCATTGAGCAGCATGACTTGCGGTCCACAGAAGTGTGCATGGAAATGCGCTGTCTCCCGCGGAACGAATTCTTGAAACAGATAGCGCTGTTTCCATGGCAGGAAACTGTGATCATCCTCGAGTCTGAGAGACTTATCTTCCGGCAGCACCAAGCAGACGATCTCGATGCCTTTTGCGCGATGGAGATGGACCCGGAGG
>JBEKVS010000107.1:0-16043 GCA_049513795.1 Occallatibacter sp. | reverse complement strand
CGGAAGGTCGACAAAAGTGCATTCACACATATCGAATGGAACAACGACACGTAGACGGCACTCTCATGAGCGACTCTGAATGAGCCGCGGAATTTGAATCTGATCCGCAGATTGGGCTGTGTTCGTTCCCCATCGTGTATTTTGGCTCCTGATTGCTGGTTCCGATTCGCGATCTCACTCCGGCAGCGGCTTCACCATCATATTTTCCAGAAATTCCTCGCGAGGCAGGAACGGGAACAAGTCTTCGAGCGGCTTGGACACGAACGATCCATCGGGCTTTTGATACGACTGCAACCTTGGAGCGCGTACTTCGTCCGGAATGACGCGCACATCGATCAGCACTGGGCCGTCCATTGTGAGCGCCCTTCTAACATCTTCGCGCAGGTGCTGCTGGTCTTCAATCGCGATGCTTGGGATGTTATACGCCCATGCTATCTTGCTCAGATCCGGAACGGTGAGTCCCGTCGCGCTGTCGCAACCGATGTTCGGCTTGCCGAAATACCCTGTCTGCGATGCGCGAATCGAGGCGTATCCATTGTTGTTGAGCACGAAAAACTTCACCGGAAGCTTCAGACGCGAGGCCGTTTCAAGCTCTTGAATGTTGAACTGGAAGCCGCCGTCGCCATCGACCAGGATTGTCCGTTGCTTTCCTCCGCCAATGCAGACGGCAAGCGCCATGGGCAATCCGTAACCCATCGCTCCAAGGCCAGCGGTGTGATAGATGCGCTGACCGTTCCGCGTAGGGCAAGCGAGTAGAAAAATCTCAATACCACTGCCGGAACTGCCGGAGACAAGCAGGTCCTGGGGAGAAGACTCGGCGCCAATAACTTCGGCTAAGTGAAAGATGCTCACTTTGCTGGCTGGGTTTCGATGCTCGTCAGTAACTACCGGGTAGCGAGTCTTCCAGCCGGCGCATCGCGCGTCCCATGCAGAGTGATCTGGCAGATGAATGGAGTTTTTCTGAAGAAGTAACTCTCGCAGAAACGCCTTTGCGTCCGCGCAGATGGGCTGTTGAAGATAAGGATCGAGCTTGGCAAGCTCGGCTGCATCGACGTCCACGGCGGCCTTGTGCGCCTCACGAGCGAGGTTGTGCGGCGCATAGCCGGTGATGGCGAAGTCGAGCCGGACACCGATGGCGAGCAGAAAGTCACAATTCTGCAGGGCAAAATTAGCTCCGCGCGCAGCTACCGAGCCGGGACGGCCCACATAGGTTGGTTCGTCGCTTGGAACCAGGTCGGCGGCGCACCACGTCGCCACGGTAGGAATGCGTAACAGATTACGAAGCTCTTCGAATTCCGCAGCCGCACGCGCCAGCCGGATCCCATTCCCGGCAAACAACAGAGGCCGCTCTCCCTGATTCAGCTTCTCGATCAGAAGTTCCACTTGGTGCTTTAGCTTGGAATGATCGAAACTCTCTTCCAAATCCTGCGGGTCGAATCCACGCAACGATGAGGGATCTTCGATCGGCGAAGCCTGCACGTCGAGTGGAATGTCGATCCACACCGGACCGGGGCGGCCGTTGATTGCGAGGTATGCAGCCTTCTCCATGTGATAGCGAATCTCTGCAGGGTCGAGAACAGTAACTGCATATTTTGTGATGGGCTTGACAATGGATACGATGTCAACTTCCTGAACGCCCAGTTGGCGCATGCCTAGTGGCTGGCCCTCTTTATCGAACATGCGGTCTGGCCGTTTCACTTGACCAGATACGAATAGCACCGGGGTTGAGTCAAGCCAGGCGCCAGCCACGCCAGTCACGGCGTTTGTTCCGCCCGGCCCGGTGGTTACCATGCATACGCCGAGGTGGTTCGTCACTTTGGCGTATGCCTCCGCGCACATTGCGCTGGCCTGTTCATGCGAGTTACAAATCGGTTCAATCGCAGTCTCCGCGCCGAGTGATTGGTTCAGGTGCATGGCGCCGCCGCCAGTCACCAGAAAGACGTGCTTCACGCCCTGTTCGGCAATGAACCGGATAACATAGTCGGATAGTTTCATGCTTCGGACTTACCCTTTGGATAACTTAAGGTGAGATTCAAGATCTTGTGAAGACTTCCTGTGGATCCAGATTTCGAGCTGCAAGCAGGGCATCCATCACCTCGCGGACGGCTCCATTGCCTCCGGGGCATTTCGCGATGAAATCCGCCCGGGCCAGGACTTCTCGCGCCGCATTCGCCGGGGACGCCGAGTAACAGGCAATCTGCATGGCCGGCAGGTCGTTCACGTCGTCTCCGATAAAGCAAATTTCTGCAAGGTCAATTTGCGTGTCTGCGGCAAACTTGCGAAGTGCGGCAGCCTTGTCGCGGCAGCCTTTTTCAATATGCTCAATATGCATCTTCAGAGCGTAACGATCGACCAGAGGGCTGTTTTCGCCCGAGATCAGAGCCAGCTTCAGTCCAGCGCGCCGTGCCAGGGAGACGCCCATGATATCCGCGAAGCAAAATCGCTTCCATTCCTGTCCATCGGGTCCCCACCAAACGCCGCCGTCGGTGAGAACTCCGTCGACATCCATCGCTACAGCTCGGATGCGATGCAGGCCGGCCTTCACGGATTTGCCTTCAGTCATGCAGATTAGACCGCAGCGCCCACTCGGCGGAGCTTTTTGATGATGGGAACCTCGCGCTCATAGACGCGCTTGATTCCATCGCCTTTCGATTGTTCCCAAAGACGAATATCCCGTACCAGGCGCGAGATACCATTCGGCTCCAGCGAAGCGGCCTGGTCGGAACCCCACATGGCCCTGTCCATCGTGATGTGACGCTCAACACAGCAAGCGCCAAGGGCCGCCGCGCAGACGCTTGTCGGAATGCCCGTCTCATGTCCAGAATAGCCGATCGGTACGCCGTACCGCGCCTCCATGGTGGGGATAGCGCGCAGGTTCAACTCGTCGTAGCTGGCCGGATAGGTGCTGGTGGCGTGGAGCAGGATGAGATCTTCCTTGCCCAAAACAGAGACCGCGTGATCGATCTCCGCGTAGGTGCTCATCCCAGTCGACAAAATAATGGGCTTGCGCGTCCTGCGCACGTGCCGAAGCAGATGATCGTCTGTCAAGGAAGCCGAGGCGATCTTATGGCATGGCACGCGGAATTGCTCCAGGAAATCCACCGACTCCTCATCCCAGGGCGAACCAAACCAGGGCATCTTGACCGAACGGCAAAAGGCATCGATCTCTTCATATTCTTCCTGATCGAACTCGAGGGCGTGCTTGAGGTCTCCGTTGGTTGTGCCGAAGGGGCTCTCGCGCGGCTTGGCCAACTCTTCTGCCGTATAGACAACCTCGACGGTTCGCTTCTGGAATTTGACAGCATCGCATCCAGCAGCGACGGCCACGCTGATCAACCGCTTGGCAAGATCGATGTCGCCGTTGTGGTTGATGCCGATTTCTGCAACGATAAAACACGGCTCATCTTCGCCGATCAGTCTTCCGCCAAGCATGACCGAATTCATCAGGCTGCTCCTTTTCGCTCTTTCACATGGGAACCAAAAAGCATCGGTCGAGGACGCCCTAGCATACGGTCCCAAGACCCACGCAGGCCATCATAACAGTCTGACTTCGGAGCAAAACGAGGGTTTCGAGGTCCTTCGATTCGTGTGGGACCAACTCGAATACTAGGGATTCGAAGGAACCGGTTCGCCGGACCAGAACCTATTCAGATTGGGTGAAAACTCTCCGGGCTCTGGCTGGGAGCCACTTATGGAGCAGTCGTCATCTGCGTCCAGGATCCAACCTCGCCCGCCTTTTCCGGTGTGTAATTGGGGTCGTCAGTGGTGCGGTAGTTGCCGAAGCCGTCGGTGAAGTGATACTGGCCCAGGTTGGAGAGCTGCGTCGTACCGCCGGTGCTGGGATCGTTGACCGTGTCCACGCCGCGAATCAAATCGTCAAAATGGTCGGAAGCACTGCGCGTGCCGCCATCCCGCAGATAACTGTCATCGACGCCTCCACTCGAGCGCAGGGCCGCGTCCTGCTTGTCGAAGTTTGCCTGGAAAGCTGCCTCCTGCTTCATCGTCTGCTCCATAATCGCTTGCGCCGCGTGAATTTGATCGTAGCCTTGCTTCAGCTTTTGATCGAAGTCGGCCACCATCTTGTCGTTGATCGCCTTGGCAAGCCGGTTCCATTTCGGGTCTATCTCGAAAGACTTGGCGATAACGCAGAACATAGGCATGCGCTTGTCGAGCGTGCCGGCCGGTGCGCGAAAACTTTGCAGGGCCTGGAATCCCCAGTTGGTCTGCTTGATCATGCCCGCGCCCGGTCCCGCGTTGGCCCCCTGCGCGATGTAGTAAACGCCAAAGAAGGCCTCTTCAACGGGGAGGCCATTCAGGTCATAGCCGACCTTGACGGCCACGCCGTGCTGGTTGGGCCAAGGGTCAAGGTGAAGGGCCTTTGCCAGGTCCGGCAGGTCCTGTTGCCCAATCCACTTGAGATTGGCAACATTGGGGCGAACGCTCTTGATGAACATGGCCAGAGCCTGCACCGGAGGTTGCGGAGAGCCGGAAAGCGCGCCGGTGGGCAAGCGCGAGCCGAAGGCGAGTTTGCGGCTCTTGTCATATTGCTTGAGTTGAGCCGCAACTTCGGTTGACTCCAACCGCAAGAGCGGGTATTGGAAATAGGCCTCGGCATTGTCGGGATTCTCGGCCTGCGAAGAAAACGAAAGCGGGTACTCGACCCAGCCATAGTGCCACTCGATTTTGCTGTCGAAGCGCCACTTCTCGGGCAGGTGAATGGTCGCGGCAGTCATTCCGCCATGTTCTGGATCCGGGATGACGCGCTCCACGAATTTTTCTCCGGCGACTGAAGCGCTCGGCCCCGGAGCGGGGCGGGGCGACGTGCCCGCGGAACCAGCAGCGGTTCCGGCAGACGTTCCGGAAGACGCTCCGGAAGAGCCGGACGTTGACACCGGGGCAGCGGCCGCGCCGCCAGAGAAATTGGTCCCGAGCGAGGGCGAAGTAGAGGCGCCTGGCGCAGAAGTACTACTTGCGTTCACAGGAATTCCGGCGGCCTGTTTGCACCGATCGGATAGCGAATCCTTATGCTCCTTGAGGCAGGCCACGATTCGCCCCCCGCCCGGTTGCACTCCCGCGCAAAGCCTCTGAGCATCGTCGGCGCAGCCGGAGCGAATCGCCGCAAGTGTCGCCTGATCCTGGGCCAGGGCGAATTGCGCCCCGATGGCGGCGCAGACAACGAGTAGTGCTCTCAATGTTTTCATGGCATACCTGGCATCAAAGTCGAGATCGAGGATTCGCGTTCAGCATACGCTGATTTGCTGGCGCAAGCGTCAATCCATGCAGAAAAGGCCCAAACATTTGCGGTCAGCGAGGGATCGATGCAGAGTCTCAGCTGAAGCGGAACACCACCCCGTTCACCGGGATATCGATTTCGAACAACAGATCCCGCAAACCGATCTTCAGCTTCGAACCCTTCGGCTTCCTGAAGTACACAAACCCCTCGGCAGAGCTCCCTTGGCGCACAGTGCTTCGGCGCAGATAAAGCTCCTCCGGCGTCACAGTAGAGCCGGGCAATGATTTGCTTTGCTTCTCCTCGCTTGCACCCTCCTGCTCTCTCGCAGGCGCGTTCAGATCCTCGTCTTTAACTCGCTGCGCCCTGGCCTGCCGGTCTATGTCGGCCTCCGGCCCCGGCGTGGAGGGCGCTCCTTGCACCCCGGAATCTCCCTGCGAACTAGCGGCGAGGACGCCGGATTCCTGTGCCTCCTGGCGCCCTTTGCGTTTAGCTACCTCCGCTGCCTTGTCGTAGTACCAGAACCGCGTACGCGCTGGATCCGAAAACAATGCGGAGAACTCCCGCGGCTTCACGTGCGCCTTCCCTGGACCGGTCTGCCGCACAACAACGAATACGCGAAAGTCCAGGTCGCCCGCGCTGACCGGCAATCCGACGGCAACGCTCGTCCCACCGTACACCGTCTCCAGCATCTGTCTGCCTTCGATCGTCACAACCTTGCAATGTTCCGCATCGGCACGGTCGAATACGATCGCCTCAACCTTGTCGGAAACCTGTCCAACCACGGAAATAGAAGCCAGAAGCAGGAATGCGATCCCCTTCATCCCCTTCCACCTCACAGGAGCTAACGCGCGCCAACATTGTACGACCAGACCTGGCGCATCGGCAGAGGAGCGATGAGCCGCGCGGATGGAACAGCGCGATAGCTCCTCAATGATCCCTGCCGGCCTGCAGATTCAGGTCCCGCAGATCAAGCGCCGGAAGACGCGCTATAAGTTCGCGCCGAAGGTCAGCAGGCGGCCGTCGCAATCCTTGACTACAAACTCGCGCGAGTGCCATGGCATGTTGCCAAGTCCGCGCACGAACTCAACGCCTCTGGCTGCGTATTCTGCGTGAAGCGCGTCCGCGTCGTCGACCAAAAGGTACGCGTCCAGCAGTTCATCCGCATATTTGTCTGGGTTCGCCGTAGGCGGCTCGGCGCAGCGAAAGTGAATCGCGTGCTGGTCACGCGCCACGATGGCGTAAATCGGCGGATCTCCCCACGTTCCCCGGCACTCGAATCCAAGCTTGTCTTTGTAGTAGGCGAGCGTGCCGGGAATGTCTGTGGTGAAGAACAGAGGTGCGATCTGGCGGATCATGGATTCAGTGTAAGGCAGCCCGCGAGAATTGCCGGCGAGGTCATGACCTGTGCAGTCGAGCACCGGCTACCTTGGAGGGTCGGAGAAGGGAACCCGGCGACAGGACAGGTGATTCCAACAGAAACAACGACACAAATATCCGCAAGGATATTCAGCCGCTTCCGCAAATTGTTGATTTTATGGTGGAGCTGAGCGGGATCGAACCGCTGGCCTCCTCGTTGCGAACGAGGCGCTCTCCCAGCTGAGCTACAGCCCCACGACTCTCATATCTTAGCAGCGAGCGGCAATTCCGCAAAGTGGGCCGGGCTGAGGTTGGACCGCAGCCGCTGAGCGGATATGGCCGACCGGTTACGCCTGTTCCGTGCCTATCTCTTCCTCTTAACGCTCAATACAACGTCAGGATCGTTGATGGTCATCAGAGTATCTCCATTGTCGTTTGTGAAGCGGATGCGCACCGCGGAGGCGCCCCAGGGATAGAACACGCTTCCGCCGAGATGGAACAGCGGCCGCCCCATGGTTCCTTTTCGCGTCCAGGTTACCGTGCCTTTGTCCGCGGTTACTTGGATCTGGTCGTTCTCGGCGGGGCCGAACGGATAGGCTCCGAGGATGGAGTCCAGTGCGCTTTGCGCGAGGGGGATCTGGGGCTCGGCATCGGCGTCCCCAAGCGCCAGCAGAAAGTCGTAGACTGGCCGGGCAGCCTCCCCACCGGCCCGGGCATGGGCCAGCAGGCTGATGCTGTGGGGTCCGCGGATGCGCTCGACTCCCGGCTGCGCGGACACAAATGCTTTGATCACATCCAGATGCCCGAGCATTGCGGACGAGAAGAGCGACGGCCGCGCCCCGTGAGCGATCAGGAGTTCTGCGATGGCGCGATTGCCCATATGCGAAGCCGCGCCGAGCGCCGTCTCCCAATCGCCGAAACCCCAATCCCAGGCAGCGCGGGCCAGCGAAGGTTGCGCCCCGACCAGCTCTCTCACACGCTTCAAATCGAAGTGAGAAACGGTGACCATTTCCCGCACCAGCGGGGGCGACTGTGTGGGGAAGATTTCGGTCACCGTGGACTTGTCCGGTTGCGAGCGCGTTGAGCCCGGCTGGGCCTGCTCCGCCGGAACTGCAATGGCCCACGCGCGGGACGGGAGAGCAAGACCGGCGAGTTGTAGACCGGCGAGTTCAAGAAAGGTGCGGCGCGGCCAGAGAGTGTCGGCGGGGTGAGCGACGGTGAAGTTGCTTAACATGAGCGCATCTCCTCAAAGGTTTCCGAAATCGAAGATGATGCCCCATGCGGCGAACCGCAAGTCAAATCGGCCACTAGGGAGGCCAATTGTTTGTAAAGGCGAAAAGCACTTGTTATCTGTTGGTTATGGACGAATGTAATTTCGAGTCCGCGGCTGCGTTGGCCAGGCGTGGCGAGAATTCCGCGGCAATCTGCTGTGCGACGCTCGCCTCGTAGGCCAGTGGATCATCAAGAGGCTTGTCAATTCGCACGACCCAGACGTGGGTCTGTTCCGGCATGCGGATCAAATGGGCCAGAACGCGCGTTTGCGAGCCGTTTTGCTGAACCTGGCCAAGCACAATAAACCGGGCATGCAGCGTGGAGGCGATCACGTTCAGGTTGCGCTGGTCGCGCGCCTCCCTGAGGACCGCCGCGTTGCCGATCACACGGAACTTGTCCTGGCATAGCCGAGTTAATTCCACCACAACATTGTCGGTGAGCCCATCGCTCAATTCATTCTTCGCCGGATCGGCGGTCTCATTGTCGAATCGGACGATGGCGACGACCAACGGTTCCTCGGGCGACGGATCACGATGACTTGAGCGCCAGGCGATTGCAAAGGCGAGCGCGACGACAAGAACTACTGCGGTTGAGAGCAACATGGGCCGCAAAGGCCAACCGCGCTTACCAACCGGTTCGGCAGCCTTCCTCTCGATGGAGCCGGAAATATCTTCCACAGGAGCAATGAATTGATATCCCTGGCGGGGAACCGTCCGGATGTAACGCGGGGAGTTGGAATCGTCGCCGAGAGCCGTGCGAATTTGCGCGATGCAGACGTTCAGGCCGCGTTCAAAGTCGACAAATGTTTGTTCGCCCCAGATGGCCTCGTGCAATTCTTCGCGGGAAACGACCTCTCCGGCGCGCGAGACCAGGTGGGCAAGCACCCGCGCAGGCTGCGCCTGCAGACGAATGAGCGTGCCTTCGCGCCTTAATTCGCCGTTGGAAGCGTCAAACGCGAAAAGGCCGAAGCGAAAGCGTTGTGCGTCCATAGTCAATGCGAGGCTGGTGCGTCCGCAGAGTGCTTGCAGTCGGTGCCCGTGTCCGTTAATTGAATGGAGAGAATCCGAAAGTGCGCTCCGCCCAAAGCTTCCTGCTACATCTGGTTCATGTTGGCCAGGAATTCGGGGTTGTTGCGCCTCTTCTCCAGCTGGCTTACCAGCATTTCCATGGCTTCGACCGGCGACAGCGGGTTGAGCACCTTGCGCAGAATCCAAATACGCTGCAAGTCTTCTTTGGGAATAAGCAACTCTTCTTTACGCGTGCCGGAGCGCTGGATGTCGATAGCCGGGAAGACGCGCTTGTCGACCAGTTTGCGGTCGAGAATGATTTCCATGTTGCCCGTGCCCTTGAACTCTTCGAAGATCACTTCGTCCATGCGCGAGCCGGTATCGACGAGAGCAGTAGCAATGATGGTTAAGGACCCGCCTTCTTCAATGTTCCTCGCCGCGCCGAAGAAGCGCTTGGGCCGCTGCAGGGCGTTTGAATCCACGCCGCCCGAGAGCACCTTGCCCGATGGCGGCACGATGGTGTTGTAGGCGCGGGCGAGGCGCGTGATCGAGTCCAGCAGAATGACCACGTCGCGCTTGTGCTCGACCAGACGCTTGGCCTTTTCGATGACCATTTCGGCCACTTGCACGTGGCGGGCTGCCGGCTCGTCAAAAGTGGAACTGATGACTTCGCCCTTCACCGACCGCTGCATGTCGGTGACTTCTTCCGGCCGCTCGTCGATCAGCAACACGATCAAAACAACTTCGGGATGATTGGTGGAGATGGAGTTGGCAATCGACTGCAGCAGCATGGTCTTGCCGGTACGCGGCGGGGCGACGATCAGGCCGCGCTGGCCCTTGCCCACGGGGGTCAACAGGTCCATCACGCGGCCGCTGATGCCCTCGCGTACGGTTTCCATCTTGATCCGTTCCTGCGGATAGAGCGGGGTCAGATTGTCAAAGAGAATCTTGTTCCGCGTCTCCTCGGGCGACTCGAAGTTGATGGCCTCGATCTTGACCAGCGCGAAGTATTTTTCGCCTTCGTGCGGCGGGCGTACATTGCCGCTGATCGAGTCGCCGGTCTTCAGGTCGAACTTGCGGATCTGCGATGGAGAGACGTAGATGTCGTCGGGTCCGGGCAGGTAGTTATAGTCGGGAGAACGCAGGAAGCCGTAGCCGTCGGGAAGGATCTCAAGGACGCCGTCGGCGAAGATGTGCCCTTCCTTTTCGCTCTGAGCCTGAAGGATCTTGAAGATCAGATCCTGCTTGCGAAGGCCGCTGGCGCCGGGGATCTCCAGGGTGCGCGCGATGCGGCTAAGTTCCGTTATGTTCTTTTCTTTGAGTTCAGCGATAGTCATGTTCACCTGCGGTAGGAGGGATGGTCCTGTGGGATAACTAAGGGGATTTGCTCCAAGGGGGGAAATCGGGCGGGAATCTCTTCTTACATCACGTGCAGTAGGTTTTGTTGCGTCTCCCAAAGACTAATTGGGGAGTGTAACATCGGAGGATTGCGGCCAGCCTGGATGGCCAGCCGCCCTGAAACCGCTGCCTGAAACAACTATACCTGTTGCAGTTGGCCCTCAGGCCGCGCGACGCCGTTCGACAGGCTGGGCCGAGTCCGCTTCTTCAGGAAAACTCGATGCTCCTGGATTCGCCCCAGGATTCGTAGTCTGAAACCGGCCTAGCACTTCATTGGTGGTGTCTTGCAGCCTGGTATTCGGCTTGTGCAATTTACGGGTTGCTTTGCTAGCCAGTTGACAGAGCTGGTAGCGATTGGACACATGAGAGAGTGCCCCAAATACTAAATCAGAACGCATGGTACTTATCTCCTTACTCAAAATGACTGTCCGAGCGGAACTTGCCTTGCACCCCCGGTACAGATAGGAAAACCAACTAACTTTCCGGTCTCCCCAAACTCCTTCAACGATTCTTAGACGCGCAAATCGTAGGATTTGTTCAAAAATCTTGACGCACTTTCGCGCCCCAAGACGGACTTCGATGCCATTTCTGCGAGCCGATTTCCGCATCGGGAATCACTCTAAGGCCAATTCCCATTCTCGGCGGAGTTCCGAACGCACCGGTGCATCAACCGATGAGCCTCAGCTCCATTTGATGCGGGGAAATGACAGATGGGTACGCCAAATCGCACCACGCAATCTGCCTGTAATGGATGGCACTCATGAATGTATACCCAGTGGTCTTTCGGGTCAACAATTTTTTCGGGTCTTTTTACCATGCGAGACGAGCTGGACGCGTCGCGCCGGCGCGGAATCTTATCCGCGTGCAAGCAACTCAAAATAAAATAGATAAAGCTGATTTTCTGGGATCGACGGGGCACATTTGCAGGCCAAAGCTGCGAGCAGTTTTCCACCGGTTACGGGAGGGAACCAGTCTGATTACCCCTCGAATGCCGCCGATAGGAATTGAACCGACCAGGATTATGCCACACATTCAAATGCTCGAGAATCAAGAGCCTGCTTCCGGTCCGTTTTCGACTTTGGGTTCGGCATTCACCGCTTAAGAGCGTTGGACTTGGGGCTCCAGGTGTACCCGGGGTCGACGCGGCTTACGTTCGCATCCTCTTCGCGCGGCTCGGTCTCCCGTGCGACGGAGTTCCATCGGGGTCGACCAGGAAAGGCTCGCCATTCTCGTCCATCCCACATCCTGATCGAAGGGGCTTCTGGCGGGATCTGGATGCAGCAAGAAGCCCATCCAGCCGGAAAACTCCCAGCGCAAGGATGGTGACAAAGACAATTCCAACCGCGAGCGCGTCCCTTGCCGAGGACAGAATCAAGGCTGCACCGAATCCTTTCGCGAGCGTAGATCCGGGGCGGGGAAGTGTGGGTTCCAGCCCCTTGGGAAATCGCCTTACGAATGATTCGATGCGCGGACGTGGCAAATCGTTAGTTACTAAAGAGAGTCAGAAATAATCTAAAGTAATTTTGTCAACAGAGCGAGCACCCAGCCTTCAGCTCCCCATCCCGTTGTTCACGCCTTTGGAGCTTCAGGTCGCGATTCTGCATTAGCGGATTCTGCATTCGATCATCTCGCAGACGCCTGTTTCCGCATCCGCGCTCCAGACGGTCTCCCATCCGGGTCGCACATGATGTTTTCCCCGAGTTCATCAATGCTGCAAGCCATGCGCAGACGGCTCTGGCTGACCTTCGGCGTGGCTATGATTTGGTCCAAACGAAAAATGCTGAGGAAGAGCATAAGCAGGAAGGGGATCGCAACCAGCAGGGTGTCTCTGTTCGAGAGAAGAATCTGTGCTTCGTTCATTGAAGGTCTCCAACGGATTGAATTGCCAACTTGAGAGGCTTCTCATGCAGACACTCCCTTTATCGTCCAAAATTGGAAACACCTAAGAACCAGAAGTAATGTGACGCAGGGATTAGGGGTTTGTAATGAAGGGCCATTAATCCGGGGCACGCCCTTTCACACCTGACCGCTAATCGCTAGCCCCTAACCCTAACCCCTGATCAATGATCCCAGTTCTCACGCCCAGTAGCTCCGGTCCAGCGTCCGGTACTGGATGGCCTCGGCAAGATGCGACACGGTGAGTTGCTCCGCTGCTTCAAGGTCCGCGATGGTGCGGGCAACTTTCAGAATGCGGTCATGCGCTCGCGCCGTCAGGCCCTGCTGTTGCATGGCTCGTTCGAGCAGCCGCTCGGAGTCGGCGCCCAATTCGCAGTGCGTGCGAATCTGCCGCGTCGTCATCTGCGCGTTGGCGTAGATCTTGTCGCCAGCCTTCCTGAAACGCTTGCGCTGATGTTCGCGCGCGGCCATCACGCGGTTGCGAATCTCCGCCGACCCCTCGGCCGCCGAACCGCCGCGCAGCTCCTTATACTGCACGGCGGGAACCTCGATATGAATATCAATGCGGTCGAGAAGCGGGCCGGAGATCTTGGCCACGTAGCGCTGGATCATGGGCGGCGTGCACATGCACTCGCGTGATTTGTCGTTGAAGTATCCGCACGGGCATGGATTCATGGCGGCGGCCAGCATGAAACGCGCGGGAAAACTCAGTGACATGGAAGCGCGCGCGATGGTTACGGTGTGATCTTCGAGAGGTTGGCGCATGACTTCAAGAACATTGCGTGGAAATTCCGGCAGCTCGTCAAGAAAAAGCAGGCCGTTGTGCGCCAGAGAAACTTCGCCAGGCCGGGGTATGATGCCGCCGCCGATGAGCCCCGCATCGGAGATGGTGTGATGCGGCGAGCGGAACGGTCTTCGCGTCACCAGTCCCGCGGCAGCATCGAGCACGCCGGCCACGGAGTGAATCTTGGTAGTCTCCAACGCCTCTTCAAACGTGAGCGGCGCCAGGATGGATGGCAGTCGTTTGGCCAGCATCGTCTTGCCCGAGCCGGGCGGCCCGATCATAAGAATGTTGTGGCCGCCAGCCGCTGCCACTTCGAGAGCGCGCTTGGCCGTCTGCTGGCCGCGCACATCTTTGAAGTCCACATCGAAGTGCTGCAACTCGCTGAGCAGCGTTTCGGTCGCCACGCGAAAAGGTTCGCGCTGAATCGAACCGACCACAGAAGAGTTGAGCAGCTCAAGCACGTCGAGCAGCGACGATACCGGATAGACGTTGACGCCTTCCACCACCGCGGCTTCGGCGGCGTTGGCCGCGGGCAGAATCAAGTTCGGAATGCCCTTCTCGCGCGCTAGAACGGCAATGGGCAACATGCCCGGCACTCCACGAACGCTGCCATCAAGACCCAACTCGCCGACGAGCAGAAACCTGCTGAGATCATCGAGCCGCAGTGCCCCGTAAGCTCCAAGAATGCCCACGGCAATCGGCAGATCGAATCCAGCGCCTTCCTTTTTTATGTCGGCCGGAGCCAGGTTGATGGTGATGAAGGTGGGCGGAATCAGGTACCCGGAGTTCTTGATGGCCGCGCGCACACGGTCGCGGCTTTCGCGCACTGCGGCATCCGGCAGGCTCACGGTGTGAAACACATCCTTCTCCATCACCGCGCCGCTGTAATCAACCTCTACATCGATCAGGTTGGCATCGATGCCATAAACGGCCGCGCTGAGCACTTTGAAGAGCATGGGGTAAGGTGCAGCGAGTGTATCAGAAGGCCTCGTCAATTGCTGGTCTGTAGTCGTCAAAGGTCTGCATATAGTCGCCGGATTCGGTGTCCAGCCCGCATGAAGGCCCAACGAACTGAAAGCTGAAGGCTGACAACTCCCAACGGTTCCGCGCTACAATCTCATGCGTGACCACGAGTCTGTTTGACCTCTACAAAATCGGCGTCGGCCCTTCGAGTTCGCACACCATGGGCCCCATGCGCGGAGCCTGCCGCTTTGCACGCGAACTTGGCTCTCGTGGTTTGCTCGATCGAGTGACGCGCGTGCGGGCAGAGCTCTATGGTTCGCTGGCCCTCACCGGCATCGGCCACGCCACCGACCGAGCAGTCTTGCTTGGGCTCTCCGGCAACGAGCCGGCGAACATCGATCCGGCACTGATTGCATCGACAGTCGACGGCATCCGCGCGGCGCATCGACTTGAACTGGCAGGAAGCCGCTCGATCGAATTCGACGAGCAGCGCGACCTGGTCTTCGAACGCGCCATCATGTATCCTCCCGGCGCGCAGACTCAGCATCCCAATGGCCTTCGCCTCACCGCCTTCGATGGGAACGGAGAGATTCTCGAGCGGCGCACTTTTTTTTCCATCGGGGGCGGATTCATCATCGAGGATGGCGCAACCGAATCGGCCGATACGAGCAAGGCTCCGATCCCTTTCCCCTTTCACTCCGCCGCGGAGTTGCTGGCCACGGCCCAGGCCAACGAACTTTCCATCAGCCAGCTCATGCTCGAGAACGAGTGCGCGCTGGCGAAATTTGCGGCGCCGCACGCGGAGCGAGCATCCGTCGACGTAGTGCGTGAGGGCATTGAACGTATCTGGCAGACCATGCAGGACTGCGTGCAGCGCGGCATTGCGACCGAGGGCATTCTTCCCGGCGGGTTGCAGGTGCGCCGACGAGCGCATCGGCTGGCCGCACGGCTTGAAGAAAAGGAGGCTACCGGATTGCGTGGCGATCCGCTGGCCCCGCTCGATTGGGTCACCGTCTACGCCATGGCGGTGAATGAAGAGAACGCCGCCGGCGGACGCGTGGTCACCGCACCCACCAATGGAGCGGCCGGCGTGGTGCCTGCCGTGGCGCATTATTACTCCCGTTTTATTTCCGGCGCTGATCATGAAGGCATGCTGCGCTATTTTCTGACATCGGCGGCCATCGGCATCCTTTATAAGGAGAATGCTTCCATCAGCGGCGCCGAAGTGGGCTGCCAGGGTGAAGTAGGCGTGGCTTGCTCGATGGCCGCCGGAGGTCTGACGGCAGCGTTAGGCGGGACGAATGGACAGGTTGAGCACGCTGCCGAAATCGCGATGGAACACAACCTCGGCATGACCTGCGATCCGATCGGCGGACTGGTGCAGATTCCCTGCATCGAGCGCAATGCGATGGGCGCGGCCAAGGCTGTGCATGCTTCGCGCATCGCGTTGAATGAGTCCGAGGCGCACAAAGTCTCGCTCGATCAGGTCATCCGCACCATGTACCTCACCGGTCTCGATATGCAATCGCGCTATAAGGAGACCAGCCTGGCCGGTCTAGCCTTGAACATAATCGAATGCTGATCCTCATGCGGATCGTCCGTGCGAATAGCCCACAGTGCGCCACGATTGCATCCTGGACAAAATGCCAATGAGCGGCCGGTGTCCACCAATCGGCGCGTCGGGCGTAAAAAAAAATCACCGGACCGATCGCCCTTCAAAACCGTCGCAGGCGATTCTCGAAATGCAAAAAAAGAACGCAGCGCGCGGGCGCTTCGCAGCGAATGATCAAGCTTCATGCGGTGTTCGTCATCATCGACGGACGATTTGCGTTCGGCCCATTGGGAAAAATCTCTTCATGCGCGAGTTGATATCCAGTGTCCAACGAAAAAATTGTTGACCATTTTTCCACTCTTCGTTCGTTTTTTTCTTGACACTTGCGACTCATGAATCTATACATTCATCAACTGCAATTTAACAATTGCAGAAATCGATGCAAACCATCGAAAGGGAGAATAGGCAAAATGGCAACTAAGAAGGCAGCCAAGAAGGCACCCGCGAAGAAGGCAGCCGCCAAGAAAGCACCCGCGAAGAAGGCCGCAAAGAAGAAGTAACTGCGGTCAACCAACAACAAGG
>JBEKVS010000106.1:0-16627 GCA_049513795.1 Occallatibacter sp. | reverse complement strand
AGTTCAATCGCCTGATGCCGCACGAATTTTGGCGCGAAGTGGTCGATCGCGTGGCTGCGGAAGTTCCCGGTACGCTGTTGCTCGCCGAGGCTTTCTGGATGCTCGAGGGCTACTTTGTCCGTACCCTGGGCATGCACCGCGTCTACAACAGCGCGTTCATGATCATGATGCGCGACGAGGACAACGCCAAGTATCGTTCCGTGATCAAGAACACGCTGGAATTCGATCCGGACATCATGAAGCGTTACGTGAATTTTATGAGCAATCCCGATGAACGAACGGCGATTGACCAGTTCGGCACCGGCGACAAATGCTTTGGCGTGGCGGCTTTGATGGCGACACTGCCCGGCCTGCCCATGTTCGGCCACGGGCAGGTTGAGGGCTTCACGGAAAAGTATGGAATGGAGTACTATCGGCCGCGTTACGACGAGCAGCCGACACCGTGGCTGGTTGATCGCCACGACCGCGAGATTGCGCCGCTGCTCAAGCGGCGCTGGTTGTTGTTTGCCGAGAGCAGCAACTTTCTGCTCTACGACTTCTTCCTCGATTCAGGGCATGTGGACGAGAATGTGTTCGCCTACTCGAACTTCAATGGCGGCGAGCGCGCGCTGATCGTCTACAACAACCGCTACGGCGCAACGCGCGGCACCATCGACTTCTCCGCCGCCTACGCCGACAAGGGAGCCGGGGAACTGCGGCAAAGGCGACTGCGCGAGGGCCTGGGGCTGAGCGGCGACGCGGGAGCCATTCTGGCTTTTCGGGACTCGCTGACCAACCTGGAGTATTTGCGCCGCGCAGGCCATCTTTCCAATCATGGCCTCACTCTCGACCTGCACGCCTACCAATGCCACGTGTTTCTCGACTGGCGTGAGTTGCATGCGACAGCCACGCAGCCATGGGATCAGCTTTGCGACCAGCTCAATGGCAGCGGCGTCGCGAATCTGGACGATGCACTGATCAGCCTGGCGCTGCGTCCGGTACACGATGCACTGCGGTTGCAGCTTGACTCCGGAGTCGTGCGCCTGCTTGCCGATTTGGCCGAGCATCCTCGCTCCTTCACCGATGGAAAGGATAAGAAAGTCGACAAGAAGCTGGAAGAGGAGCGCAAGGAGTTCTTTGACCTGGCCTGGCGTCGCTGCGAGAGCTTTGTGCGCGCGGCTCAGACCGCTTATGAATCTCGACGCTCGCAGGATGGCCAACTCGAGCTTCTGAATCCAACCGGCCCGGCACTGCCAATTAGCCCGGCGCTGCTTGGCCCTGTCTTCCGCGAGCGTCTGCAGGCCGCCATGCGCCTCCCGGTCATCGAAGCCGCCTTCGCGCATCCATGGACCGCAGCCGCCCGCCGCGTGCTGCCCAGCCCCAGCCCGCAGTTCACCGCCACGGCCATTTGGGGACCGCTGCTCGGCTGGAGCGTCCTCGAACTGCTGGCCGAATCGATTGACGCAGAAAACCCGGAACGCACCGCGCTCGACCTCTTTGACCGGCTTCGGCTTCGCGATCCGCTCGGCCAGGCTTTCAACGCGCTGGGGTTCGAGGGTGAAGAAGGCTGGCGCGTGGCTGCGCGCATCAAGGTGGTGCTGCTCAGCCAGGCGGGGATTGGCCGCGAGAAGCCCGGGCCGCCAGAAGTTGAGCCCGGCAGACCAGTGGGTGCGATTGAAAAGGCTGCCGACGTGCAAGGTACTGAACGCACGGCTCAAACTGCGAAACCTGCCACGCCGCTAACAGGTCAGGTCCAAACGGGGCAGGTTCCAGCGGGACAGGTTCCAGCGGGACAGGTCAGTCCCTTGGTCACCAAGCCCGTGATCATGGAGCCGGTATCTCTTGCCCCGTCGCTCTGGCTCGATCCCGATGTGCGCTGGCTTACCGGCGTGCATGAAGCAGGCGGCCACGCCTACCTGGTCCGCGAGCGCTATGAGGAGCTGATCTGGTGGCTGCTGATGCCGGCGCTTCTTCGTCTGGCGGGAGAGCCTTCCCTGAACCGCAATGCCCTGGTCGAGATGGGTGCCATGGTCGATGAAGCTTTGCAAGCCGTGGAGTCTGCCGGTTACCGCATCGATCGGCTTGTGAACCCAACGCTCGAGAAGGAGGCCGAGGTGCCGGTTCAACTGGAGCCGGTCGTGGACGAGAATCCCACGCAGTACAGACGCAGAAAGACGGACCGCAAACCCGTGAAGTAGAAGGCTTCGACGGGAGTGGACGCTGGAGGATCGTACCAGTTAGCCGCGTCAGCCGATCACATCGATCGCTCATCCTGAGAGCTCTGGAACGCCGCCATTTGTCCGCAGCGCCTGCGACCCGTAGAATCACAAAGGGGTCGGCAGCGACGTCGGCCCGAGCAGCAACAGGTATCGATGAGCGAACAAGAAGCAGGGAGTTCCAACCAGACGCCGCCCGTCTCCCCGGCGTGGACCAGGATTGAGCGAGCGCGCCATCCCCAGCGGCCCTACCCCATGGACTTCATCGAGCGGATCTTCACGGATTTCAGCGAGATTCACGGGGATCGCGCCTATGGCGACGACGCGGCCGTGGCTTGCGGCATGGCGCGGCTGGGCGACGAAGAAGTGATGGTCATCGGCAACCGCAAGGGAGGTACTACCAAGGAGCGGGTGCGGCGCAACTTCGGCATGCCTCATCCCGAGGGCTATCGCAAGGCGCTGCGCTGCATGAAGATTGCCGAGAAGTTTGGGCGTCCGGTTTTCAGCCTTATTGACCTGCCGGGCGCGTACCCCGGCCTGGGTGGGGAAGAACGCGGCCAGGCCGAAGCCATCGCGCGCAACCTGCTGGAGATGTCGCGGCTGCGGGTGCCCACAATTTCGGTGATCACGGGCGAGGGCGGATCGGGTGGAGCTTTGGCGCTGGCGGTCTCTGACCGGGTACTGATTCTCGAGAATGCTCTCTACTTTGTGATTACCCCGGAATCGTGCGCGGCCATTATGTGGCGCGATGCCGGGCACAAGCAGTTAGCCGCAGAAGCCATGCGCATCTCCGCGCCTGAGGTCGCCGCCGTGGGTTGCGTGGACGAGATCGTCTCCGAGCCCAGCGGCGGAGCGCACGTGGACCGCGAGGCTGGGGCCGGATTGCTGGGCACGGCACTCAAAAAACATCTTGCGGAGCTGAAGGCGATGCCCGTTGACGCCCTGGTGGCCGCGCGGCAGGCAAAGTTCCGCAACATCGCGCAGTTCTACACGGAAGGTTAGATTGGTATTGCGCGGGTCTGCCTCCAGGTCTTGTCTTGCCGCCGGCGCGAAGACGGGCTCCGCAGCTCTGGCTCATGAGCCCTGGGATCTGTATAGCTTCGTCCGATGCTGGTATCACGAGCAGAGCCGAAGGCGGCGCGCATGACCATCCCGGAAAGCGGCGGCCGCATTCGCGCCTACCTCCAATTCATCGCCGCAGTCTGCTATTTCTTCCTGGCGCAGTCGCTGGCGCGGCACGGCGCGGTGGGCCTGGCCAGTCCGGAATGGGCGCCGCTGGTTGACCAGGCCATGCTGGTCTTTCTGCTGTTGCTGGGATACGCAGCGTTCGGCTCGTGGATGGATCGGCAGGTGAGTCCGGTCAGTGTCCAGGGATTGCCGCGGCGCTCTGGTTGGGCCCGCGAAGCCGGCATGGGCATGGCTGTGGGCTGGGCGATCGCCGTCGTGTGCATCTTACCCATGACGGCGGTGGGTGGAATTGCCATCGTGCTTTCCACCCAGGCTTCCTCCTGGGGATGGCTCCTGGCGGACGCGGCCTTCTTTGCCTTGCTCACATTGGGCGAAGAGCTCGCCTTTCGCGGCTACGGGTTCCAGCGCTTCGTTCACGCCGTCGGGCCAATCGGGGCGGCGTTGGGCTTTTCCGCTTTCTATGCGATTGTGCAGGCTCTGGTGCCCGGGTCGAGCCATGCCAGCGTGGCTGTTTCTGTGCTGCTGAACCTGGTACTGACCACGGCTTATTTGCGCACGCGCGCCTTGTGGGTAAGCTGGGGAATCAACTTTGGCTGGAAGGCCAGCCGCGCGCTGCTGTTTGGACTTGCAGTTAACGGCGTAAGCAGCCATTCCCCGGTGGTGCAGGGCGATCCGATGGGTCCGTTCTGGCTGACTGGCGGCGGCTACGGCGTAGACGGAACCTGGATTGCCTTTGCGGTTCTGCTGGTGTTCTGGCCGCTGGTCTACCGGGTCACACGGGACCTTGACTTCCGCTACAACGCTCCGGTGATCGTGCCCGGTGGCATTCCAGTCGACCTGGATGCGGCTGCCCGGCAACAACATGAGGCAGCCATGGGGACGGTGGAACCGGCTGCACCCGCTTTGGTGCAGATTCTGCCAGCGGCAACTCCTGTCCAGGGGCCGTCGATCGACAAGCCCTCTTCTGACCCGGCGAACGAGTTTTAAGAGACCGCATCCTAGTGCAGCTTAGCGTATTCGGCTTTGGCTTCCTTCAGGATGGGGATGTCGGGGTCGGCATCCTTCCACAGATTAAGGAAATCCTGATACGCTGCTTTGGCTTTGGCTGAGTCTCCCTGCATGGCATAAGCTCTGCCGATTTGCAGATGCGCCAATGCACCGATGATTTCGAGATTTACAACGCCAGGGTGGTCGAGGATCTTTTGGAACTCGGTTTTGGCTGCGCTTCCCTGGCCAGCCGCCAGATAAGCGTTCCCACGCAAGTAGGCAGGGTAGAGGCGGCTTTCGTCCCCAAGTTCATAGATTGCAGCCGGGGCCAGGGCATCAAGTGCTTTGCCGGCGCTGCCGCTTTGCAGAGCGACGCTCGCGCGGATCATTGGCACGAATTCCAACTGCGTTGTGGTTCCCTCGGGGAAACGTTTGGCCAGGTCGGCGGCTAGCTGCATGGCCCGTGCGCCATCGCCAGCCAGTCCCAGCGCAACCGCGGACGCCTCTTCAACGTTTATGCCATGCGAGCGGGCAAGCGCTGCGTGGGCCTGTTGCCTGGCCAGCCCCGTGTTGCCCACCAGCGCTTCATCCTCTGCATTGCCCGCCACAAGGCCAGACGAAGTATCGCCTTCATCCTCGCGTCGGGCCGCATCGGCCGCTCGCCTGGAGAACTCCCGCGCTTTGGCAAACTGTCCTCGATATGCAGAAGTGGAATATTCCAAACTGAAGACCTGATCTTCCCAACCGGGTTTGGCGACTAACCAAGCCCGCTCTCGCTCCATTCCTGCCGCATCGTGGTGGAAGAAATCGATGTGGTAAAGGGTTGCGTGAAGCAATGGACTGTCCAGGTTTTTGGCTTGCGCCTCCTGGATCGTTGCTCTGGCCTCGTCCATACGATTGAGGTGCATGTAAAAGGAGGCGAGATTTGCGTAGGAGATCCCGACTCGGTTGAGTCTTATTGCAGCTTGTGTCGTCTCGAGCCCCTTGTCATAGTCGCCGAGAGTTCCGTAGACCACCCCGAGATTGATGAGCGGAGTGTCGTCTCGCGGGTAAGTCTGCACCCACAACTCATAGGCCTTGCGTGCCGCGTCCAGGTTCTGAGAATCGCCCTCTTCATAGTTCGATACGATGGAAAGATTCTCGCGCTCACTCACCCGTTCGCGCAGATCGTAGGCCTTGCGATAATTCTCGTCGGCGCGTTTGCTCTCGCCCAGGTTCTCGTAGCACGCTCCCAGACGAGCGTAGGCCATGGCGAAGTGAGGGTCCAGGAGGGTGGCCCTTTGCAAAAGAGGAACCGCTGCGGGCTCATCGTCTCTTTCGACTGCTTGGGAGCCGAGGCTGTAGGCGTGCAGCGCCGTGAGCGACGGAGTGGTCACCTCCTCAACCGGCACATCGTACTTCAGCACCGAGACCTTTGGTTCGCCTAGCTTTTCACGCAGCTCTGTCGCCAGCTGGCCCAGAGCCTGCAAGACTTGCTCCTTGCCGTTTGCTGTGCCCTGCTCGTTGGCCAGCAGATCGCCGCTGCGGCAGTTCACGGCCCTCAGCCCCAGGACGTACTGGGCGCCCAGGCTGGAAATCGATCCTTCGATGCTGGCCGTGCTGGCTGTGCGCTGGCAGACCTCGACGGCCAAATCGCGGGTGAGCCTGGCATCCTTGGGTTGCGCCATCAGGGCCAGCGTCTGCGCCACCCGCCGGTCGGAGAGCGCGCTCAGGAATGGCGACTGCTCCAGTTGTGCTGAGAGCCCTTGCCGCAGAGTGCCGTCGAAGACAGGATCGCCCGTGCTATTGGCAAAATCGGCGATGACGATGGTGTCCTTGTCCGTCAGACGCCTGCTCTGAAGACGCGAGCGATAGTAAAGTCCACCCCAGACGAGCAAGGCTACCAGCAAGAGAGGAATCGCGGCCTTCCAACCCCATCTTCCGGCCACAGAGGCCTTTGCCAAAGCTATTTGGGAACTTTGACCCTTAGCCGGTGCGCTATTTCCATCCAGCCTGGACCGCGCGGGCAAATCGCCTTGGCTTGCGGGCAGCGCTTGGGACTTACCCTCCGGCCGGAGATAGCGGGCCAGCCGCTCGAGCCCCTCGGGGCCAAATTCGAGAACCTGGAAGCTGCGAAGACCAAGCGGAAGCTCTGCGGGGCCCAAACCTTTCGCAACCACGGTGATGAGGTTGCCATGCTTCCGATTGGAGCGCTTTTCATTGATGAACATTCCCCATTCGGCTTCAACCCATCGAGACTCAACGTGCTCTCTCGAGGTTGTTACCACGACCATATGCTCAGCCTCGTCGAGAGCCCGGTCTATCTCACGGCGATAGTCCGAATTCCCGAGCCGCAGCAAAGACCGTTCGCTAAAAAAGACATCAAGGTCCCCAGAGTCGAGATAGTCGTAGATCTGACCGGCCAGACCATAGTCTGCGCTGTTGGCTGAGATGAAGACTTTCGTCCGGCGGCCACCGCCACCATCCGGTTCCGCCCCATGGGGATCGTCAGGACCCGGATTAGTGCCAGAGCTCATTTCCTGGTAGACCCCATTCGCGGCCGGACTCTGCGTCCCAGGTGATGGCCTCCGCCCCCTTCCGCAGGATGGCCTGCTTGGATCGGAGCGACCAAGCATTGCCTAGATACTTGAGCTGCAGCGTCGGCTTTTGGAACGATTTTCTCTGTTGCCGCATTCTATATCAAGGGTTCGAGCAGGGATCGTCGGTCCCTTGCGGCGACCTTTGCCCCAAAACTTGGTTCAATATTCTTTGACCTTGCCGCACGATTCCCAAGTTGGATTTGCCATTTGTGCTTGAGGCGGGCTATCGTTTGGCCATTGCTGTTTGCATGGGAGGCTCCCATGATCGAGTTGAAATCGCAACCAGAATCGCAGTCCAAACTAGAACCCCATTCCGCGTCTAGCCGCGTTTGCCGCAGGATCACCGGTTTCCAAAGCGCGCTGGTCGTTTGCGTATGCGCGGCTTTTTGCCTGGCACTTCCGGCCATGGCCCAGATCACCATCGATACCCGGACCGGCACGGTGACCAACGAGTCGACCGGAAAATCGGTGAACACAGTTGATCGGCGCTATCAGCAGATCACTCCCACCAATGTGCCGCTCAGCAAAACCGAACTGGATCCCAAGACTCGGCTGGAGCTGATTCGGCTGATGCAGGCCGAGCAGGGATTTGCCATGCGGCCTTTCCCGCGCGGGCATAAAGGGCTGACCCTGGCTGCCAACGGCAAGCTTGAACCGGCGGGTGAAGAGTACGTGGCGATGGCCACCAGCGAAGGCCTCTCTGCCAAGCCTGGCGACCGGCTGGTGCTGACCGACATCAAGATCGAGCACAACAGGATTGTCTTCGACATCAATGGCGGACCGGATCCCAAACACCGGTTCCTGCGCCACGTTCAGATCGGCATGGGGCCGGATGTGAGCACCCCGGTGGTGCAGGGCGACAATCAGGAACCGGTCGGAGCGAGGCTCACGCTCGCATTTCAAGGCCACGTGCCCGAGCTGACCGGGAAAGAGGTCAAGGCGCTGCTGGCGCCGCTCATCTCCTTCGATGTCAAGACGCCTGTCCAGGCCTTCACTGACACCTTGCCCACCAAGCTCAAGGAGGCGATCCTCAATCATCACGTTCTGGTCGGCATGAGCACCGACATGGTGCTGTTCGCCAAGGGGCCGCCGGAATCGAAGTCGCGCGAGATGGATGGGCAGATGCCGTTTGAGGAGTGGATCTACGGCAAGCCTCCGCACGAGGTTGAATTTGTGCGCATCAACGGGAATCGCGTCATCCGGCTGGAAGTGGCCAAGATGGGCGAATCGCCCATCATCTTCACCAAGGACGAAGTAGAAGGCCTGATGCGTACCGATGGCACTCCCTTGGAGGCTGATGCGACGCCACGAACAGCGAAATTGGGCGACGTGGAACGCGATCCCAATACACAAGCCCCGGCCGCCCCGCCCAGCCTGCGTAAGCCGGGCGAGACTCTGCCCGCGGACGATAATCCATCGAGCGCAGGGGTCATGAAGCCGGTGCAGTTCCCCAAACAGAAGCCACCCGATGCGCAACCCAGTGCACAGCCAAGTTCGCAGCCGGGAGCAAATCCCGACGGGGTACCGGACGCGCAACCGCCTGCAGCTTCGCCGCCTGCAGCAGGAGATCCGGCCAAGCCGCAGGCGACGCTGCCTCAGCAGCTGGTGCCGGCTGGGATCGGGACCGGCGGCCAGCATTGACGGGTTCCAATTCTGGCTCTCAATTTGCGTGAATCTCACGCGTCGGCGATGGATTTCGCAAACTGGCGTAGGCTCCAAGCCGGAGCAGAAAAATGCCCTTCATTGACACCAGCCAGCTTCCCGTCGTCGAACGGCTACCCGGATGGCGGGGCCGCTATTTCGATTCTTCCAGCATGACGTTCGCATCGTACGAGTTCGACGCCGGCGCTTCGATCCATGAACATTCGCATCCTCAAGAGGAGGTTTATCAGGTCCTCGAAGGGGAATTGAACCTCACCATCGCTGGCATTACGCAGCGCCTTGGGCCCGGCTTTGCGGCGATTGTGCCATCGAATGTGCAGCACTCTGTCCGGGCGATTTCGCCCGGCAGGCTCATTGTTGTCGACCATCCGCGCCGCGAGCTTGTTTCTACTGGATCGGCGTCTCATCGCTGAAGCGTGTGCCTCATCCGGGCGCACAACGCTGATGTAAAATGGTGAAAGCGAGTCCGACTTCTGACCAGCATTCTCTCTGTGCAAGGTCGATTGTTCAAGCAATCTGAATGCATGAGATGTGTGTGAGAACAGAGTCATGGACCGCGCCGTTGAAGCCGCCCGCCGCGCCACCCCATCGACGAAGACCGGTCGCTGGGGACCCAGGCGCAATCGGGTGTGTGCAGAGACAACCCCAAAAGGAGAAACACCCCACCGATGGCCAAGATTGCAAAAACAGGTGACCGCAAGAAGGAAATGGATACGACGAAGTCGACCGACTGTCCCAAGTGCAAGAAGCCGACGCGCATCGTCAAGCGCGTGAAGGACCGCGAACGAGGCATCCCTGGCGGCGTCTATATCTCATGTTCTGCGTGCGACTTCTACGAAAAACTCTAAGCATTTCTAGAAAATCTACATCGGAAAAGCCCGGCTCACTGCTGGGCTTTTTCGCTGACCTGGCTTGATCGCCACCGCATATTTGTATTTGAGCCCGCTCGGAGCAGGCTGCCCTGAGCAAGTCTGATTGACCGGCGGCTGGTCTGCGGGACTGCATCAACGCAGGGCTTCGGCCATCTCTTCCAGGATACCCTCTGCGGCCCTGGCCGGATCATCGGCCTGCGTGATAGGTCGGCCCACAACCAGGTAGCTGGCCCCACAGCGCAAAGCTTCCGCCGGTGTGGCCACGCGCTTCTGGTCGGCAAGCCCTGCGCCGGCGGGTCGGATGCCTGGAATCACCAGCACGCCCTCGGGGCCGGTAAGGGCACGCAGGCTCGCCACTTCCTGCGGCGAACAGACGAATCCGCGAACCCCGGCATCCAGTCCCATACGCGCCAGCAGTCTCACCTGAGTGGCAGGCTCGCGTTCCATGCCTACCGCCGAAGATTGGGCCACGTCCATGCTGGTGAGTACGGTAACAGCCAGCAACTCTGGTGGATTTGCGATCCCGTGAAGGGCTTTACGCGCGGCTGCCAGCATTGCCGGCCCACCGGCAGCGTGGACGGTGATCATATGCACGCCGAGCTTCGCGGCTGATTGGACCGCGCCGGCCACAGTGTTGGGAATATCGTGAAACTTCAAGTCGAGAAAGATGGAGTGACCGCGCTTGAGAATCGGCTCGAGAACAGCAGGACCGGCTGCAACAAACAGCTCCAATCCCACTTTGAACCACTGGACGGTGCTCTCGAGCCGATCGACAAGAGCGAAGGAAGAGGCCGCATCGGGTACGTCAAGAGCCACGATGAGACGCTTGCGGGCCTCGCTCAGCGGATTGAAGACCCCCGCAGTTGCGGATGCGAACGCTGGATTCAGGAGCTCCGGAGTGGGCATACCTCAATCCTACGGCAAAACAGATTCGCTGTGCGGGCCACATTACACGGCCTGCGGCTGTCCAATGAATGCCAGCCGGCCTGCTGCCTGCGCGGCGGCCGGCACCGCTTGCGGGGGCCGAAGCTTGGCCTGGTCGGCTGCGGGCAGAAACCGGCATAGATACTCGATGGGGTCGTCCGCCACGGCCATCTGGCGCAAATGGTACTTCCAGACATCGGGCTTGATGGTGCGCCGGGTAAACTGCTTGCGGGTGACCTGCACTACTCCACCGCGCGAGTTCACCCGGGAATAGCTCGTGGCCGGGACCATGAAGCTCATCTGGCCTCCGGGGCGCCAGAAGCAGCTGGCAAACTCGTGAGAGAACAGCAAGGTAAAGTGGCGGCCTTCTTCCGAAAGCAGCGCCAGGGCCGGCTCGGTGCCCGGCCAGATTTGACGCACATTCGACTGAAACCAGCGACGGAATTCGAACCCGTTAAACTGAGCCTGATTCAGCAATAGCCGCAGCAGATCTTTTCGATTCATGGCACCGGCCCTTGGTTGAGGAGAGAAGCCTAAGGTCATGCGGTGAGGGGGAAGTACCGCCAAGGAGTTCGAAACCGGGGCCGAATTTGCAATAGACCCCTGTGAATAAGTAACGTCAAAAGGGCATAACATCCCTTTTCTGGAAATTTGATAGAGGCGCATTGGCCCTCCCTTTGGGCAGCAACCAGGACGATGGAGGATGAACCTCCCATACAGATGGCGGGAAACGCGGGCAAATAGCCTCACCCAGACCTGTCCAAGAGTGTTCGCTTATTGAGGTAGGCCGGGGCTTCAGCCGGAGCAGGCGGGGAACAGATTCGAGGTTGAGATTGGGATCGTTTTGGAAGCGTGGGCTCTTGGGTTGGGTGGTCTTGCTCGGAGCTGCCGGCGCCAGCTGGGCTCAAGTAGTTCACAGCAGCCCACTGAATAATGATCCGCTGGTTAAAGAAGGATTCGCCTGCTTCTATCAATTGGACTATGCATGCGCTCTGGACCGGTTCAGCCACGTTCACGACATGCACCCGGGCGACCCGCAGGCAACCGACATGCTGCTGGAAACATTGCTGTTTCAGGAACTCTACAGGCAGGATCTTCTGGATACGACCTTCTATGCCAATGACGGTTTCTTGACGGGCAAGCACGCCACGCAGGAGGATCCGAAAGTTCGAGACCGCATGCTGAGCCTGGCCGACGAGGCCATTCATGAGGCCGACTCGCGGCTGGCGAAGAACGCGAACGATGTCGACGCGCTTTACGCCCGGGGCTGGGCGCGGGCCTTGGAATGTACTTACGTGGCCATGGTGGAGCGCAGCTATGGGGCCGGGTTTAGGCTGGCGACCAAGGCCAAGGACGACGATGTGCGCGTACTCCAGTTGGACCCGGACTACGTGGACGCGAAACTGGTGGTGGGCGTGTATGAGTACGTGGTAGGCGCGCTACCCTGGCCATTCAAGCTGTTAATTGGCTTCGCCGGGATTACGGGCTCGAAGACGCGCGGTCTGGAGATGCTGACCGACGACGGCAATCGCGGCCCGGCCACCAACATCGAAGCCCGGACCACAATCGCTCTCTTCCTGCGCCGCGAGGGCCGCTACAAGGAAGCCATCCAGGTGGTGCGCAAGTTGAAGAGCGAGTACCCGCGCGACTATCTTTTCAACCTGGAGGAAGCCAACCTGCGCAAGGATGCCGGCGAGGGGATGGCCGCCGTCGCCGCTTACCGCGAGATTCTTGCCGCCAACGCCAGGCCCGGCTATTTCTACTCGCCGCGCCTGGAGCTTACCTACTTCGGCCTCGGCGACGCCTTGCGCGGCCAGCGGCACTATGGCGAGGCGGCGCAAGCTTATGAGCAGGCGGCCTGGACGCCAAATGTAGGGCTGGAACTGAAGATCCGTTCGCTGCTCGCAGCCGGCGAGTGTCGCGACCTGAATGGTGAGCGCGCGCTGGCCCTAAAGGACTACCAGGCCGCGATCGCCAGTGGGCCCAACACCTCGCGGGCCGACACAGCCAGGAGGCGCCTGCGCAGCGCCTTCTCGGGAAACTAAGCGGCAACTCGGCCATTTCCCGGCGAGGGCCTCTTTCAAAATGGAGCCATCGCTGGGAATAAGGAACCGTTGCAGGATTTTCTCCGTATGTAGACAATGGTGGAAGGTTCTGTTGGAGGAACGACGATGGCCCTGTTTTGCATTCGCTGTGGAACTGGATTACCGCACAGTGCTCGCTTCTGTTCCAATTGCGGCGCGACGGTCACTGGCGCGCCGGTCATGCAGGGCAGGCCGCTTTACCGTCCGTTCGCAGGCCGCCAGATCGCCGGAGTTTGCATTGGTCTCTCACAGGCCTACGGATTCGACCTGGCGCTGGTGCGCATCCTTTCCGTAGTCGGGCTCTTCTTCTCCGGCGGCGTCGTCGGCATCGCGTATCTGGCCTGCTGGATCGGCATCCCCGATGAGCCAATCGGGTTCCCGACCACATATCCGCCTAATGTATAAATGACTAACCCATGAGTGGCTGGTACGAATCGGGTGGTGCGCGGCTAAGCTTCCGGGAATCTGGTGCGGGGATGCCGGTGGTTTTTCTGCATCCAACCCCGCTTGATCACGATTACTGGCGTCCGCTGCTTGCAGATATGGCGGGTGTGCGCGCCATCGTTCCCGATTTTCGTGGACACGGCCGCTCCGAATTGGGCCGGAATCTTCCCGTCGGAGGCTTCGCCCGAGTCCCGACTGCGCCGGTGCTGACCATCGGTCAACTGGCTGCCGATGTTGTCGCCCTCCTCAATCATCTGGAGCTCGCGGAAGCCGTGTTTGCGGGATGTTCCATTGGAGGCTATGTGCTTCTGGAATTGTGGCGCGCAGTTCCTAAGCGGATGCAGGCGCTGGCGTTCGTTTGTTCCAAGGCGCAGCCGGACGCCGAGGCTAACCTGCAAAAGCGCGCTGCCAATATTGCGCAGATTCGGACCCAGGGCACAAGCGCGCTCTTCGATGGCATGGCGCAGACTCTGATCGGCTCAACCGCGCGCGAACGGCGGCCCGCAATCGTCGCCGAGGTGCGCGCTCGCATGACGCTTTCGCCAGAAGCGGCCATCGCTGTGCAGGCGGGATTGGCGACCCGGCCAGATTCCGTGCCCACAGCGGCGACGATTGATGTGCCGGTGCTGGCCATTGCCGGCGGAGAAGACCCGGCGATTACACCTGCGGAGATGGAAGCTTTCAACGCCGCGCCGGGCGGGTGCGAGTTCCATCTGCTGCCCGACGCGGGGCATTTTGCCGCCTATGAGCAGCCGCGCAAGGTGGCTGCGCTGTTGGCAGAATGGCTGAAGCAGCCAGACTGACGCTGCGACGTCGCGATAGGCTTAGTCTGCGGCCGGGACATCGCAAATGCTTTGGTAGCGCGGGGCCGTTGCCATCAAGTCATGGACGGCGGCGACGGTCTGAATGCCGCCCCTTGCGCCTGCGGCCATGCAATTGAGCGCAGCGGCGGCGCAGGCGAAATCAAGCTGCTGCTCGAGCGGCCAGCCATGCAGAAGCCCATAGATGAAGCCGGCATGAAAGATGTCGCCGGCTCCGGTTGTGTCGACAACCGGCACGCGATAGGCGGGCCGATGATAGAACCGACGGCTATCCCAGGCCAGTACGCCGTCCTCACCCAGGGTTGCGGCGGTCAGTCGGCATCCGAAGCGTCGCTGCATGCGGCGCAAGGCGCTCTCCAGATCGGAGTCCGCCATGAGTCGGCCAGGGAAGTCGCGGCTGACGATGAGATAGTCGATGTTTTCAATCAGCATTTCCACGCCGGGATAAAGCTCGTCGAGGTCGGCGATAACGGGAATGCCAGCTTCGCGCGCCCATCGGGCGGCGACGGTTGCAGCGGCCGTCTCATAGCCGTCCACATGCAGGGCGCGGGCATTCACGATCCACTCGCGGCGCAGATCGCTCGGTTTGAGAAGCAGGCGCTCATCGCGCCGGCAAAGCACGGTTCGCTCGCCGCCCTCATCGACGAGGATGAGGGATTGAGGGCTGGCAGCGCCGGGAACGGTTGTGAGTTGCGCCTCGACACCGGCGCGGGCAAACGCCGCGCGATGCAGGCGTGCGGCGTCGTCCTCGCCGAGCTTGCCCACGTAGCGTGTGCTCAGGCCCCAGGTCTGGCAGGCGACGACAGTACTGGCCGCCTGGCCGCCCTGCATCACCGAGGCGTTGCGGTATTCGACCTTGGAGCCGCGCACTGGATAGGCGGTCAACGGGATCAAAGTGTCGGTGGCGTTGAGCCCCACTCCCACCAGATCGACCATTGACGAATCAGCCATCCAGTTATTGTAGCGGGCCGGGGCGCGATCCGGACCTTTTTGGCGCGCTCAACCGGGGCGTCGCACGACAACCAATTTATGTAGTAGTAGCGTTCGATGCCATTCTGAGGCGCTGAGCCCGGCCCGTCTGTTTCTACATTCGACCGAAGCACCCGCTCATCGCGATAAGGCCGCGATGAACGGGGCACAGCTCCCAATACGAGGATGAATGACCACCTGCCTGCACACACTGCGTCAGGATCCAGCACCCGCTTGTGCTTCGCAAACAGGGAAGTCTGTGCCCCATTCATCGCAGCTTTATCGCGATGAGTGGGTCGCGATTTCTCGCCGTCCACTCCGACGCGATTTCAACGACTCCCCGGATTCCGGTAGCGTAGTGGTTGAAGCTGCTCCATCGGTACTGCTCGGGAGATGCGGCCAGCCCCCTTTTTACTGGATTCCTGTGGATGTATCGGATCACTTCGGACCGGGCTGATTCGCCACGGATGTTCGCGTCGAAATAACGGTCCTGCCAGAACTGCGGGCGATCGCCTCGCAGTTTTCGCGAAGTGATCTATTTGAGCGCCTTCAGAAACTGCGCCAACAGGATCAGCGGCGGCTCGTTGATCAGGAAGTGGACATGTTCGGGCATCAGGACATACGCGTAGACCCTGGCCTGGTGACGGGAGCGAGTCTGTTCGAGAACGAGCTCAAACGATTCCTTGGCCGCCGGCGCTTCAAGGAACGGAAGTCGGTGGACGCAACTGAACGTAATGAAGTGAAGGGCTTCGGCTTTCCGGAATCGCTTCAGACCGTATGGCATGGTGCCATCGTAACTCCGTTGGGATCTTGCCCGAGGACCCCACTCACCCACTCAAGGACCCGCTCATCGCGATAAAGCCGCGATGAACGGGGCACAGCTCCCGATACCAGGACGCGCGGGCCACCCGCCGGTTGAAATAAAAAGGCTCGTCGGGTAAAACCGTCGAATTCGTCCCGTGGATTAAAGTATTCGAAGGATGAGTCAACACTACAGCTTGGGTATGCAACCTTACTCCACGGACTACGTTTATGTTCATTTCCACCCGCAGCGACCGAAAGAAGTGGTTTACGTCGGACGGGGGTCGGGTAGCAGGGCCTGGTCTATTGGAGGTCGCAAAACCCAAGACCATCGTGTCTGGCTACGGGAGTGGGCAGCTCGTGGATATTCTCCCGATCAGTGGGTTCGAATCGTCTCTCGCGGACTGACACCTGCACAGGCTATAGATCAAGAAAGGAAGTTGATCGCATGGTATGTAACCCGTGGCGACAGTTTGTTCAACATACAGGGGAACAACAAGCAACTCATTAGGCGGCACAAGAACAACTTCTTCCCTGAGGGACCACAACGCTACCGCCCTGACAAGCCGCCTGTGCAGCACTTTGAAAACCTGGGAAATACTCGGCACGCTAATATCTTCCGTGAAGGGAAGAACAGATACAAGCTGGTGCTGATCCGACTTGGAGTACCAAACTCCCCGCCTGCATTCCAGTCAGGATTGACCTTGGAGATTGCCAAGCGGCGTGCCAAAGAATTTGCTGGCGCTCCAAACGAATGACTTCAAACGGAAGCTGGCCCAGCCTGTCCAAGGCAGGTCGGCCCACTCACCGATCCAGCCACCCGCTTGAGCTTCGCAAACAGGGAAGTCTGTGCCCCATTCATCGCGGCTCTATCGCGATGAGTGGGCCGCGCGTTCTTGCCGTCCACTCCGACTCGATTTCAACGACCCCACGGATTCCAGTAGCGTAGTGGTTGAAGCTGCTCCATCGGTACTGCTCGGGAGATACGACCAGCCCGCTTTTTACCGGATTTCTGTGGATATACCGAATCACTTCGGACCGGGCTGATTCGCCACGGATGTTTGAGTCAAAATAACGGTCCTGCCAGAACTGCGGGCGATC
>JBEKVS010000105.1:0-16167 GCA_049513795.1 Occallatibacter sp. | reverse complement strand
GTGTCAAGCAACACGGCCGTCTTGCCCGTTTGTCTGTCGCCGATAATCAGCTCGCGCTGCCCGCGGCCGATGGGAATCATGGCGTCGATGCACTTCAGGCCCGTAGCCATGGGTTCACGCACGGACTGGCGGTCGATGATGCCGGGAGCCAGGCGCTCAACCGGTAACGATTCTTTGGACTCGATGGGGCCCTTGTCGTCGATGGGCGCACCCAGCGCATTCACCACGCGGCCGATCATGCCTTCGCCCACGGGGACGGAAAGAATCTTGCCCGTGCGCTTGACCTCTTCGCCTTCGCGCAGCTCGGTGTAGTCGCCCAGGATCACCGCGCCCACTGAATCTTCTTCCAGACTGAGGGCCAGGCCGGCAATGTCATGCGGAAAGCTCAACAGCTCACCAGCCATGACCTTGTCGAGGCCATGGAGGCGGGCAATGCCGTCCCCCAGCGAAGTGATGGTTCCGACTTCGTCCACCTGGACTTTGGCGTCGTAGTTCGCGATCTGCTCGCGAAGGAGTTGCGTAATCTCGTCTGCCTTGATCTGAGCCATTTCTTTCCTTTGCAGCGGGCAGCGAACAGTGGTCAGTGATCCGTCAAATGCTCGCCGTCGACCGACAATTAATCACTGAATCTTGTTTGAACTACCCTTTCACTGCCCACCGACCACTGTTTACTGTCCACTTACAAGCGCTTCCTTCAATCGGTCCAGCCGCCCGCGCACCGAGCCATCGTAGACCGTGGACCCGATGCGCACCACAGTACCGCCGAGAATCGACGCATCCAGTTTGAAGGTTGCATCGATCTTCGCACCGGCCAGCTTGCCCACTTCGGTCATCAGCGACTCGCGCTCGTCTGCGCTCAACTCCCGCGCCGTCACAATCTCTGCCTGGCGAATCCCCAATTGCTCCTGCAACAACTTGCGATAGGCCGCGGCTACTTCAACCACATGGCCGATGCGGTCGTTGTTGATCATCACTGCCAGCAGGTTGCGCAGCTCCTTGCCCAGCCCGAGTTGCTTATTCAACGTGTCGAGAAACTCAACCTTTTGCAATGCAGGAATCGCCGGGTTGATGAAAAACTCCCGCAACTCGCGGCTTCCATCCCAGGTGGCGACAAAATCCTTCAGCTGTTTTTCCGTCGCCGATGCATCGAGCTTGGCAGCGGTGACCACGTCGAGAAATGCTTGCGCATAGCGGGCGACAAAGGCGGGCATCTAGTTTTTCCCTCCCGATGGCCCGCCATTGCGGACAGCGTCTCCCACAAACTCCGCAATCAGTTCGCGATCGATCTCCGGGGTCAGATTAAGCTGCTTGGCGGCCTGGCCGATCGCCAGGTCGGCAGCGAAATGCCGCAATCCGCGCCGGGCCTGCGCCGCCGCCAGCCCAATCTCCTGCTCTGCCGATTCGACAATCCGCGCACTCTCCTCGGCCAGCGAAGCTTTGATGCGCGCTTCATCCCCGTGGCTCTCGGCTTCAACCTCGGTGCGAAACTTCTGGATCTCCTCGCCGATTTTGGCGAGTTTGGCTTCAACCGCGCTCAACCGGGCGTTCGCATCTGCTGTCAGTTTGCGCGCAGACTCAAGATCGTCTTGCAGTTTCTGCTTCCGCTGGCGCAAATAACGAGGCAGAAAACGACCGAGGGGAACGACAATGGCCAGCGCAATGATAAGAAAATTGATGACTTCGTAAATTTCGGCGGCCCTCTCGACGGAAAGATTCAGCTGCTTGGCCGTCCACTTCACGATCGGACCTTCCAGGCGAAAGATCTGAATCTGCTGCTCGTCGGAGGTCTGGGGTTTCTGCTTGGCATCGCCCGCGGAGGGAAGCGCAGGGGCTAATGTTTCCGGCCTGGAATCAGAGGCGTCGGCTTGAGCGACCAAGTGTAACGGAGCCAAGCTTAGTCCGCCTGCCAGCACAGCCAGTGCCATGAACCAGAGAACCGTGACCGAACGACGCATATGAGCCTTCAAGTCTCTCACCGGGAACTCCCGGCGGCCGCAGGAAGTACGGCGCGCACCACCTGGCCGGCTAGTTCGGCAGCGGCAGCCTCTATGCTTTGCCTCGCTTTGTCGGCCTCGGCCTCAAGCTCGGCTTTGGCCTGGGCAACCTTCTGCCCGGCGGCCTTGCGAGCCACATCCAGTGCCGCATCGCGCTCCGCGATCCACTGCTTCACCCGCTGTTCTCGCGCCTTGTAGACCTCTGCTCGCGCCTGGCGGAGACGCGCGGCATATTCGCCGGCCCTTTCGTCGGCCTTGGCGATGGCCTTCTGCGCGTCTTCAACGGCACCCACCGTGCGCGCGCGGCGCTCTTTAAGTGTCGCGCTCAGAGGGCCTTGAATCAGGAACTGGTAAGCCATCACCAGCACGATGAACAGCAGCATCGTGGGGACGGCTCCGAGCATAAAGCTCCCGACTTGTTGAATGATTTCTTGCATGCTGATACAGATTTTTTGCGGTTGTCGGACTACCTTTTCGCGGATGGAACACCTTTTTGTATCAGGGGCCAACGCTCAAGTCAATGCAGATAGAGGGAAACGAGGCTTTCCTGTGATTGCTGTCACGAGATAAGAGATTTTCTTGAAAAATAGCTTGCATTCGCGCTACACAAGCCTAAACTGAGAATACCACCTAGACCCGGCTCAGGGTCCAGCGGGCTGTAGCTCCTGAGGAAGTCCTTCCACTCCTCAGGGCTGCAGCCCGCCTCTCTATTTTTGGGCCAATCCTGATCGTCTTTGGGCCAAACCTCATCGTTCCGCTGTTTGGGATTCGCGCGTCGTTCGATGCGCTCTCCCGCCAAGCCGCGCATTTGAGCTCCGGCTATGGCGCTGCCTGAGAAATGAACTTGGCCAGGTCGTCTTTGAGCTGGTGAAGCGCATCCACGTTCAGATAGATCATGTGCCCAGAGGGGTAGTAGCCAAACTGCACGTTACCACGCAGGCTGGGGTCGAGATCCATGTGCGAGAGGTCGTACTCCGTCGAGAAGAACGGCGTGGCCAGATCGAAGTATCCGTTGGCGGAGAAGACCTTCAGGTGCGGATTCTTGCGCATGGCGCTTCCCAGGTCCGCGGCCACATAGGGCTGAGGCTGCTCGCCGCCCTGACCCTGGCCGGGGCCGCCGCTGGTGGGCCGGTGATGGAAATCCCACTGAATGATCCCGTAAGCCGTCGGCCGGTACTCGTCCGTGGAATCGTACTTCAACTCGCGCTGCAGATAGTCGTGCAGAGCGGCAACGAAAGCCCCACTGATACCCGTATCCGAGGCATCGTAGCTGGGCGACTCGCCCGCTGAATCGATGTCCACGCCTTCGAAGCGCATGTCATAGCGGCCCAGAGTGCGGTTGTCGTTGCGCAGCACTTCCTTGCGGAAGCGCGTCGGGGAGATGCGCAGCTTGGCCTCCTTGACGTAATCGACGCTCAGGCCCGTGATGCGGCTGACCTCCTTGGCCACCGTATCTAATTGCGCGTCGGGCAGGTTGTGCCCGGCGAAGAGAGCTTGCGCATAAGGGCCGGAGGCAAACTCGCGCGCCTGCTGCACCCATGCACCCAGGTCCGCCGGCTTGTTGGGAATCTTGTTGAAGTACCACGCCGCCGCTGCATAGCTGGGCAGATTGGCGATATACAGCATGTCGTATCCGCCGGCGCGGATGTTGTAGTTCAGAATCGACGAGATGAGAACCACACCATTCAGCTGCACGCCGTCATTGCCCAGCATGTCGGCCAAGGCAGCCGAGCGCGTCGTCCCATACGACTCGCCGATCAGAAACTTGGGCGAGTTCCAGCGCTGG
Source organism: Occallatibacter sp. (assembly GCA_049513795.1). Classification (GTDB taxonomy): domain Bacteria; phylum Acidobacteriota; class Terriglobia; order Terriglobales; family Acidobacteriaceae; genus Telmatobacter. The sequence goes on along the minus strand of JBEKVS010000105.1, from coordinate 12,387 downwards.
TTGACGTTGAGATAGCGCTGAATGAACTTGTCGAAGGCTTTCAAGTCCGGATCGGTGCCGGTCAGTTCTTTGGCCGTTCCTTTGCCCACCGCCCGCGAGTAGCCCGTCAACGGCGCGTCGATGAAAACCAGGTCGGTCTTGTCGAGTAGGGAATATTGATTCGGCACCAGCTTGAATGGTGGGCCAGCTGTTGCGTTGGGGCTGTCTGTGGTGATGCGTACCGGCGAAAATGACCCCATGTGCAGCCAGAGCGTGGCCGAACCAGGCCCGCCGTTGTAGAGGAAGCTCACCGGCCGGGATGAAGCCTCCGCGCCATCCAGCGTATAGGCCACGTAGAACATGCTGCCGTAGGGCTTGTCTTCCTCGTCCCGGATCAGAATCGTGCCCGCCGTCGCCGTATACTTTAGCGTCTTTCCGCCCAGCGCCAGCTCGTGATGCGTGGCGACGGTCTTCTCCGGCGGAATAGCCGGGGTGTCCTTGCCCGCGTCCTTCGACGCATCCTTATCCGAATCTTTATGCTGCTCGGTGCCGGGCGTGGCATTCGCGGGGGGTCGCGCCTCCTGTGCGCCCGCATAGGCGTCGAAGCAGGCCAGGGCCATGGTAACCATCATGCAGAGAAACAGAGCACGGGGAAGTTTCATCGGGAAGACCTCTCGAAAAGTTTCGATTATCCTAGCATTCTCTCAGCGCCGGAATCTCATTCTCAGTCGCAACCGCCTACGGCTTGGCCAGCGCCGGACTCTTGTCCAGCAGCCCTTGCGCGCGCAGCCAGGTCTCCAGCAGGCTGGGCCATTGGTCGAGGGACGCGTCGGCCTTGCCCAGGCCGGTGCCATGCGGGCCCTTGGCAAAGATGTGCGCCTCGGCAGGGACGCCGGCCTTGACCAGCGCCTCATAGAAGCTCAAACCCTGCTGCACCGGCACCGTCTCGTCGTCGAAGGTGTGATACCAGAAAGTGGGTGGCGTTTCTTTGCTGACGAATAAATCCGGAGAGTAGGCCAAACGCAGCGCTTCGCACTGGTCCATCAGGTTGAAGAGTTTGCAGTAGCTCAGATGCGAAGTATCGCTGGAAATGGCGCCGATCCATGGATAGCCCAGCACCAGGTAATCGGGCCGGCTGGAGACGCGCGCAATGGGGTCGTCGGAGTCGGCGCTGCCGGCAACAGGCTGCACGGCAGAGAGCGCCGCCAGGTGGCCGCCGGCGGAAAATCCGATGACCACGATGCGATTCGGATCGATGTGATAGTCCTGGGCCCGGCCGCGCACGGTTTGGATGGCGCGCCGCGCGTCAAGTAGGGGTACAGGTAGGAGGTAGCCATTCGCGGGAAGCCGGTAGCTAAGCACAAAGGCAAGAAAGCCGTGCGCCGTGAACCAGTCAGCTACCTGCCGTCCCTCCAGGTTGGCGGCCAGGCCGCGATAGGCCCCACCGGGAAACACCAGCACCGCCGAGCCGTTTCCATGCCCGGGCTGCGGCTCGAAGATGGTCAGTGTGGGCGTGTCTTCACAAGTTTTGCCCTTGGCTTCAGGGGCGTCGCCGGCCCAAAGACGAACCGTTTGAATGCCCAGAAACGCATTGTTGGCGCCGGCTGTTGCGCAAGGAGCCTTCTGCGCGCCGGCAGCTGCTGCGGCCATGCATGCAATGGCCAATGTCGCGAGAATTCGTCTCAAGCAAGCCTCCCGGCAATCGCCGCGATTATACAGGCCAGACCAGGAGTTCGAGCGCAGGCGGCGCTAAAGCCACATCGCCGTATGCCCCGGACACGCATTCTCCGCTTGCACGCTGATCTCCTGCGCAAGCTCAAACCCGTAGCGCGCAAAGTAGAACGCCGCTCCATGCACCCGCTCCTGCAGCACGCCGCCGGGATAAAGCGCCTGGCTGATGGCCTCTGCATGGCGCCCAAGAGAGGCCTCGCGCTGCAACTGGAAGTTGGCTGCCAACCTCCGCAGGCGATTCATCTGGTAGCGCATCTTGCTGGCTGCGGTTTCCGCCGAGCGGCCCAAGCCCTCGTCCAGCTTCCCCATCCAATCCAGCAACGGCACAAGCTCGGCGTCCAGCGCGTTTCCTGCCGCAGCTAACTTTTGCTTGCCTTCGATCGGCATGGAGCGCGCCGCCAGCAGTTGCGCCAGCGAATCGGCAGTCTCGCCGAACACCCGCTTCAGGCTGAGTTCATGCTTGCGCAGCAAATCGCCAATGGCCGGCTCAACGAGCGTAGCGGAGAAGCGCGGCTGGGCCTGCGTGATGCGGCCGAGAATCCTCTCGAACAAAACCGCCGACTGCGCGAAGTAAGCGATCTCCGCCGGGCCGCCTATGGTCAGCGAGGTGGACAAAAGAAAATCCTGAAACACCGGCCGCAACAGCGCGGAGGGCGAGATCCGCTCCGGCTCGCTCTCCAGAATCCCCACCAGGTCGGACGTAGAGAACTTTTGCCTTCCCGCCTGCCAGAGTCCCTGCGGCTCCGACGAGTTCGGTGCAATCCGCTTCAGTGCCAGCCTTGCCCCGGAGTTCTCCTCAATCAGGAACAGGAGGCTCGACTCGGGACCAACCGCGACCTGTGCGTGGTACCCGGCAGCCCCCAATTCCGCATTTCGTTCCGTAAGCGCTGCGTGCAGCTCGTCGGCGCGTTCCAGGCCCGCGCGCAGAACCAGCGCACCCATGCGATGAACGGCGCGCCCGCCCGCGTCGAGCACCAACAGGCCCTGCGCGGCAAAGGCCTTGGAATAGAAGTCCGCAAACGCCTGGGCAAAAGTCCGGCCGGGCCGATAAGCGGCCGCCAGCGCATCCATCGCGTCGGATGAACCGAGAAGCTCCCATGCCTGATCGATCAGCGGATTGACCCGCTCGTCGAGAACAATGCTGCCCACCGGGCGCGCCACACCCGGCGTGTCTCCATAGACGAGCTTGCGCAGTTCCTTGCGGGCCGGAAACACCACGTGGTTGATCTCGGCGAAGTCGTGGTCCTCGCTGGACAGCCAGAAACTGGGGATATGGGGTCTTCCCGCAGCGCTGGCCTGGCGCGCCCGCGCAATGGCCGTTGCGGCCTTGAAGGGCGTAAACAGCGGACCGCCAAAGAGCCCCACCTGCTGGCCCGTGACCACCACACCCGCACCCCGCCTGAGCGCTTCAAGAGCCCTGGCGCCCGCGGTTCCAGCGTCTGCGGTTCCAGCGTCGGAGCCAGCGTTCTGGTCGGCCAACACCTGCGCAAGCTCCGCTCTGTGCACGGCAACCGGCAACTCGCCCGCAGCGGCAATCCAGCCAGTGTTTGGCGGTACTGCCGCATAGAATCTGCTTACTGCAGGATCGCCCGCGCAGAAGTCCCGGAACAGCGGATGCAGGCCAGGCGCCACGGTGATGGGAAAGCAGTCTGCGGTGGGCACGTTCTTCTCTTCCTGGGACTTCCCATCTCCAAAGGTCACTTGCTGAATTCTCGCTTCCCGGAATCTCGCCTGGTGGACGGCCAACCCAACCTTGCCTCTTGGAGAAGAAACAAGGCGGGAAGAATCAAGGCGCATCGTCTCAGATAAACTCGGCTCAATGATCGTCTCAAACAGGTTCGGCTCAATTAAGGATGCCACTTGTCGCCGAATTGATGCAGAACCGGGTGTTTCAATCCTCGCCGGATCTCGCTAGGTATACTTCTCCTGACGTGTTCGAGGAGAAAAGAGACCGCATGCCCAAGAAAAAGAAGGCGGAGAAATCTGCTTTGCCGGCTTCAGGTGCGAAAAAAATCGCCAGGAAGGCGCACGCCGCCCCGACAAAGAAAGCAAAAGCCAAGCCGGCCAAAGCCGCCAAGGCCAAGGGGAAGAAGCTTGGCAAGTCCTCGCAGGCCGTCACGATGACGGTGACGGCCGAGTTGCTCAGCTCCGAAGTTGTTTACCAGGGCCCGCTCTTTCGCGTGCTCCACGACAAACTTCTCGAGCCGGGCGGCAAACCCAGCGAGCGCGACGTGATCCGTCATAACGGCAGCGTCGTGATTCTGGCCATCGACAGCTCCAAGAGCAAAAAGAATCCATGGATCGTGGTCGAACGGCAGTATCGCCATGCCGCTAACCAGTACCTGTGGGAGCTGCCCGCCGGCAAGCTCGATCCAGGCGAAGACCCTCTTGCCGGAGCCCAGCGCGAACTGGCCGAGGAGACCGGCTACGCGGCCAAAAAGTGGAAACCGCTGGTGGAGTATTACGCCAGCCCCGGCTTCCTGGGCGAATCGATGAAGGTCTTCATCGCCGAGGGGCTGGTCGCCGGCGATGCCCACCCCGAAGCCGACGAAGAGATCGAATTCCGCCTGGTCAAACTCTCCGACGCTCTCAAGATGATTGAAAAGGGCGAGATCCTGGACGGCAAGACGCTCACCAGCGTACTGCTCTACGCTCGGCTCAGAGGCCGCAAGCGCAAGGTCTAGCGCACACGGCAGGATCATTGAAAGCCCCTTTGATATAAGCCCCTTAAAGCTGTTATAGGCCCGTTGAACCAGCCTGGATGCAAGTCCTTTTGGTAGGCTGAGCGGCGCATCTTGATAGGCGGGGCGGCGCGTCCAGGCTCCGGCAAACGGGCGCAGCCTTGCGTCGGTTTCCAGCCGATCCGAAATCCGACTGCCACCAAGACGCGGGCTCGCTCCCTCGTTTCTTCAGGGAAGTTCCTGGATGAGACGAAAGCCGTCATCTCATTTTGTGGAACTCTTATCTTTAAAGGGGATCAACCTTTCGTGCAAAAGTAGCGTCTTAACGATTACCGAAGGGTGATTCCTCTCACTCGCCGGATTCCCCGCACGAAACAAAGAAAGAGGGAGCCTGTGGCTCAGTACAAAGGGAAGGTCAAGTGGTTTAATAACGCCAAGGGCTACGGATTCATCGGACGAGAAGACGGGCCAGATGTTTTCGTTCACTATTCATCCATTCAGCTCGATGGGTACAAAACGCTGAAGGAGGGCGATGAGGTGGAGTTCGATATCGTCCAAGGTCAGAAGGGCCCCCAGGCGGACTCAGTCATCCGCTACAAAGACGCTGCGCACAACGCTGCATAGCGCCGCAGATCGATCTGTCAATCGAACTTGACCACCATTCGATGGCGTTTGCGAGTTGCGCCCGATTGTCTTAATGCGTTTTAGGACCATGGCCGGGTATGTATAGCCCGCCCAACGGCCCCTCGAGCACGGAGTTATTGAAGTGCTGCGTTCTTCTGTTCCGCCGTGCTCTTTGATACCCTTCCGCCATGGATAATCCCACCATGGCCCGTCTGCTTGCGGAGACGGCCGACCTGCTGGAAATCGATGGCGGCGACAGCTTTCGCATTCGCAGCTACCGTCGCGCCGCTGAAGCGGCGGAGCAAACCACTGTCGATCTGACCGCGGCTGCGCCAGACACTGGCCGCCTGCTTGAAATCCCCGGCATCGGCAAAAGCATGGCCACAAATCTGCAGGCCATCGCCGCTACCGGCACGCTCCCACTGCGCGAAGAACTGCTGGCCAAATACGGAGCAGGTCTGCTCGAACTCCTGAAACTCCCCGGCATGGGACCCAAAACCGTCGCCCTGTTCTGGTCTGCCGCGCAGATCTCGAGCATCGATGCACTCGCCGAAGCCATTGAAGCCGGCCGCCTGGCCAGTCTGCCGCGCATGGGCGAGAAGCAGCTTGAGAAGCTGCGCAAAGGCATTGAGGACTATCGTCGCAGCGCCGGCCGTTATCGGATCGACGAAGCCGAAGAAGCCGCAAACCGAATCAGCGAATATCTGCTGGCCTTCCCCGGCATTGAGAAGGTGACGCCGGCCGGCTCGCTGCGCCGCGGCCGCGAAACCGCCGGCGACCTCGATCTGCTGGTCACCGGTCCGGCCTGCGCGCCCAGCCAGACGGCGGCGGCTGTTGAGTATGTCGCGGCTTACCCGGGCATTCACGACATCATTGCCAAGGGAGAAAATAAGGTCAGCTTCCACCTTGGCTCGGGCCTGCAGGTGGATGTACGCCTGCTGCCCTCGGAGAGCTACGGCGCGGCGCTGCAGTACTTCACCGGATCCAAGGCGCACAACGTGGCGCTTCGCCAGCGTGCCCTCAAGATGGGCTATACCCTCAGCGAGTGGGCGTTGGCTCGGCTCGACGATGAATCCGTCGTTGCCGCAGCCACCGAGGAAGAGATCTACGCCGCTTTGGGCATGGCTTGGATGCCGCCCGAGCTACGGGAGAACCTGGGCGAAATTGAAGGCGCTGCGCACGGCGGGCTGCCAGTGCTTATCCAGCAGTCGGATATCCGCGGCGACGTGCACATGCATACCGTGGCCACCGATGGTCACAACACCATCCGCGAGATGGCCGATGCCGCATTGGCCATCGGTTACAGTTACATCGCCATCACCGATCACTCCAAGAACCTGGCCATGACCAACGGCCTGGACGATAAGCGCGCCTTAGAGCATATGCATCGCATCCGCGAAGTGGATCGCGAGATGGAGGGCCGCATTCGCGTCTTCGCCGGCATAGAGGTCGACATTCTGGCCGACGGCGCGCTCGATCTGGACAACGAAGTGCTCGCCCAGATGGAGGTCGTGATCGCCAGCATCCACACCCGCTTCGACCAGCCGCGCGACGAAATGACCGCCCGCATCGTCCGCGCCATTGAAAACCCCTACGTGCGCATCCTCGGCCACCCCACCGGCCGGCAGCTCTTGCGCCGCGAGCCGTTCGCGCTCGATCTCGGACTCGTCCTCAGCCGCGCCGCACAGCTTGGCGTGGCTGTCGAACACAACGCTGCTCCGGAGCGTCTCGATCTGAGCGACCGCGACCTGCGCCTGGCCAAGGAACTGGGCTGCAAGATCGTCATGAACTCCGACTCCCACGAAGCCCGCCACCTGGGCAGGATGCAGTACGGGATACGCCAGCTCAAGCGCGCCTGGCTGGGTCCGCAGGATGTGCTGAACACACTCGCCGCGGATGACTTTCTCGCGGCTTTGCGTCCGAGGGCTTGAGAGAGCGATCGGCCTCGTCCACGACCCGCCCGGAAACCGAAACGGAAAGACTCAAACTTGCATCTAGATTGCAGCGAAATTCCAATTTAGCTGGGAGGCGAAGATGTATGCCATTACAGGGATCACAGGGAACATCGGCAGCCAGGTAGCTGCCCGTCTTTTGGCCACGCAACAACCTGTTCGAGCCGTTGTGCGCGACGCCACAAAAGCCGCCCCCTGGGTCGAGCGCGGATGCGAGGTTGCCATTGCCGACATCGCCGACGCAGCCGCGCTCGCTGCGGCGTTCGAAGGAGCAGAAGGCGTTTTTGTGCTTGTTCCCCCGAACTTCGATCCCTTACCCGGGTTTCCTGAAGCGCAGGCGATCGGCGCGACGCTGAAGTCGGCGATTGGGGCAGCGAACCCGAGCCGGGTCGTTTACCTTTCGACCATCGGCGCGCAGGCCGCGCAAGCCAATTTGCTCACCCAACATTCCATCATCGAGCAAGAGCTGCGGCAGTTGTCCCGTCCCATCACCTTTCTGCGACCGGCCTGGTTCATGGAGAACGCGAGCTGGGATGTGGCTCCGGCGGGCAAAGACGGCGTCATACAAAGCTTCCTGCAGCCGCTCGACAAGCCTGTGCCGATGGTGGGGACGGCCGATATTGCGCGGGTGGGCGCCGAACTGCTTCTGGAAGCGGCAAACCGCGAATCCGCGTCCGGATCCGGGACTGAATCCAGGACTGAATCCAGGACCGAATCCAGGACCAGCCAAGCCGGAACCAGCGACGGCGGGAGCGTCCATCGCACCGTTGAACTGGAGGGGCCGAGGCGCGTGACCCCCGCGGAAGTCGCTGCCGCCTTTGCCGAATTGCTCGATAAGCCGGTAAGAGTGGAAGCCGTGGCGCGGGAAACATGGGAGGGGCTCTTCCGTTCACAGGGCATGAAGAATCCCGAGGCACGGATTCGCATGCTCGACGGTTTCAACGAAGGCTGGATCGAGTTCGAGGGGGGTGAGTCCGGATCGCGGAAAGGAAGGTTCGAGTTGAAGACCGTACTGAAGACCCTCATCGATAGCCCGCAGAAGGCCTGAGCCGCCAAACAGTTAGCGAATTTTCAAGAATAAAATGCCGAGTCCCCTCTCACCAAAGTCACCGTCTTCCGCGCGAAGGAATGGGAATCCATCTTGGGGCTGGAGCAAAATCAGTGTGCTGGGCCGCACAGATAGTAATAAGATGAAGGCGCTATGAGCCTACTTCAGCAGGATTCTGAGAAACTTGACGACGCCGCATTAGGCGAGGAACTGACCAAAGGCACAAGCCATTTGGTCTGGGCCAGCATCATCGCCGTCATCGTGGTATCGGCCGCCATCGCCGCCTACGTGATTATTGGGCAAAAACCGCCCGCGGCGACCGGCGAGATCGAACAGGTGTGGGTGCATCCGCAGCACACTGAAACTTCCGGATTTGACGCCAACGGCGCTTCCATGGCCCAGGAAAGCTACGACCAGATCTATGTGTTCACGCAGGTCAAGCTGCACAACCAGAGCCAGCAGCCGCTGTTTGTGCACAGCATCGCGACCAATGCCACGCTTGACGACGCCGTGCACACTTCGTACGCCGCCAGCGCATTCGACTATGATCGGGTCTTCCTGGCCTATCCGAACATGCCCGTGCCGCATGGCCCGGCGCTTTCGCCGCAGACAACTATCCCACCCGGCCAGACGGTCGAGGGAACCTTCGTTTCGGCATTCCGGCTGACCAAGCAGCAATGGGACGCGCGCAAGGACCTGAGCTTCGTCTTCGCCATTCAGTATCAGCCCAATTTGAAGCTCACGCCCAAATTTCCCCCTACTGACCGGCCGTAGGCGGTACCGGCGCGCCTTTGGGCGTAGACAAATATCCCGTGACGGTGTTCTTGGCGCTCACCGAGTTGACCACGATCTCGAACAGCTGCGGATCTTTGCCGCTATAAAACTGCATCGGCTCGTTGAGGTTCCGATCCTTCTTCTCGTATTGCTTATCGTCGGAATAAACCACCAGCGTGAACTTGCTCTTCTTGGCGTCGGCCTTCTTCAGTTCCAGGCTCACCGTACCTACCGGCTTCTTCTGCCCCTTGACCAGCGTGAACTCGTAGATATTGCGGTCGCCCTTGTGCTTCAGCACTTCCAGCTCTTCGGCGTTGCGCGCAATCAGACTGCTGTGTCCGCTGATGTCGCCCTTCATTGAGGTCAACTGGCTCACCGCGTTGGCCAAGTCGGTCTGCGTCTTAGCCACATCGGTCTTCACGCCGCCCACATCTGTCTTGACGTCAGTCAAACCGCTGGAAACGGCGGTCACCTGCTGCGCCGTCTGCTGCTGTTCGGTGGCCAGCTTGGCGGCGTTGGCTTCGGCACGCTGCTCGCGCACACTCAGTTCCTGGGCGCGCAGGTCAAGCTGCTTCTGCGTCAATCCGAGCGACGTCTTCAACTCGTCGGTGGCCACGTTCAGCCGCTCATCGGTCTCCCGCAATTGAGCATCAAGGTGAGCGTTCTGCGCCTTGGCTTCGGTTAACTCCTGTTGCTGGGTGGTCAACTTGCTGTTCAGCGTGTAACTCCAAATCAACCCGCCCAACCCCAACAGCAACGCAACGGCGATTGCACCCAGCAATGCGCCGGAGTATGTTCTGGGAGCTTCTTCAACTTCTTCACTCATCGATCTACCTTTCTTCTCTCTGAATCCGCCGTCCTGGAGCCAGATCTATGCGTCACCCGGAACGGCTGAACCTGAAATTGCCTGCCTACCCTCGGCATCCCGCGGCCGTGATTTCGCTTGCCAGCCGCGGCGGAGATTTCTCCGCCTGAATCGCTTTTCCCCAACCCGGAACCGTTCAACGAGTCACGTCTCTTGAACACGGTCCGGCCCCCGCTTCCTTACCCCCAACAGAATACAGAACCAACCTCGCGCGTGCGGGAAAAAACATGAGACCCTAACCACGTCGCACACGGTGCCTGGCCATCACATTCCTCAATTCATTCGACGTTCTAGTTGCCGATTTGGCCATCGCGCATCAAACACGGCGAAAAGGCCCGCGTTCCGAACATGCGCACCCCCTCCGTGACAACCATCCAACCGCTGCGTTATAAACATCTTTACTGCAAATCGGGCGTGGACCCCTCAAAAGGGGGCCGCACACTTGCCCAACTAACAAATACATCAACAAGATCAAGCGTAAGAGGGAGCTTCAAAAGCCATGGCGAATGCTGGCGCGGGCAAGGGTCTGGAAGGAATTGTTGCGGCAAACTCGGGTATATGCTGGATTGACGGGGATGCTGGAGTACTGTCTTACCGCGGCATCGATATCCATGAGCTGGCGGAGAAATCCACCTTCGAGGAATGCACTTACCTGCTCTGGAACGGCGCCCTTCCCAACCAGCTCAAGCTGCGTGAATTCACATCGCAACTGGCCCTGGCTCGCGAACTCGACCAGCGCATCATCGACATGATGCGCGGCTTTCCTACCACGGCCACGCCCATGGAAGTGTTGCGCACAGCCGTTTCCGCGCTCAGCTTCTACGACGCCGACGAGAAAGACAACACCCACGACGCCAACGTGCGCAAGGCCTATAACCTGACCGCGCAGATCGCCATGATCGTGGCCATCTACGACCGCATCCGCAAGGGCAAGGAAATTGTGCCACCCGACCGGTCGCTCTCCCACGCTGCCAATTTTCTCTGGATGCTCAACGGCGTCAAGCCCTCCGCAACCGCCACGCGCACCCTGGATGTGGCCCTGGTTCTGCATGCCGACCACGAGCTGAACGCCTCCACATTTGCCGCGCGCGTCATTGCCGCAACGCTCTCCGATATTCATTCGGCGGTGACCGGAGCCATCGGCGCGCTCAAAGGGCCATTGCACGGCGGGGCGAACGAAGCCGTGATGCGCCTTCTGCACGAGATCGACAAGGCCGGCGGCGATCCGGTGGAGTACGTCAAAGGCATGCTCGCCGCCCGGCAGAAAATCTCCGGCTTCGGCCACCGCGTCTACAAGACCGAAGACCCGCGCGCCACTCACTTGCGCAAGATGAGCCAGCAATTGGGGACCGACGCCGGGAAGACCAAGTGGTTCAACTACTCCCGCGCTATTGAGCTCTACATCAACGCTGAAAAGAAGCTGAACGCCAACGTCGATTTCTACTCCGCATCGACCTATGCCACGCTGGGTATCGACATCGATCTCTACACCCCCATATTCGCCATCAGCCGCATCGCCGGCTGGGCCGCGCATGTGATCGAGCAACTCGACGACAATCGCCTCATCCGGCCCCGCGCGGAGTACATTGGCCCGGCGTATCCCTCGCCCTACCTTCTCATCGAAGAGCGGCCCTAGGACACCGCTCATCGGGGTCATCTCTTCGCGTGAATTCCGTGCTGCTTCAGAGTCAACCGCCGCCCCGGCGTCTGACCTGCCGACGACGGCAAACATGACCTCGCACAAGAAAGGACGAACCTATGATCCTCGGCATGAGCATTTCTGCATTCACGCTTCTCCATGTAATCATCAGCCTGGTTGCCATCGCCTCCGGGTTCGTCGCCATCCTCGGTCTCATAGGGGGCAGACTCTACCGCGGCCTGACGGCGATCTTTCTTGTCACCACGGCCCTCACCAGCCTCACGGGATTTCTCTTCCCCTACAAGGGCGTTACGCCGGGAATTGTTCTCGGAATCCTGTCCATGATCGTGCTTCTGCTGGCCATCATCGCCATCTACGGATGCAAGCTTGCCGGAGCGTGGCGCGGTACGTATGTGGTCTCCGCTAGCATAGCGCTCTGGTTGAATGTGTTCGTCCTGTTTGCTCAGTCGTTCGGCAAGATTCCCGCGCTCCACGCCATCGCCCCTACGCAGGCGTCGCCGGCCTTCGGCATCACGCAACTGGTGGTCATGGTGATCTTTATCGTGATCGCAATTCGTGCCTTCAAAGGATTTCGAGGCGCGTAGGCATTTTATCCCTGCTGCTGCTTCCATAGGAGATAGAGGGCCCAAGCCGACAGCGTGCAGTTGTCGCGAATCGTGCCGTTGAACATCATCTCTTCGAACTCCTCTACCGCAAATGAGCGCACTACCAGGTCGTGCTCCTCCGGATCGGGATCCTTCTCCGCCTCGGTCAGGCCGGTAGCCAGAAAGACATGCTGTTTCTGCCGCAGGAACCCATAGGCGATCCACAGCCATCCCAGGTAAGTCATCTCCGCGGCGTCCAGACCGAGCTCTTCTTTCAGCTCGCCGCGCGCCAGTTCCTCGGGATTTTGGACCTCCATCTCCCAACCGCCCTGCGGCAACTCAAGCGCGCGTTCCTCAATTGAATAGCGATACTGCTCCACCAGCCATACGCGCCCCTGATCGATGGGCAGGATGATCGCCGCGTCTTCTTTCTCCGCCACGCCGAAGATGCCCTTCGTGCCGTTGGATCGCAAAATCTCGTCTTCGCGC
>JBEKVS010000104.1:0-16223 GCA_049513795.1 Occallatibacter sp. | reverse complement strand
CCGGAGCGCCGCTGCTGGTGGGCCGACCTGACCACCATGAGCGAAGCAACCCGCGCGACGCTCACCAATTCCGAAGTTCTCGCAGTCGACCAGGACTCGCTTGGCCTGCAAGGGACAAAGACAGCATCCAGCAACAATGGTCTCGAGGTCTGGTCCAAGGCCCTTTCCGCGCCTGGATCGCGAGCCGTCCTGTTGTTGAATCGCACCGGCGATGCCGCCTCGATCACCGCGCACTGGAGCGATCTCGGATTGGAGGATGGTGCGGCGACGGTCAGGGATCTCTGGACCCATAAGGACCTGGGCTCTTTCAGCTCTTCCTTTGCCGCAACCGTCGCATCGAACGATGCTTTGCTTATCGTTGTGCGCGGCAGCGAAGGAAAGCTTGTCTCGTATGCCCCTTCCCGTGGCGAAAATCTGCAGAAGGAGACCAGCTTTGCGCACGTGGCTTCGCACGCTCCCATGGCCCGGGTCCAAATCATATACACGAATCCGGATCAGACAAGCCGTTATGCTGAAATGCGGGTCAACGGAAGGACCGCTATCAGAGTGGCGCTCCCTCCCACCGGCGGGGGGAAGACCCCAGGTGCAATCTGGATTCAAGTACTTCTCGACCACGCCGGCAGCACTAATGTCCTGGAGTTCTCGCCGGTCTGCGATCAGGCACTCGCCATCGAATCCATTGCGGTTGAATAGCGAGAATCGATCCCTCAGCCTCGGCTATCTTAAAACCGCCGTACTCCCCGCGCCAACGGTGAAGAGCTGATCCGTAATCTTAGTGTTTCCCTTCCCGCCGAATTCGCTTGGCTATTCGCCTTTGGCAGGTAGGTCCTGCAAAGCAACTTATGATTCACGAGGGGTTTTGCTTGCTTCGCTACATCATCCCAAGCACATTTCCTACATGCGTAGTTCTTCACTGCCGCTGGTAAAAAAGATGCCGGAAACTCCAGAAAATCGGGAGGGAGAATTCATAGAACGTCTAGGATCTAACACTCAATAGATACCAAATTCCCCGGCTTGGAAAACCACATCGCCTTTATAGGCATCAACATACAGATTTTCAGATTTCTTCCTAATTCGAATTTTAACTGGACCTGATAGCGGCTTTCATGTATTGTTAAATTCCCCGTGTAGTACGGAGGGAATGGTTATGCAAAAGGCCCAATTACCTTCGTTTATTGTTGTCGGCCCGCCGCGAACGGGGACAAGCTGGCTGCATAAGGTGCTCAGTCCTTATGCGAAGCTTCCTGCGCCAACAAAGGAAACACGGTTTTTCGATCTTCATTTCCAAAAAGGACTCGATTGGTATCTCTCCCACTTCCCTGCCAACAATGACCACCGTCCGATGGGAGAAGTAGCTCCCACATACTTTGTTTCATCGGACGCGCGCCAGAGAATTGCTCAGGTTATACCCGACGTTAAGCTTATCTTCATGTTCCGCAATCCCGTTCAGCGGGTTGTCTCTCTGTACCGTATGAAGCGGGCTTACGGTATGATCCGGTGGAACTTTGAGGATGCCCTTGAGAAAGATTCTGAGTTAATCGACTCGGGCATGTATTCCACCCAGTTATCTGAATGGCGGCGGATGTTCTCCGACGATCAAATGCTGGTTACGGTTTACGACGATCTGCGCAGTGATCCGCAGCAGTTCATCGACTCGATTACTACGTTTATCGGTATCCCTCGCATAACTCTGGATGAGTCGATGCTGGGATATGTTTATTCGTCCGAGCGGATGACTGAACCGCGAAGTTATCTGGCGACAAAAACAGCAACCGTATTTGCCGATTGGTGCAAGGCGAGAAGACTCGACAGGTTTGTAGCCGGGGTAAGGAATTCCGCTTTGATTAACCTGTTTCTAGGCGGAGGCGACCCGCTGACAGAAGCGTCCCCGACGGCCTTAAGGCAATTGGGCGAAAAGTTCTTGCCGGAAGTCGAGGGAATCGAGACGTTACTCGGCCGCCCTCTCGAAGCCTGGAAAGTCAAGAAGCTAGCGTAGGTTCCCCGGGGGCGTCTGTATTGCCTTCCTCTAAGGTTTTTCTCTAACCGGCGATCCGACGGATAATCCCCAGTAGTCTGCGCTCCTGGTTGATTCGAAATCCCTGAATTTTAACGCGATTGCTTTCGGCCGGATCGGTTCGGAACTTGTAGAGTTATGCCTATTTCGGCCCGCGCCGAAGCTGCGGCTGTCTATCAGGGGGTATTGCGCAGCAGCCGCTCAAGCTCATTTTCAGGATTGCGGATCAGGTGTCCCAATACGTTTCTCGCATAGCGAAGCAGCGTAACAAAATTCGTCTTGTACCAGCAGCACTCCGTCATGCGGGGAGATAGTCCACAGATGAACCGGACCTTTCCCAGCCCGCTTGGATTGGCCAGAATTGACCCTACCAGCCGGTGGTTCCCATCGAGAATGGTTAGCGGTTCGTTTTCCGTAACGCCAATCAGGATCACCGCGCTGAATCCAGGGTCTTCCTTTTGATACTGCTGTCCAATTGAGGCAATCTTTTCCAGGAACGGCTGGTCGACCAGATCCTGCCGGTTGAGCATCGCCGAACTAATTTCTTTGATGGAAAAGTTTCCGTCAGCCAGCTTACGCCACTGAGCGCGAGGAAATACGCGAATCTGGCCCAGGTCCTCTTCCTTCACTTCCACCTCGTACCAATCCGTGCCGAGAGGAAGCTCCTGCCAAAGTGCCAGATGGCGGATGAAGAGCAGAGCCCGCCGTTTGGCATTTTCCTGGACGTCATCGAGATTCGGCTTCATCACAATATGCTGCAGGCTCTCGTGATACTCCCGAAAGGCAGAGCTGTGGAAGTCACTCTTGAGAAACTCCGCGATGACCGCATCCTCCGATACCCGGCGAAGCAGCCGGATCGGCCGGAATGGGCCAGCCAGCATCATTCCCTTGGGGCTGGTGAGCGAGTTGACCAGGAATGGCAACGCCACAAACACCAGGAGACCGCACATCAGGATCAGCTTCACAAGAATGACTTCGCGCAAACTGGAATGGAAGTAGTAAATGGCGGCAATGACCAGGCCGCTGAATATGAGCTGCACCCAGCTTGTATTCGCAATCTTGTACGACATCTCGTAGGTGATGATTACAAAGCTCAGCGAGTAAATGATGGTGGCGATAGCGTAAAGAGCCAGCAGGTAGGGCAGGTTGTATTGGCCTGCGATCCCGAAGTCGGCCCCGAAGAACCTTGTCCAAATCGATTGCGGCGCGATGGCCAGGGCCAGAGCAAGTACGGAACCCGTGCCGAGAATCAGCACGAATGAAGTGGCGATGACCTTGAAATCTTTTCTCTCTTCGTCGCGGGTCCCGGCCACAAGCGGAAACATGCTATTGACCACCGATGAGGAGAAAGCATAGATCACCCGGCCAACCATCGCCACGGCCGCAAAAAGACCCGCTTCGCGCGCAGCAAAGAAGTGCTTTGTCAGGACGATGTCACAGTTGTTGATCAGCACCTGGCCGGCGAAGAAGACGACAGCCTGCCCCATCTCGCGAATGGCGTAAGAAGAGTGAAGAGGATTGGGAATCCTGCCCGTCAGTTTGGGCCGGATTACAAGATACGCAACAGCCACAGCTACCGTGTTGGCCGCGATGACACCCTGGACGCCCTGGTGCATCATGATCATGAGGAACGAACCGCCCAGCCGGCAGGCCCCCTCAATGACAAGATTGGTAGCCAGACTGCGAAATCCGTATGTGCCCTGAATGTAACCGCGGCGGGTTCCGAGGGGGACGTAAAACCCTATGCCGACAGCCAGAATCGCAACCAGAATCGAATCGGAGAAATTCAGATAATCCGCGACCGGTTTCTGAAACGCGAACAAGGCCAGGGCAACCAGGATTCCACACGCCCAGGCAGATCGATGGAAGACCCGGTAAACCGCAGACTTACCCTCCGGAGAAGCCTGCTGCGCAACCACCTTTGCGGAGATGATCTGAAAAGCGAGCGTCACCGCAGACATCAAAGTGAGGATGGTATAGACCACCGTCGCCTGGCCAAAGCCCTTGGGGCCGAGGAAGCGGGCAACGACAATGTTGTACGCCAGGTTGATCGCCGTCGTCAGGGTGGAGCCCGAGAGCAGGACAACGCTTCCTGAAACGATGCGCGCCTGCAGTGTTTTTGACTTGTGGCTCAACCCGCTCACCCTGCCCGTTGGAAGTCTCGTTCGCGATGCCTGAAAACACATGCATCGAGCTGAAAATGTTAGCTTTTTGATTGCTTCATATAATTCGATGCCAAAATTCACAATCCCGCTGCTTGCGGACATCCTTGTTCGGGTCGCGGGCGTACAGCCTTGAAGCGCGTGAAGATAGGCCCATGATCAAGTAAATCATGGACCTCGTCCCGGGTGTTGGAGGGCCGGGAGAAAATCTGTTCTGGCGGTAACGGCGCGAGCCCTGGACAGACCCCTGCAGCGCACGAATCACGCCAAACCAGCCTTCCCGTTTCGATAACATTAACAAGCACCAGGGCTGATCAATGTCCGGATTCGCACACTGCATTGCCATTGCTGACAGCCATTTCATGGGCGTTGCCGTCGAGGAATGCAGAATCATTGCCTTCTTGACCGCAATTCGGGCCGTCAAATGGCTAGACACCTGCTCCTGCTAAAGTGTGATAACCCTACACCTTCTGAGGCAACGAAACACGATGCGAGTCCTGTCCTCGCGCACGTTGAGTTTGTCGTCATTTCTGCCGGCAGGGCGGGCTTCTCGTGCCGAATGTCCGCCATCCAGCCCGATGCCACAAAATCAAGCCTCAAACCCCAACATCCACAGGCCCCCTTCTAACCACCCCCGCCAAGTGCGTATGATTCGTGCATCGGATTCCTAGATCAACTTGCGAGGTCAATGATGCTGCGACGCACAAACCCTATGATGAGTCAGGCCAGTTTCCAGAAGATTTTTGCCCGGATGGCGTCGAGTGTCCCGTCGCGGCGTTGGTTTGCAGCCGGCCTGTTGTTCTTTCTTACGATCGCAACCATGATTGCGGTCGCTCAAAGCAACACGACAAACGATGAGGATTACACCAAGAAGATTTTGGAATTCACCACCGAGCCGTTCTTTCTGACCAACCTGGTCGATCATCTTCCCGCTTCTGCCACCGTTCCCACGCCGGAGAAAGTCCTCGGCCACATCATTGGCGCCCCCGACGTCCTTACCTACTCAAAGGATATTTACCGTTACTACGACGAGCTCGCCAAGGCTTCTCCACGCGTGAAAGTCTTCCGCGTGGGCAAAACCGAAGAGGGTCGCGACTTCGTGCTTGTTGCGGTGAGCGATGAAGCAAACATCGCCCAACTCGACCACCTCAAAGAGATCACCGCCAAGCTCGCCGATCCACGCAAGATATCAGAAGCCGAGGCGCAGCAACTCATCGCCTCGGGCAAGCCCTTCTACTGGGCATCCGGCTCGATTCACTCGCCCGAATCCGGCTCGCCGGAGATGCTCATGGAGCTGGCCTATCGTCTGGCCGTCGAAGACACGCCAATGATCCAGAACATCCGCAAGAACGCGGTCTTTCTCATCACGCCGATTGTTGAAGTGGACGGCCACGACCGCATGGTGGACTGGACCAACTACCGCAAGGTGTATCCCACCCGGCCGCAACCCGACCTTGTCTATTGGGGTCATTACGTCCAGCATGATAACAACCGCGATTCCATTGCCATGGGCCTCAAACTGTCGCAAATGATGATGACGGAATTCCTCGATTGGCATCCACAGGTGCTTCACGATCTGCACGAATCCGAGCCCTACCTCTATATCTCGACCGGCACCGGCCCTTACAATGCCTGGCTCGACCCCATCGTCGTGAGCGAGTGGCAGAAGATGGCGTATAACGAAGTCGAACAACTCACTGAAAAAGGCGTCGTCGGCGTGTGGACGCATGGCTTTTACGATGGCTGGGCCCCGAATTACATGTTCTACGTAGCCAACGGCCATAACTCCATCGGCCGCTTCTATGAGACGTTTGGCAATTTGTATCCCGAGACTACTGAGCGCACTTTGCGCCCTTCGGAAACCTCGCGCACCTGGTATCGACCCAACCCGCCTCTACCCAAAGTAAAGTGGTCGCTGCGCAACAACACCAACCTCGAAGAAAGCGGACTGCTGCTGGGTCTTGACTATTTGGCCCAGCACCCGCAGGAGTTCCTCAGCAATTTCTATCTCAAAAGCAAGCGCTCGGTGGCCAAGGCGACAACGGAGGGCCCGGCAGCCTGGGCAATTCTGAATGATGGCCGGCGTCCCGCGCTCGCCGCGCAGCTTGCCAATCTGCTGCAAAAACAGGGTGCTGAAGTGCAAAGGCTGGACCAGGATTTTGAGGCGAAGCCAACCGCTGCACCTGAAAAGGTCCCAGATGGCGAGTCCAAGACAGGCGAATCCAAAACAACCGATTCCAAGACAGACGAGAAACCCAAGACCGAAAAGACAGTCAGCGCCGACACCAAGGCAAAGGACGACACTAGCGCCAAGAAGCCGGAGAGCAACCCTGTCAAGGTTCCCAAGGGCAGTTACATCATCCGCATGGATCAGCCCTACAGCCGAATCGCCGACATGCTTCTCGACACCCAGTACTACTCAACGTCTGATCCGCGTCCTTACGACGACACCGGATGGACTCTTGGCCCCCTGCGCAACGTCAAGACTCTGCGCATCACCGATGCAGCGATCTTGAAAGCTCCCATGACGCTGATCGACAAGCCCGCGCGCAATGGCGATGGCGGTGTCGCCGCGCCGGCCGCAGTCAAGGGCAAATCAGCAGCAGCGAAATGCTACATCGTTCAAGCCAACGCAGAACCGAACCTGGCAGCGTTGCGCTATCGGCTGAAGGACGCAAAGATCTTCGCCGCCGAAGAATCGTTCGATGTCGCGGATAAGAAATTTGCCGCAGGCTCATTCCTGATTCCCGTGGATGGCAACTCGTCCGATGTGGAGAACACATTGCGCCAAGCCGCAAGCGATTTGGGCATCGAAGTCATAAGCGCTGCGCAGGAGCCAACTGTGGCGCGACACGCTCTGGCCACGCCGCGCATCGCGCTTCTTCACACCTGGACAAGCACGCAGAATGAAGGCTGGTTTCGATTGGCCCTCGAAGAAACTGGCGTCCCCTACGCGTACATCTCCGATACCATGGTGCGCACCACCGCCAACCTGCGCGACAAATACGACGTCATTCTCTTCCCTCCGACATTTTCTGATTTGAAGGAAATTCTTGCCGGCATTCCCAAGCGCACGTTGCCTGACGGCACGGACGCCGGACCCATTCCATGGCAAAAATCCGAGGTCACCCCAAACTGGGGCGGCATCGACGAAGCGGCCGACATTCGCGGCGGCCTCGGATTTGAAGGCGTCGCGCACCTGAAGCAATTCGTCGAAGACGGGGGATTGTTTCTTGCCGTCGGTTCAAGCGTGCACCTGCCTGTCGATCTCGGTTTGACCGACGCTGTGACCATCACCGACACCCACCAGCTACAAGTGCGCGGCTCGATCGTCCGCGCCAACATTGAGGACGCCAAAAGCCCCATTGCCTACGGCTACGACGACTCGGTCGGTGTGTACTTTAACCAGGCGCCGGTTCTCAAGGTCTCTCTATCCGGCGAAGGCGGTCCCGCCGCGACAGCTCCGCGGCCCAGTGGTCGCGGCTCCACTACCGATCCTGACGTTCCACAGGGTCGCAACTGGACAGCCCCCGAGACGCAGCCCGAACGAAGCCGCGCGGCACAAGAACTCTACGTCGACCCGCAATATCGCGTGTTCTATAGCAGCGAACTTCCACCGCCCTCGCTTTATCCACGAGTCATCCTGCGCTTCGCCGACGAAAAGGACTTGTGGATCAGCGGCATGCTGGCCGGAGGCTCGGAGTTGGCTGGCGCACCGGCCATCATCGATGCGCCTCTCGGTCGCGGCCATATCGTGCTCTTTGCCAACAATCCCATGTGGCGCCAGGAAACGCAGGGCAGCTTCATGCTCCTGCTCAATGCCGCGCTCAACTTCGATCATCTGGATGCGGGGCGCAAAGCAACTGAGGCTCCCGATGCCAAATCAGCCAAGGCCGCGTTTTGATAGTTTGATGGTTGTCGATGTTGGGGGTCCAACCTAATTCGAATCGGTCAACCGTGCCGTGTCAGCATCGTGATCTGCATCAATGCATGCAGTCAAACGAATCGATCGCGATGTGGCCGTGCGGTTCCGCAACCGGCGCGTTGCCTTCGCGCACCACAAGCCGCGTGTCAAAACCTGCCTCGCGTGCAGGATCCAACTCCCGCACCACGTCGGAGAGGAAGAGAACCTGGCTTGGCATAAGATTCATCGCAGCAGCAATAGTTGTGTAGCTTGAACCCGCCGTCTTCGGGCCGACGCGCGTGTCGAAGTGAGCGGCGATTCGCTCGGTGAGGTCACCGAAGATTGAATAGCGAAACAGCAGACGCTGCGCGTCGACAGACCCTGAGGAATAAATGGCCACTTGCCCATCGACATTCCAACGATCTAAAGCCGCCGGCACATCGTCAAACAAAACTCCCTTCAATTCTCCGGATTCGAATCCACTCTTCCAAATCCGGCCTTGCAGGCTCTTCAGTGCCGTCGATTTGCGGTCCTGGTCCATCAGCCAATTCAGATAGGCAACCGCTCTTTCGGAATCCGTTGCATCGTTGAACCGCGGAGCGTCAAGCTCGGCACGATTCTCAACAGCAAGCAGAGCAAGATCGGCGGTAATATCTGCGTCTCCACTGTTTTGCTTAAGGAAATCGGCAATGTGCGCGCGGGCGTAGGGAAAGAGCTGTTCATACACCAGCGAGATCGGCGCAACCGTGCCTTCGACATCAAGCAGATAAAGCCGTGGTCGAGGAAACGTCATGCACTCAGCGTGCTGGCTACGCGCGGGCCGAGGTAGGCAGGGCCGAAACAGAGCGGTTGGTGCTCCTTCTCAATCCCAGTGCCGGTGTAGTGCGGAGTCCACCCGGTCGTATCCTGAAACCATCGAATGGCGCGAATGCGCCGGTCTTCACAGAGCGTAAACCAATGCGTGGTGCCGCAAGGAACGCGCAGCAAATCACCGGGGCAGACTTCAACAGAGAGCAGCCTGTCGTTGATGTGCAAAAAGAAAATGCCGCGGCCGGCGAGGATAAAACGCACTTCATCTTCGGAGTGCGTGTGCTCTTTGTCGAAGC
This sequence comes from Occallatibacter sp., assembly GCA_049513795.1. GTDB lineage: Bacteria > Acidobacteriota > Terriglobia > Terriglobales > Acidobacteriaceae > Telmatobacter. The sequence continues at coordinate 7,037 of JBEKVS010000104.1, read as the reverse complement.
GTGCGAGCATCGCATCCAGGCCTGGCGTCTCGGGATTCACATCGATGACATCCGCCGTGCGGTAGCCGCCGCGCTGCTTGAGCTCGTCGATCTCATCCGCATACGCGGCGAGCACAGCCTCCGCTGTGGCGTCGGCTGCAACGCGAGAAAGGTCCCATCGTTCATAGTCGATGCCGAACCCGGCGAGCGCAGCACGCACCTCCGGTTCGCGTTCGATCAACTGGTCATCTGGAGGAAAACGAAGAACCGCCATGCAAGCTCCTTTCAGGGCGCCAATTCCGGATCGAGCCTATTGCTCTCAAAGCTGCCCACCCAGCAGGCGGCGTCCCTCCACTTCGAAGAGAAACTCCAGTGCCTCCAAATGGCGCCGGGCATCGGCCACCGATTCCCCCCAAGTATAAAGCCCATGGCGGCTGAGTAAAACCCCATGCGCGCGCGGAAACGTTCTCAATGCATCCTCAAGATTGCCGACAAGCTCCGCATAATTCTGCGAGTTTTTGAGAATCGGCACCTGCTCAAGATAATCGTGAGTAGCGACGCCGGCAAGCCCCTTCAATAATTCGTATCCCACGATAGAGGCTACACCCGCATGCTCATAGTGCGCGGAGAGAATCGTGTTCCAGACCGTATGCACATGCAATATGGCGCCGGCGGCGGAGCGCTCCCGGTAGAGGGCCAGGTGCAGTCCGGTTTCGGCGGAAGGCTTGCCAATCCCCGCCAATACATGGCCATCGGCGTCAATTTCAAGCAGCCCCGCGGGGGTGAGCGTGCCCTTGTCGAGACCGCTTGCTGTCACCAGGATGCGCCCTTCAATACGGACGCTGAAGTTGCCGCTCGTAGCCGGAACCCACCCGCGGTCATAGCACCAGCGGGCGGTAGCGCAGAGCGATTCAGCCGCAGATTCAAGAGCGTTTGCTTCGGGTTTCATAGACACACGCAGTGTAGCAATCCTTTGAAGCTTGTCCATAGATAACGATCATATCGATCTTTGAATTTTGACTCTGTGTTTCAAGCGAAAAGCGCTCCCTCGAGACCTGGACGCGGCACTCGACACTGAACTCGCTTGGCTCGTTAGTATAAGAGATAACGACCGCTGCGGAAACGGAACCCATGCCTCCCATCTCCCACTTAGAATGTTATCGGTGCGATGCCCGGCTCTCCGCGCAGTCGTCGCAGAGTGTTTGCACGCAGTGCGCAGACTTGCCCGCTGGTTCCCTCTTTGTCCGATACGACCTTTCGCATCTCAGGGGCTCGTCTGCCAACGAGACCATCACCAAGGACGTTACTGCAACGGGGGCCGGCATGTGGCGTTATCGATCTGTCCTGCCCGATGTGTCTCCCGTTACGCTCGGCGAGGGCTGGACGCCTATGCTGCCCAGCAAACGGTATCCAGGCGTGTTCGTCAAGGAAGAGGGCACGAACCCGACTGGGACTTTCAAAGCGCGCGGCATGGCCATGGCCGTCACAATGGCTCGACATTATGGCTTGCAAAAGCTGGCTGTGCCTTCGGCAGGCAACGCCGCGGGCGCCCTGGCAGCCTACGCGGCCGCGGCCGGGATTGAGGCGCACATCTTCATGCCGCGCGACGTTCCTTTCGCCAACTATCTTGAAGCGGTTGCCTATGGCGCAAATGTTACGCTCGTGGACGGCCTGATTTCCGACTGTGCCCGAATCGTCAACGAGCGCAAACAGCAGGAGAACTGGTTCGACATCTCAACTCTCAAGGAACCGTTCCGCGTCGAAGGAAAGAAGACGATGGGATATGAGCTTGTGGAGCAGTTGGGATGGGAATATCCCGACGCAGTTTTCTATCCGACTGGCGGCGGCGTCGGGCTGATCGGCATGTGGAAGGCATTTGACGAGCTTGAGGAGCTTGGCTGGGTCAAACCGGGCAAGCGCCCGCGCATGATCGCCGTGCAAGCCTCTGGATGCGCTCCCGTTGTTCGAGCATTCGACGAAGGCGCAAACGCGAGCCGGATGTGGGAGAACGCGTCTACGTTTGCCGCGGGCCTGCGCGTTCCCAAGCCATATGGCGATTCCATCATGCTTGACATCCTTCGATCATCGGCCGGAATCGCGCTCGCCGTGACCGACGAAGAAATTCTTGCTTCCATTCTGGATTGGGCGAGGAATGAAGGCATTCTTTTGTCCCCCGAAGGCGCGGCAGTTACGGCTGCCTATGACAAGCTTCTGGCAAATGGACAGCTCAGTTCATCGGATCGTGTAGTGCTGTTCAATACCGGCGCCGGATTGAAATATGTGGATGTGATTGCCGAGGCCATGCAGCTGAAACGGCCTATCCAAAAGTTGCAGCCAGAGTGACACCGTGACAGCTCACGCTCAGACCGCGTGCCCTCTGGTCTTGGATCGCTGTGCGACTGCATAATGAATGGAGTCAATCCTAGACTGACCGACCATGCCTGATCCGATTGTCGCCCGTTCCAGCTGTAAACGCAGACTTGCCCCGTTCCTGACGCTCGCAGGCTCGATACTTTGGCTGGGTGGAACCGCAGCCGGACTGTTGGGCGCACACGCGGCAGGCGCCGTCTTCCGTATATCTGCCATTTTGCTCTTTACTATCGCGGCTTGGGTGATTCCGTCGTTCTTGGCCTGGACTTTTCTCTCCATGCTTGCCGGGGTCGAGCTGGGCCTCGATGCGCCTCACTTCGCCGAGCAGTCGCGCTTTGTGGGTGATCTGTTTCTGCGCCTCATCCGCATGATTGTGGCGCCGCTGATTTTTGCCACCATCACCACGGGGATCGCGGCACACAGTCAACTGCGCTCCGTGGGACGAGTCGCGCTCAAGGCCATTCTCTGCTTTGAAGTGCTCACCACGCTAGGCCTGATCATCGGCACATTGGCCATGAATATCTCTGGCGCGGGTTGGAGCATTGCGCTTCCAGCAACCACCGAGGCAGCGCCCGCTGTTCGGACGATTCAGTCCTGGCAGGAGATCGTGGTCAATCTTTTTCCCGAGAACATCGCTCAGGCTGTGGCACAGAATCAAATCCTGCAGGTTGCGATTTTTTCGGTGCTATTCGGAACGGCGCTTGCCATGCTTTCGGAGCCCAGGCGCGCTCCGCTGCTAAGCGTCCTGCAATCGCTTGCAGACACCATGTTTCAACTTACGCGCATACTTATGTATCTGGCGCCGCTCGCGGCCGGCGCGGCATTGGCCTATACCGTAGGACGGCTCGGCCTGGCAACCTTGCTTCCGCTAGCAAAACTCGTGGTCACCTATTACGCTGCGCTATTCGTCTTTTGCCTTTTCGTCCTGACCCCAAGCCTCTTGGTCTATCGCATCCCGATCCGCAAATTCGTTTCAGCCATTGCCGAACCGGCCGCCATCGGGTTCGCCACCACCACATCGGAAGCGGCGCTCCCATTGGCGATGGAGCAAATGGAAGAATTCGGTATACCGCGTTGGATTGTTTCGTTTGTCATTCCGGCCGGTTACAGCTTCAATATGACCGGATCAAGTGTTTATCTCTCCATGGCTGCTGTTTTCGCGGCCCAGGCCGGAGGTGTTCATATGAGCCTCGGTCAACAGATTTCGATCCTGGCCACCTTGATGCTGGCCAGCAAAGGAGTGGCGGGAGTACCGCGCGCAACCCTGGTGGTTCTGCTGGCAACGGCGAGCGCGATTCACATTCCCACCGCGCCCATCCTGCTGCTCCTGGGCATTGACACCCTGATGGACATGGGTCGAACCATGATGAACGTGGTTGGCAATTGTGTTGCGACAGCGTTAGTCGCTAGCTCGGAGGGCGAACTTATCGGCGCACCAGAGTGACGTAGCCGTTCCGCGGATAGAAGAAGCCGGCCGGGCTACCGCCGACTTAGCCAAGCGCTGCGACACTCATCGCGTCACTGCTTGAACCGCCAGCCAGGTCGAGACATTTCGTTGCTAGCTCCTCAGAATTATTCTGGTTTCCAGCATTAATCTAGCTTCAGGAGCAGAGAGCCCGTGACCATTCGCCAAAGTAACGCTCACTCTCGACTCGTGCCAGCAGCGGCCCAGATCTTTGTTGTCAACGATCGCATGAATCAGGTTATTATCCAGAACCTTGATCTCTTGGCCTGGAAGGCGAAACTGCCCGCCAAGCCATCCGGCCCATCCCGCACCATTGCGGCGATTTTCACGCACATGCATAATGTCCGCTGCAAGTGGATCAGATTGACAGCTCCGCACCTGAAAGCTCCGGCTCAGCTCAACCGAACGCACTGCACCCCGGAGCAGGCCCGCGCGGGATTGGCCGAGAGCGCTACCCGCTGTGCCGAGATGCTCGCCGAAGCGCTCGGCGATGGCGCGGGCCGCATTGAGAAGTTTCGCCGGGACGGATGGGGCCAACCTTGGCCGGTTGGCGTGGAGATGCTGTGCTACATGCTCTCTCATGAAGCTCACCATCGCGGGCAGGTGTGCATGCTCGCCCATCAACTCGGATTTCCGCTGCCGATCGCGGTTGGAAGCGGGATCTGGAATTGGGAGAAGCTGTGGAAGGAGTGTGGAGCGCCTCGCGGCCCCGGCTACAATTCTTGAGAAATCGCGATCAGGCAACTCTGCATCCAGCTTCTTGTCCAGCGGCATCCATAATCACAGTCTTGGTGAGTTATCCAATGTCCGAAGGAACTTCAAAGGTAACCAACTCAGAGCGGAAGCCGCGCGTTCGAACTGCTCCGTAGGCTATCCCCGCAATCATCCACACCGCCCCAAGCACGAGCGCCGGATTGCTCAGATGCACCCAGATGAATCCGCAAATCAAGAAACCCAGCGCGGGCACAATATAGCCGGTCAGATGGTTGGCCTTCTCAAGACGCCAATGATGAACAAAAGCCGCGGCATTGACTCCCATGAATGCAACAAAGGCGCCGAAGTTAAGGCACTCGGCGCCAATCTCGTAAGCGCCGCCGCCCAGCCGATCCGCAAAGAACTGCAGCAATGCAGACCCCGCGAGTGCGAATGCTCCCACGGCCACGATGTTATTGCGTGGAATGCGGCGCTTGGGCTCGATGGCGCCGAAGAACGATTTGGGCAGCGCATTGCCGCGTCCCATGCCGTAGAGCAGGCGACCGGCAGCCAATTGCGAACCCATTCCCGAACCCATATTGGCGATGAGAAGTGTGAAGTTGACAATCTGAAAAAGAATCGCACCTCCGGCTTGGCGCGACACCAGAGCGAAGGCCGACACAACATCGTCGCTGGCAAATGGCTTCGATCCCCAAATGAGTTGCGCGGCGTAGACTTCCACACCCGACAGGACCCCAGCGATCAGGCAGACCAGCACTGTTGCCAGCATGATGTTGCGGCGCGGATTCTCAACTTCTTCAGAGAATGTCGATACAGCGTCGAATCCAATGTAAGTCAGTACTGCCACCGAAGTGCCCGCAAAGATGCTTGATGGATGGAAATTCCCCGGTTCGTAAAAGGGATGAGTGAAATATCCGGCGTCGTGCTGAACGCCCCACACTGCGCGAATGACGGCTCCAAGGAATAAAACGACGACCACGACCATGCCCGCACAGAGCGCCTCGTTCATGCGCGCCGAGGTCTTGATGCCGCGCAAATTTGTCCACGTAAAGAAGGCTGCGAAAAAGATGATCCATACGTAATACGACAGCCCGGGAAGAATATTCATCGCCGCTTGCGCGCAAAAGGCCGTGCAGATAAGTGGATTAATCAGGTAGTCCATCACCATGCCCCAGCCCACCACATAGCCGAGAGCCGAATGCATCTCCTGGCCCACATAGGTATAAGCCGAGCCGGCACTCGGGTAAATCCTCGCCATGCGGCCATAGCTGATTGCGGTAAACAGCATCGCCACCATGGCGATCAGGATGGTGGTGACCACATGCCCATGCGCCTTGTTGCTGATCACGCCGTAGATGCCCATCGGCGCCGTCGGCTGAATGATCACCATCCCAATGATGATCAGGTTCCAAAGACCGAGCGTGCGGTTGAGGCTGGCGCTCTTCGATAGCGGATTCACCGTCTCGTCAGGCATGCCTATCCTTACCGCGCGGCCGTGGCAGCGGTGGGTGTAATGCGCTGTGAGCCCGCGTTCCAACTGTCGATCTCGATGATCGGCATGCCCGAGCTAGCTTCCGGCAGTACCGCCGTCAGAGTGCGTTTCTCGCCTGGAACCAGTTCGATCCAGTTATCCGACCAGATGACAGGGGCAATCAAGCCACCCGTCTCGGTGCGTGCCGCAGCGCTCACCTGAAATGCAAGTGTCTCGCTGGCATTCTCAAGGTCCAATCGCACTTCCCTGCCCCGCGCTGTTCTTTCCAGCTCCGCGTGCGCAACCAGCTTCGCCGGCGGCAAATTTGTGAGAGCAGTCAGGTCCTCCTGTCGCGCCGCGGGAGTATGTGTGTAGTCGGTCTTTTGCCAGTCAAAATTGGTGAGTGTTCCCGGCACCCAATAGAAGTTTCGGCTCACAATTTTTCCATCCCTGTCGGTGAGCGTCAGATCGATGAAGAACGTTCTCTCTGCGTCGGAGTACAGGTTTTCCGGAATGCTGAATACAATTTGCGAACTGTCGGCGCCCGCATCCACGTCTGCCTGTTGTTTATAGAGTTCCTTCCATGAAGGATTGTGAACAATTGCGCTCGCATGCAATCCCGCAACGCGCTCATAGGTGCTGTTCACCACGACAATTGAGCGGTCGTCATACGAGTACTGAATGTGCAGGGGCTCGCACGCTTTCTTGGTCGCGAAATACCCGGCGCCTGCATCAAGGTAATAATCATAGAGATGCCAAATCATCGACGGCCACGCGTTGTTCAGCATCCACTGAATCACGCCCGTCGACGTATATTTGTTTCGGCTGTAAGACTCGAACATGGCACGCTCGGAATCGTACTCCATCGTCTGCGCGATCCGCGTATAGTCTGCGGCAGACTGGGGTTTGGCGTAGACGGCAGCCATCGCATCGTCAAAGACTTTGAGGTTCACAAATTCGCCGCCGCCATAGTGATAACTCCAATCCGCCGTCGGCGGCCAGGCTTGCGGATCCGTCAAGAACTTCCCCCGGCTGGCG
>JBEKVS010000103.1:0-17064 GCA_049513795.1 Occallatibacter sp. | reverse complement strand
GATAGGTAGATCCGTTGCCCGCCACCGTGGTGATGATCCCGGTCTTTGCATCCACCCAGCGGATAACCTTGTTGCCGGCATCGGCCAGGAAGAGATCTCCAGCCGAGTCGGACGCCACATCCAGACGCCGTTCGACACCGCAGCAAGAATCGGGCGGAGCAAACCCTTCCGATGCCCCCAGTTTCGCGGCTGTAGCCGGGCCGCCATCGCCGCTGTAACCAGCTGTCCCCGTTCCAACCACCGTGGTGATGATCCCGGTCGTGGCCGCGACCCTGCGAATGCGATTGTTGCCGCTGTCGGCGATATACAGATTACCCTCCCCATCGAAGGCTACTCCGCTGGGGTAGCTCAACTCACTGCTGGTCGCCGCTCTGCCGTCGCCCGCATAACCTCGTGTGCCGTCTCCTGCCACCGTGGTGATGATTCCGGTGACCGCATCCACCCGGCGCACGACGCTATTGAAGAGATCGGCCATGTAGAGATCTCCGGCTGCATCCACCGTCATTCCGATTACACGGTACAGCTTCGCACTCGTCGCCGGTCCTCCATCTCCGCTGTAGCCCACGCCTTCATAAAGTCCAGCGTACCGGGAGACGGTGTTTGAAGCTGCGTTCCAGAGCCAGACCTGGCTGCTCTGTCCTCCTAAATACGTCGAGTAATAAACGTTTCCGGAAGCATCGACGGCAACTCCGTCCGTCGCTCCCGCATTACCTTGCGAGATCGTGGTGACGATGCCGGTGACCGCGTCGACCCGCTGCACCCGTAAATTAGCGCTGTCGGTGATGAATAGATCTCCTGATCCATCCACTGCCGCTTCCGTCGGATAAGCCAACTGCGATTGGGTTGCCGGAACACCGTCCGCACCGCGCCCCGGATTCTGCGCTTCACCTGCCACCGTTCCGATCAGCCCGGGAATGAGTACTGCTTCCGGCTGAAGAGTAGACAGAGTGACAGTGAAACCGCCAGAAAGGGTTGCCGAAGTCGCGGCGCCTGTGACTGTCACGACGACGTTATAGCTGCCCGGTGCCGTGTTCGGAGCAATATCGAGCACGGCCGTTGCGGTGGTTGGTGAGTTCACTGTGAACGTCGAGACATTTATGCCGGTATCGCTTCCGCCGAAGATCGCCGACGTTGCGCCTTCTACGAAATTCGATCCACTGATCGCTACCGACAAGCTCTGCTGTCCTTGACTTCCATGGTTCGGTGTCACGCTCGCTATCGTGGGCGATGGTAGAGTCACGATAGTCTGGACCAATTGCTTAGTTGAGGCGGTGCTTGCAGCAAAGGTTGTGTCACCCGGGTAGTTCGCGGCGATGGTGTGGGATCCCGTCGCGAGCGTCGATGTCATGAAGATTGCCTCGCCGCTTGTAGTGGTTCCTGTTCCAATGAGCGTGCCGGCGTCAGAGAACGTCACCAATTCACCATCCGGAATAACGCCCTGAGTCGGAGTAATGGCTGCGGTAAATGTGACCGCCTGGCCAGGTGCCGACGTAGGCGAGGAAGAGACCAAGGTCATCGAAGTGGGATTCAGAACCGTTTCCGCCAGGATGGATGAGATCTGGCTGATCGGGGCGAACGAGTACGTTGCTGAAATCTGATGCGTGCCCGCGACCGAGTAACTGGTGTTATAGGTAGCCTGATATTGTCCAGCGTCGAATGTTAAAGGCACATCGTTAGCGATCACCGTTGTCCCATCACGGAAGGTAACGGTTCCCGCTGGTGGCGTTCCGAGTTGGGCAACGGTAGCGGTATAAGTGACGGTCTGTCCAGTGAGTGCTGGGTTCGGAGACGGGACTAACGTCGTTGTGAGGATGCTTGTGGAATTGAGAAGGATCGCAACATTGCCGCCGCACGAATTATCGATGATTCCATCGTCGCATTGATTCGGAACCACCATGTCCAGCTTCGTATCGCCATTCAAGTCTCCGAGCGCAATCGCGCCCGCCAGTTCGCCGCCTGTGGTGTAGACCACCGGCGAGCCATAGCTGCCGGTACCCGTTCCCAGCAGGACAGTCACTCCACTGCCCAGCCCGATATCGCAGCCCGCGCAATAACCAAGTCCAATCAGCAGGTCGTTGATGCCATCTCCGTTTACATCGCGCACCGCGACGGAAACCACCTGTCCTTGCACTCCTGTGATTGGCTGGTAGGTCGCGAAGTTTCCACTGCCGTCGCCGGCGAGAAATCCGGCGCCATAGGTTGAAACGCCTACAAAAATGTCTGGAATACCATCGCCGTTGACATCTCCGACGGCAACCGAAGTCGCCGGGCCTGCCGCCTGATAACTCGTTGCGGCGCCGAAATGCCCGGTCATGTCGTTCAGCAAGACAGCGACTCCACCTTGCTGCTGTGGACAACTGGCAAGCGGATAACAATAGTTGGCCACCACGATGTCGGGGAAGCCGTCGCCATTCACATCGGCAAGAGCAAGGGAGGTTGGATCGACGCCGCCTGAGTCATACGTCACTGCAGCGCTGAACGCTCCGCTTCCGCCATTCAACAACACGCTTACTGAGCCGTCGGCGGTACTGGTGCCCTGATTAGTGACTACGATGTCGGGCAAGCCGTCGCCGTTGACGTCAATCACGAAGACAGATGTCGCACCGGGGCCGCCGGAGTCGTAGGTTGCGACCGGCTCAAAGGTGCCACCACCCTTCCCGATCAGAACGCCCACCGAGCCGTCCTCATTGCTCGGGCCCTGATTCGCTACCACGAGGTCGAGTACGCCATCAGCGTTCACGTCGATCGCAAAAACCGAGACTGCGCCGGGGCCGCCAGAATCATAGCTAACCGGCGCCTGGAGTGTGCCATCGCCGTTGCCGAGAAATACGCTTACAGAGCCGTCCCCATTGTTTCCATTTTGATTTGCGACAATAACGTCGAGGTTGCCATCTCCGTTGACGTCAGCAAGAAAAACTGAGGACGGCAGGCCGTTTCCCGGCTGGTGGTTGATTGCTTGGGAGAAGAGGGACGGGGAAGGGGCTGTTTGCGCAAATAGCGAAAAAGCGCGGCCTAGAAGAAATGCGGACGCGATCAATAGAGCGCAATACAAGGGTTGAGTTTTACACGCAATCATCGTACCTTCTCCTTTTATGAATCGTTCCCTCCCACCTGAATCTGCACGGCTGCCACTTGATCCTTTGCGCCAGCTCTCAGTTGTCGTTAGGAGGTTTCGTTCGGATCAGCATCATCCGAGCGCGGTTGTTCAGCCCGGCTCACAATCGTTGTCATTCGCCCCGCTCGGTTTGAAGATGAAACGAAGTAATGGAAAACTCGGCGATCTGACCGATTGCCTCTCAGAGCAACGTTGGCAGGCACATTGCTGGATTTGACGGCGGTCAACCATCCAAGCCCGCCACCTTGTTATTGCGGTCATCGATCTCTCTCACCGCACGAGGTTGATGTGTGGTGCGGTTTGAGGCCCCGAATCGATCTTCGGAATCGACTTTGCGATGACGACGATGCAAACTCCGATTGAGCCCATAGTGGCCAGCCAGGCCGCAATCGTCAGAGTGGCTAGAAAACGCTCTCGCGCGGGCTTTTTGCGATTGACCGCGCCTTGATGCGGTGAGAAAAGATGCAGGGGGAAGTTCAGCTCCGTTGCCATGGGCGACCTCGATGCTTGGGAAATGTTGTCTTGCAGTCGGAACTTTCGCCGATCCGCAAATCGTTCGCAAGGAGCGAACGGTGAGTTGCTGGTGAGTTGTAGGTGAGCGAGACAAGTGCTTTATTTACCGCTAGATAACTCATTCGCAACCATTAAGACCCGGTAAAAAAGTGGTTGGACCCGCCGGTAAGTGGCAGTAAACTGGCCCAATAGAGCCGTGATCGCATGGTGAAAACGCAGCCCAGACGTGTCCGCTTCGGAGCCTTCGAGCTGGATCTCGATACCGGGGAGCTTTCTGGAAGCGGCCCGACGGTCCAGCTCGCTGAGAAGCCGTTGCGGATTCTCACCACTCTCATCGAGCATGGCGGTCAACTGGTCACGCGCGAGACGCTCCAGGAGCGGCTTTGGCCAAACGACACGGTTGTCGACTTCGAGCACGGCATAAACACGGCGATCAAAGTGTTGCGCAGGGCGTTGGGCGACTCGGCAGACTCGCCCGGCTACGTTGAGACGGTGCCACGTCGAGGGTATCGGCTCATGGTGCCCGCTGAGTGGATCGACGGGGCGATCGATCGCGGGGTCCCCGGCGCACGTGCGGACACACAGCCGCCAGCGGTACGTACCGGCGGCATGACGGGTAAGGTCGTGTCCCACTACCGCGTCCTTAACCTCATCGGCGGTGGCGGGATGGGAGTGGTCTATCGCGCTGAAGACCTTAAGCTTGGCCGGACTGTCGCTCTGAAATTTCTTTCCGAAGAGCTGGGCGGCGACCCGGCAGCGCTTGAGCGATTTCACCGCGAGGCGCGCGCTATCTCCATTCTGGACCACCCCAACATCTGCCCGATTTACGAGTTTGGCGAACATGCGGGTTTGCCGTTCCTGGTCATGCCGCTCTTACAGGGTCAGATCCTGCGCGATCGGCTGGCGGACTCGGTTGCCAGACCGAGAGCATTCCCGCTTGAGGAGCTCATCGGTGTCGGCATCGACATCAGCGCCGGTTTGCAAGCGGCGCATGAGAAGGGCATCATTCACCGCGACATCAAGCCTGCAAACATTTTCTTAACCGATCACGGTCACGCGAAGATCCTTGACTTTGGAGTTGCGAAAGTTGCGCAGGCTCCTGCGGCCCAGGACAGGTCAGTCGATTCTGCTGCAAAACCCTTCGCTCCAAACGGATCGGACCTGACCAGCCCAAGATCCTGCCTGGGGACGTATCCATATATGTCGCCAGAACAGGCCGCGGGGAAGGAACTGGATGCACGCACCGACTTGTTCTCTTTTGGTGTTGTTCTTTGCGAGATGGCAACGGGCACCCTCGCGTTCGACGGCGGGCCTGCCGGAATCTTCAAAGCTGTTGCCGAGGGAACGCCAGTAACCCTGAATCTCGCCAATTCCTACGCAAAACCCGAACTGGAGCGCATAATCCGGAAGGCGCTGGAGGTTGACCGCGCTCTGCGCTACCAAGCCGCGGCGGAGATGCGCGCCGATCTGTCAAGGTTGAAAAGGGACTCTGGTCAGCTGATCTTGGCGCCAGCTCCTGCCTCGGTCCCGGAATGGATGCTTCAGAAACCGTGGCTGCGGTTTCTCTTGCCTGTCGTTTTTGCCCTGTTGCTCGTGGCAGGGACATTCTTCTATCTTCGAGCTCGGCACGCTGCCACGCCATTGCGTGCGTCCTGGGTGCAGCTCACAAATTTTCCCGATGGCGCGACGCAGCCCGAGTTCTCTCCTGACGGGCGCATGCTGGCCTTTATCCGCGGCCCGGAGACGTTTGTGACACCAGGTCAGATCTACGTGAAAATGTTGCCGGATGGCAAGCCAATCCAACTCACGCATGACGATTCGCCGAAGATGGCTCCGGCCTTTTCGCCGGACGGATTGCGCATCGCCTACACGGCAACCGACGCGAGTTTCGGCTGGAATACGTGGGTTGTACCGGTCCTGGGCGGAGAGCCAAAGGAACTGCTGCCCAACGCTGCAGCGCTGACTTGGACAAACCCCCAACACGTAGTGTTTTCCGAAGTCAAGACGGGGACATATATGGGCGTAGTCACTGCCTCGGAGAGCCGATCGGGAGAGCGAAATGTCTATTGGCCCACCTGGTGGGGAATGGCGCACCGTTCTTGGGTTTCTCCAGACAGCAAATGGATTCTCATTTCAGAGATGGACAACGCCAGCTGGCGGCCATGTCGAGTGGTTCCCTTCGACGGAAGTACGATGGGCCGAATTGTTGGCCCGCCCAAGGCTCGTTGCACGAATGCGGATTGGAGCCCAGATGGCCGGACGATGTATTTCAGCGCAGATGCAGGAGACGGATATCACATCTGGCGCCAGAAATTTCCCGGTGGCGCGCCGGAACAGTTGACCTTTGGTCCCACCGAAGAAGAGGGAATCTCAGTCTCACCAGATGGTCATTCACTCGTAACGTCTGCCGGCATGCAGGAGAGCACAGTTTGGGTGCACGACGAGCGAGGCGATCGCCAGATCTCTGGTGAAGGTTGGGCCGGGGTGCCTGGTATGGGAGTCGGTGATTCGTGGGCTCACTCCATATTCTCTTCGGATGGAAGGAAGTTGTTTTATTTGGACAGTCAGGAAGGAACCCACGGCCTCCGCGGGTTTGAATCAGGAGAACTCCTGGCAACGGATCTGGATTCCGGCCAAACAGAGGCAGTGCTGCCAGGGGTCCAAATCAGCGAGTTCGATATTGATCCGGATGGCCGAACCGTGGCATATGCGACTTTGGACTCGGAAGGGGTTTCGCATGTTTGGGAAGCATCGATTGACCGACATTTACCACCGAAACAGCTCACTCAATCGGCTGCCCAACGGCCATGCTTTCGAGGGGCGGGAGAAATCTACTTTCTGGAAGTTGATGGGGCCCAAAACATCGCCTACGGCATTGGGCCCGGTGACGCCGCACCCCACAAGGTGACCCCTCCACTTCAATCAAGCTGCGGTGGTATCTCGCCCCGGGGAGACTTATCCTTGAATGGTTTTGGTAATATTCAGGCCAATCCGCGAGATGGGGTCAATCCGATTCGTGTCTGTAGTTCCTGCGGCGCCTCCTGGGATTCCGGTGGCAAGTTCTTCTACATAAGATTCCGCAAGATCGGAGAGATGGGCGGCGGAAAAACCATTGCAATCGCACTGCCCGAGGGCAAGGAACTCCCCGATCTTCCCCCTTCCGGCTTTACATCTCCGGACGATGTCAAGGGGGTGCATGTAGTCGCTGAAATTGACATGAAGGACAAGACGCTTTTTGCTCCAGGCCCCAATCCTTCTGTCTATGCCTACGTTAAAGCGACGGTACAGAGGAACCTGTTCAGGATTCCGCTGGATTAAGCAAGTGGCTATTCTTCATCGACGAGGCATCACCGGCTCTTCTGTTAAACCTGGGACTCACAGACTCTGCGAGCAGCACGATTTTCACGAGGCACCGATCGCCTGCCTTTGTCCGCTGTTGGACCCATCGAACGTGCAAACCGGACTCCATATGGAGCGATGCGGCCTTTTCGCTTAAGCGGCAATGCACCAGCATCTCCGGAACAAATGTCGGCCGGTGAGTACGAATCCTATCCATCTGGTCGTAAAACCAGCTTCACTTCAGATAGAGTCCGTGCCCGTTTCCGCGCAACCGACTTGACGCAAGGCGGACTTTTCGGCCAAGTGGAACGTCTCCGATTGGGAAATCAATAAGCGTTTGCCGTACCGAACCAGAGTGTTTACTCCTCTATAGCTGACGAGCAGCCGAAAAACCGACCGGAACTCGGATAGGCTCGCACTTTTGCCAGCACTCATTGAGTGACAATCGAAGTTACAGATGAGTTAACCTGGTGTCTTGCATCGGAGGGGTCGGAGCTGCTTCATCGAGGTTTCGAGCGAAGGGGAAGGCAGTTGTGGGCTTATCCCTCGATCTTGAGGCCTCAGCAAAGGCCATTACAAGGCAGCCAGAAAGTGACGCATACCCACCGACATACTCCCAGCCGCCAAACAACCGCGTCTGACCTACTCTTTCGCCCGGTCTCTTGCCGACTTCAATGCAGGCAGATCAGGGTCGGCATCGCGCCACAGTTTGAGAAATGCGGCATAGTCGGAGCGGGCCTTCGCTTTATCCCCAGCCTGCGCTTCCGCTTCTGCAAGCTGAAGGCGCGCCAAAGGCCCGGTGACAAACGTGCGGGTCACGCCCTGGTGGTCCAGGATCTTCTGAAACTCGGCGGCCGCGTTGGCGCTTTGCCCGGCGGCGAGGTAGGCGCGGCCGCGCACATAGGCCGGAATCAAATTCAGTGACCCGCTGAGGTCGTAGCGCGCAACGCCGGCCAGCGCCTCAACGGCCTGACGCGCACCCTCCGGCGACTTGCCATCCCCGAGCAGGGTGCATGCCCGTATGGTGGCGACGGCCAGTTGAGCCATTGTATTGGTTGGGTAGCGCTTGTTCAGATCGTTCGCCGCCTTCTCGGCGCGGGTTTTGTCGCCCGCCAGGGCCAGCGCGACGCCCGCGCCCATCTCCACGTCCTTGTCGGCCGTGAGTGCCAGGCTGCGGGCTGCTTCCTCCTCGGCTCTCGCGGTTTGCCCCACCAGCGCTTGCTGCATGGAGTCCGCGGCAAGAATCGCGGCTTCATTGTCCTTGTCCGCCGCGCGTGCTGCGTCTGCAACCTCCAGATCGACGAGTTTGCGCGTCCGCGCTATCTGTCCCGAAGACGCTGCAATCTGGGCCTCAAGGTCCAGTTCCGGATCGACCCACTCGGTCTGCGTTTTCAGGTAGGCCGCTTCCCGCGCCATGCCCGCGTCGTCGTGCTCAAGAAAGGCAATCTCGTATTGGAAGAAGTGAAGCACGGGCGCGTCGTTGTGGTGGGCCTGGGCATCCAGCAAAACCGCCTTGGCTTCATCGATGCGATTGAGATAAAGCAGCGTGGTCGCTAATCGCGAGGCGTTATTGACGGGCGTGCCCGGACTGTCGCGCACGATCTGCCGTATCACCGGCAGAGCCAACTCATATTCGCCGGTAGTCAAATAAAGCTTTATCAGGTTGGGCGCGGGATCGCTGTCATGCGGATAGGTCTGTGCCCAGGTCTCAAGCAGTTTGCGGGCTGCCTCCAGGTTTCCCGTCGCGTACTGCTCGTAATGCGCGGCAAGATAAAACTGCTCGCGATCGCTGACCCTTTCACGCAGCAGATAGGCCTTGCGGGTTACCTCTTCCGCGTCGGCTCCGCCGTTTTCACAGACGCCGATCTTGGCGTAGGCCATGGCGAAATCCTTGTCGAGAGCAATGGCCCGCCGGAAGTGCTGAATCGCAGCAGCGCAGTCGCCACCGTTCTGCGCTTGCAGGCCGAGCCCATAGGCTTCGAGCGCCTCAAGCGAACCAGTGGTGACATTTTCAAGTGGCGTGTCGTAGCGCTGCCTCGAGTTCAGCGATTCGCCCAGCTTGCGCCGCAGCTTGCCGGCCGCAACGCCCAGTGCGTTCAGTACCTGTTCCTTGCTTGCCGTTGTCTCCTGGTCCTGTGCCAGCACATCTCCGCTCTTGCAATTGAGCGCTTTGAGCCCGAGCACAAACTGGCTGCCCAGGTTGGCAATGGAGCCTTCAATCGCGGCTGCGCTCCCCGTGCGCTCGCACACTTCGCGCGCCAAAGCCGGCGTGAGCCTCGTCCCCTTGGGCTGCAACATCAGCTTCATGGTCTGCGAGATTCTTGCGTCCGAAACAACACCCAGGTAGGGCGACTGTTCCAACTGCGCCGCAAGCCCCTCACGCAGAGCTGAGTCGAACACCGCATCGCCCGTGCTGTTGGCGAACTCCGCCAGAACGAGGTCGCCGTTTCCGGTCAACCTGGGCATGTGACTCTGCCGGTACCAGAAGGCGACGCCGGCGATCACAGCCAGAAGCGCAGCGCTGCCGATCGCGGCTTTCCACAGCTTGGAAAAAGGGGTTGCCGTTGCGACCGAAGCTGAGTTCGAATTCAATTCGGGCTGCGAGTCGGAGTCGCGCTTGAGCCGCTTGAGATCCGCGCGCAGCTCGGAAGCGTGCTGGTAGCGAACCTCGCGGTCCGGCTCCAGCGTCTTGGCAATGATCCGATCCAGCTCCGGCGGTACCTGGCGGTTGTAGCTGGAGGGCGGCCCGGGGCTTCGTTCGGGAAGCCGGCCGGTGGCCGCGCGGTAGAGCACGATTCCCAGGCTGTAAAGGTCGGAGCGGCTGTCGAGGTCGTCGCCGGCGATCTGTTCGGGCGACATGTAGCCGGGTGTGCCCGCGGTCTTTTTCTCCGGGCGTTCATGGGCCAGCCGGGCCAGCCCGAAGTCGAGGATCTTGGCCTGGCCGCGCGTGGTCACAAAGAGGTTTCCCGGCTTCAGGTCGGAATGGACAATGCCATGGGAGTGAGCCGCATCCAACGCATCGGCGACCTCAATGCCCCACTCCAGCAGCGAGTTCATCGGCACGCTCTGTGCAGCCAGGCGCTGCTCGAGCGTCTCGCCCTCGAGCAGTTCCATAGCCAGAAACGGCCTGCCATCAGCCTCGCCTACGTCGTAGACGGTGCAGATATTGGGATGGTTGAGCGCGGCCGCGGCGCGAGCCTCGCGCTCAAAGCTGGCGCGGGCGGCCTGGTTGCGCGAGAAGTCTGCCGAGATGAACTTGAGAGCGACATTGCGATGCAGCCGCCGGTCGCGGGCGCTCCACACCTCGCCCATGCCGCCGCGGCCAATCAGTTCCAGCATCTCGAAGCGGGACTCGTCCCGGCCGCCGCTCGAATCCTCCGGCCGGGAAGCCGGTGGATCGGAATCCGCCGCTGCCGGCCCGGTTTCGAATAACACCTCGTAGCCGCCCACTGGGATGCGGAACCGCACCGCGTCGCGGGCGCCCGTCCCGGCGTAGTGCTTCTTGAGCCGCGTACGCAGCCGACCCACCTCCACGCGCACGGTCGAGTGGATGCGCGGGTCGAAGGAGACATCGCGGCCCCAGACCTCGGTGGCAATGACGAACTCCTTGAGGGTATCCGCTTCTCCGCGTAGCGTGGACTCAACCAGAAACTCGAGCAGCCGGCGGTGCCGCTCGCTCTCCCGGAAGGCATCGGTAGCCATCAGGGCCCGGAGTTGCGTGCGCACGGCGAGGGCGCTGATGGAGTCGTTCTTATTCCCCGCCATGCCTTTGCCCCCGTCGAAATGCCAAAAAACCATGCCCACGGCCGGGACTGAAGTCCTGCGCTTGCCAAATTTTCGGTTCCGGCGGCTGAAGTCAACTTTAACGGAACCCTTCGAGAAAAGCATACGGAATCACCAACACAATCGCAGCCCGGGCAAAACAGTTTCCGAGCGCGAGACGAGAAGGCGATCCATCGCTTGCGCACGACGCGCCGGACGCTCTTCCAGGTCATGGCAGCCAGCCGTCGACTATCCCGATGCCAGGCGCCCAAGCCGTTGCAGCGGTCGAACCGAGGTCGCCAAGGTCGACATAATCTCAGCAGGCGCCCTCCTTAAGTTGAATGGATGCAACATTTGCCGAGGTTACACCCAGCGCTGCAACCGTTACATGCCTGATTGAAACTTCACAGCCCCCTGATTCGGCTTCATGATCGGGCAAGAAAGTGACGCTCGTCTCAAGCGCACTTCCAGACCGCTTTGCCGAAAAGGAGTTCGACCGTGAAGAACCCAGCCCATTCAGATGCAATCGTCCTCCCCTCCTCGAAGGTCCACACCAAGCTGCTTCCCACCCTGCTGGTTTCTTTTGTGGTCCTATCTTGTGTGCACGCGAACGCCGCGGGCAGCAAGGACGCCTGCACCCTGATCGCCCCAGCCGACGCGCAAACCGCGATCGGCGAACCGGTCGGCCCACCGCGGGCCGAGAACCGCTCATTTGGCGCCGCCGACGGCAGCTCCTGCAAATACCGGTCGACGACCGGCAGCGCCTTGAAGGCCAAGTCGGTCTCGCTCTCCGTGCATTACAGCCAGACCGACTTGACAGGAAGCGCCGACGGCATCGCTCAGAATCTGAAATCTTCCGGCTTCAAGGACGTGCAGAAGATTGCCGGCATCGGCAGCGCGGCCGTGTGGGGCGCCAACACGGTCCTCGGCAGGCCGCAAGGAGAGTTGACGGTGATCCAGGGGAAGTCGGTGATGCTGGTGATCCTGATCGACGGCATTGCCGACCCAGCCGATGCTCTTGCACGCGCCAAATCGATCGCCTCCAAGGCCATCGGCAAACTGTAACCGCTGCTTCACCCATTCTCTACCGGAGAACTGAAATGAAAAACTCCTTCACTGTAGCTGCCTGCATAATGTCATTCGCCCTGGCTCTCTCATCCTCCGGGTCTGCAGTCGGCCAGTCGCCCGCCAGTTCGTTTGTCGAAGGCTCGTCGTCCGACGAAGCTGCGGTCCGCGCAATCGTCGCCTCGCAGTCGGCCGATAAGGAAGACGTCCACGTCGCTCCGGACCTCGATTGGGAGAATGCATTCGGCATTCGCTACACAAATCTCAAGAAGCGCAACGACTGGTTCGACAAAAATATCAAGCCTCAGTTCAAAGATGCGCAGAACACCAGCCTGGAAGTGAAAGTACGCTTTCTGGAACCGACGGTTGCCGTGGCCGACGAATACTGGCGCGTCGTGGGGCAGGTTTACGCCGGCGAAACTAAGCCCGCCGCAGACCGTTGGGGTCGTACTACCTACATTTTCAAAAAAGTGAATGGCGCCTGGACAGAAGTGTTGGAGCGCGTGGCCGATCTTCGCGCGGGCTACTTCAAGCACTATGAATCGCTGCCGGCTGGCGTGCCCGTAGAGAGCAGCGTTCTGTCCTCTTACGCGGGCAAGTATGAGAAAGCTCCAGGCAAGCCGTATGCCGATATTTCCGTCGCCGGCGACAGGCTCGCCATCACCACCCATCGCGGCAACTTCGTAGGCATTCCTGTTTCCGCTACCGAGTTTCTCGTCTTCGATCCAAACGATCTGGCTGATTACTTCAAACTCGTGTTCAGCCCGGCTCCAGCTGACGCAAGCGCGATTCCGAAAATGACCATGAATCTTAACTATGCGGACGACGCGCCGTTGGCCAAGGCTTCCAAAGTCCCCTAGGCGAGCGCCACAGCACAGTCCGCTATCAAACCATTCTTCTTGACTCGGAATCAACCAACTCTGCCTCAGGCTCCCAATCTGCTTCAGGTAAAGGACCGACCTATGAAAATCACGTGCAACACAATCGCCCGTTCACTCCTCCTGTGTTCCGTCGCAACGCTCGCGCAGGCCTCGGCCGCGCTAGCCGCAGTCTCCGAGGCCGCAACTCCTCAGAGCGCGTTATCCGACCCCGCACAGGGCGCAGTCTGGGACCTGACCGTTCTGTTCGCGGATAGCGCTGCCGCCGATCGTGAGCGGGTCGCGATCCTTGCGGATCTGCCCTCGCTTGCCGCGTTTCAAGGCCATCTCGGGGACAATGCTGCCGCTCTCCGCAAGGCCCTCGATCGTCGATCGGAGATCGTGCACCGCGCGCAGCGCGTCCACCGCTATGCATTCATGAGGGTGTCAGAGGACGCGCGTATGGAATCCTCGCAGGCTCTGATGGCCTCTGCCGAAGACATGGTTGGAAAAATCCGCGAGACGACTGCGTTCTTCGACCCGGAGATCATCGCAATGGACCGGGCGAAGGTCGCCGCGTTTGAAGCGGCAGAGCCGGGCCTGGCTCCTCATCATCGCGATCTCGAGCTGCTGTTGCGCCGCGCAGACCATGTACTGGGAGCAGAAGCCGAGGCGGCCATCGCGGCATCGAACGCTCTGCGGCAAGCGCCATCGGACACCCATGACGTATTCACGAATGCCGAAATGCCCTGGCCCACCATCGATGTCCACGGCAAGCCGACAAAACTGACGCGCGGAACTTACCAGAAACTGCTCGCCGATCCAGACCGCGAAACGCGCCGCGCCGTTTTTGAAGCTTTCACCGGCGCACTCGATCAGTTCAAGAACACGCAGGCAGCTTTGTTGCAGGCGCATGTGGCCGGTGCGGCGTACGAGGCAAAGCTGCGCCACTATCCAAACTCGGCCGCGTTTCTGCTGGCCGAGGATGCCATGCCCGATGGATCGTTTGAAGCGCTGAGCAGCGCGGCGGAAAAGGAGCAGGCGACCATCGACCGCTATCTGCGCCTGCGCGGCGCCGCACTGGGCATCGGGCAGTTGCACAGCTACGACTATGGGGTTCCGCTCACGGCCAGCACCACCCGTTACTCGCTGGCCGAGGGCGAGGCAATGATTTTGAAAGCTCTCGCGCCGCTGGGCCAGGAGTACGTGGACAAGCTGTCAGCAGGCTTCCGCTCCAAGCGGATGCACGCCATCGCTGCGCCGGGAAAATCGCCTGGTGCGATGACGATTCCCGTCGACGCGCAGATCCCACCCTTCGTGATGCTTACTTACACGGGCGATGCCGAGAGCGTTGAAACGGTAGCCCACGAGTGGGGCCATGCCATGCACATGACGATGGCCGAGGCCGCTCAACCTGCCGATGTCGCAGAGCCATCCGTATTCATCGGCGATACGCCTTCGCTGCTGAACGAGATGCTGCTGAACGACTACATGGTGGAACATGCGGCCAGTCACGACGAACGGATTGCGGCGCTGACGGAGGCTATTCAGACTCTGCGCGGAACCTACTATCGCGTGTTGCCCATGATGCGCCTGGAGATGGCGGAACGAGCTGCCGCGGACAAAGGCGAGCCCCTCACCGCGGAGCGCATCTCTAAGCTCGCCTGCGACCAGCTGCGCGCCTTCAACGGCGCCGATCGCGGCGTCACAGTGCAGGAGCCAGGCGCATGCCTCATCTGGACGATCTCGCAGGAGCCATACGAAGATCTCTACTTTTACAAGTATCTCAACGCCGTGAGCGCCGCCGCCTACTTCGCCGACGGAATCGAGCACGGAGACACTGCGGTGCGCGACAAGTTCTTCGCGCTGCTCAAAGCAGGCGGCTCGGATGACCCCTACGTTCTGCTCAAGCGCGCCGGCTTCGACGCGCACGATCCTGCTGCCTACGCGGCGATCGGGCGGCGCTTCGAGAAGAACGTGGATGCGCTTGAAACCGAATTGCGCGCGGCCGGCCGGCTCGGCGCTAGTTCGCCGCCGGCCGGTCGCTAAATGCGGGGCAAGCATCAATCCAACAAATTTGAAGCGCTCTCAGTATGAAAAAACAAGGAACAGATCATCACCAACCAGAAACCGAAAGGACTTTCAATATGAACCGCTCAATCCAGATTATCTTTTGCCTGACCGCCGCTTTCGGCGCAGGCTCCGCCATTGCCCAAACCTACCACGATGAAACCCCCTCGAGTGACGCACCCGTAGCCTATGTCTACGTCTCGCGGCCAACTCATTTGGACGGCTTCGCTGCCTCGTCAAGCGGCGTGCTGACCCCGGTCCCTGGCTCTCCCCTCGCAGGTACCTCCGTAGCCGGTCTGGCTACGAACGGGAAGTACCTTTTTGGAGATGCCGATAAAGGCGGCTCCATCGACGCATTCACGATCGCATCGAATGGGGCCCTCGAGCTGGCTGCATCCACAGCCATTGCGACAGACGGGTGCACTTACTCAAGCCCGCTCATTCTGGACCATACGGGCGAAACGCTCTATGTCGAATTGAGTAACTGCGATAACTCCTATTATGAGTCCTACAAAGTTGGAAGCACCGGCGAACTGGAGCTTCTTGGCAGCACTTCGCAGATCTTTCTCCTGAATGCGCCCCTCACGTTCAGCTCCAACAACAAGTATGCCTACGGGTCGCAGTGCATCGATTACCGGGGCGCGTATCTCGACACCTTTGCGGGCTATGACCGCAACAGCAGCGGGCTGTTAAGGTCAAGCGGCATCACCGAAGCGACCCCGAGGGCGAAGAGCGGAGACTTCTACTGCCGCTCGGTCGCAGCTGCCGATCCCGACGGCCATGTTGCGGTAGCCTTGCAACCTCTCAACTCGGAAAGTGAGTACATAGATGGACCGCCGCAGATTGCCAGCTTTACCGTCGGATCGACCGGCAACCTGAGCACCAATAACAACTACTCTGCAATGCCCACGGCGACGGGAGGCGCGAATGTGCTGACCATGTCCCCCTCAGGCAAGTTGCTGGCGGTGGGTGGGCAGGGACTCGAGATCTTCCACTTCAACGGGAGCAGTCCGATTACGGGATTCTCGAGCCTGCTTCAATCGGGGATTGTATTCGAGCAGCTTGCCTGGGATGGCGACAATCACCTTTACGCGCTGGGCAGTGGCAAGTTGTTCGTTTATACCGTAACGCCGACCAGCATCAAGGAGGCGCCTGGCTCGCCATATTCAATTCCTGAAGCCGCCGGGTTGGCCGTAGTGACACCCAAGTAGCAACGCGGACGAAAATCGAACTGCCGTAACGCGACATCTATCCGGAAGCTCAAGGCTTGCTCGTCCGGACGACTAACCAATTAACACTTGCGCTCCGCGGCCGCACGAACCAGAAACCGAAAGGACTTTCAATATGAACCGCTCAATGCAGATGATTGTGTGCCTAACCGCCGCGCTTCGCGCTTGGCGCAGGATCGGCCTTTGCCCAAACCCACGATGACTCCACGCCGACCTTTACAACCGAACCCCATGTCTACGTTTCCACCACGAACGGAATCAATCTCTATTACGCGGCCGCCAATGGGGTCCCCTCCCAATTCAGCCGCCCAGGTAGCAGGGTGAGCGTTTGCTCCCGCGTTCACTGGCGGGGGAGCAAACGCCCCAGTCGGCGACCATCCCGGCACGACTCCGTTCCGAGCCTCACGGACTGACACTGCCAGGCGCGGGGTTGCGGCGGAAAGGCCTCACTCTCTTCCTGCGCGGAAATTGCGGATGAGAACAGCATCGGTGGTTTCTGTACCGCGAGAAAGGGCCACGCGCCCATCGCGGGACCACTGGAAGCTGAATATCTTGCCGGAGCCAAAGCGTGTAACCGGTGTTGCCGGGCCGCCGACGAATGGCTGCCGCCATACGTTGCTCGCGCCATTCATCTCGTTGATGAAAGTTATGGCACGTCCATCCGGAGCACCCTGCCACAAGCCCATCCGCGCGCTTCGGAGCGTCAATGGCCTACGACGCAGCAACCGGCCAGACGGTCTTATTCGATGCTGGCGGTTTCGAAGTCCGCTGTCGGGACGTTCACGCAAGGATCGACGGGGCGGTGGGACATCACGGTTTCAAATATCGCCGCGAGCGGATCGACCGATTCGATGGCGTAGCCCGTCGGCATCGTATCTGAAAGGTTCACGGCGCTCTCTGCTCTCTTTCAGTGGTGAATACCTGCGCGAATTCGCCGAGAAAACGGGAAGAAGTCGGAGGTCTCCAAGTAACTGCCGATTATAAATATTCTATGGCGGAGGGAGAGGGATTCGAACCCCCGGTACCCTTTCAGGCACAACGGTTTTCAAGACCGCCGGTATCAACCGCTCACCCATCCCTCCGCGAGTGGAAACGACTGCTGCCAAATTCTGTA
>JBEKVS010000102.1:0-16426 GCA_049513795.1 Occallatibacter sp. | reverse complement strand
CTGGCCTGCGCCGTGATCGGGTTCTCCATCACGTTTCTCACCCGGCGCGCGGGATTGAATCCGGCCTGGCGATTCCTGCTGCCGGTAGGATTTATTGGCGCCTTCAGCACTTTTTCGACCTATGAGTGGGAGACTTTCTCCAACATTCGAAATGGGGCGTTTGTGCTTGCCATTGCTTACGCAATCGGCAGCCTTGTTCTGGGGTTTGCCGCGGTCTGGGGCGGCTCGGCGATTGCAGAATTCGTTTCCTGAGGCCGCACGTTATTCGACTCCCGGAGTTCGTGCAGGAGACGACGGTATGGAGGCAGGACAGGGCTTTGGCCGCTAATTGATCGTGAGCGTGAAGGTGGTTGTGACGGCCGTAACCTGTGGGGATCCGGTTCCGGTGACGGTGAAAGTGTATGTGCCCGCTGTGGTGCCTGCCGCAGTGTCTCCAGCCGGAGCCTGCCAGAAGTCGCCGCAGGCGGCCATGCTGCCCAGCGCGATCATGAGAGTAAGCACACCGATCATCGACCGCCAACTGCGACGTCTTGACGGGATTCCAAGGACGACGAGGAAGGCCAGGGTCACGCCTCCGCCGGCGGCCATCCATCCTTTACCCCGGCCGTGCGGCTGAGGGGGCACGAGCTGAGTCGAAGTGGCTGCGGTCGATGCTAATGTGGCGGTCACAGTCCCGCTGGTTGTCGTGGTGCTCAACGTGACCGAAGTGGGAGAAAGGGAACAACTGGGCAAATCCACTGCTCCCGAGGGAGAGGTGGTAAGAGCGCAGTTCAGTGTCGCTGTGCCCGCATAGTTGTTGGTTGTGGTTACTGAGATGGTCGAAGTGGCCGAAGTGCCCGGAGATACCGCCCCCGGCGCGGTGGCCGAAAGCGTGAATGTTCCGTTGCCGGCCGACACAGTTATCGTCGTAGTCGCAGTGGCCGCGGAGTAGTTGCTATCGCCGCTATAGGAGACTGTCAAAACGTCGCTACCGGTGGACAGGCTGTTGGCGGGAATGGCAAAGGTGTACGCTCCGACCGAGAGCGTTTCGGCTGTGGAGGTGTAGCCGCCCCCGGAGATTGAAACTGTTCCAGTTGGGGTAACTCCGCCGCTGGTTGCGGACGCCACAGTGACCTGAATGCTCAGCGCGGTGTTCGCGCTGATGGCGGTCTGAGCCGGGGTGACAGTTACGGTTGCCGTCTCAGTCTGTGATCTTGCTATCGGTCCGCAAAGCGACGCCCCCAAGACTGCGAAAAGTAGATAGAAACGCTTACAACGCATGATGTTTTCCTCACCTCTGCACAATACCTGGTGCCGCCCCGGCCGCTGCCGCGAAAGCCACCTTTCAGGGATAACTTGAAAGCTGCCGCAATATGCTGTCTCCCCCGATGGTCTACCGGCGGCACTGTGTGAGTCAACAGCCATGGACGCAAAGCTGCTGTCAGGGTCCGGCAGACGTAAACACCAGACGCCGCAGCGGACGATTTTGCTCGAGGCTAATGCCCGGAGACTGGCGGTAGATCACCGAAGCGAGGAGGGAACGCCGGCCTTGGGAACGCGAACTGAGCGGATGGTAGGGCCCCGTTGCAATCCCAGATTTTAGCGATAGGATGGGTGGTGCGCAGGCCGATGGAGAGAACCGACATGCAGGACGGGTTGGAAAACAGAGCCGCCGTCACAAAACTATGGCCTGACGGACGAAGGGCGCTCGAAGGCATTGTGCGCGATGGAATGCTGCTGGCTATTGGCGGCTTCGGTTTGTGCGGCATTCCTGAGGCTCTGATTCTGGCCCTGCGCGACACCGGCGTGCGCGCGCTGACCATCGCCAGCAACAATGCCGGGGTGGACGACTGGGGCATTGGATTACTGCTGCAGACGCGGCAAGTCAAGAAGATGATTGCGAGTTATGTAGGGGAAAACAACGAGTTCGAACGGCAGTATCTGACCGGCGAATTGGAGGTGGAGTTCTGCCCGCAGGGAACCTTGGCTGAGCGGATGCGCGCCGGAGGAGCAGGAATTCCGGGCTTTTACACGCGCACCGGTGTGGGCACCCTGGTCGCCGAGGGCAAAGAGCACAAGGATTTCGACAGCCTGACCTACATTCTGGAACGCGGCATCCAGGCCGACCTGGCCTTGGTGAAAGCGTGGAAGGCTGACCGGCTCGGCAACCTCGTTTACCGGCGGACAGCGCGCAACTTCAACCCCAATGCGGCTACATGCGGCAAGATCACGGTGGCCGAAGCCGAGATCATCGTGGAAGTGGGCGAGCTGGACCCGGACGAGATTCACACGCCGGGAATTTTTGTTCATCGAGTCGTGCACAATCCACACCCTGAAAGGCGTATTGAAAAAATCACCACCCGCGAGGCGTAAACCTGTGGCTTGGACTCGTCATGAAATGGCCGCGTTGGCGGCCAGGGAGCTTAAAGACGGCTTCTACGTGAACCTGGGAATCGGCATTCCGACCCTGGTTGCCAATCACATTCCGCGAGGAGTTACCGTGACGTTGCAGTCAGAGAACGGCCTGCTGGGCATGGGGCCTTTTCCGCGGGCGAATGAAGTGGATGCGGACCTGATCAATGCCGGCAAGCAGACGGTGACGTTCGTTGCCGGCGCATCCACCTTTTCAAGCGCGGACTCGTTCGCCATGATCCGCGGCGGCCATATCGATCTGGCGATTCTTGGGGCAATGCAAGTTTCCGAGCGCGGCGATCTGGCCAACTGGATGATTCCCGGCAAACGAGTTAAAGGAATGGGTGGGGCCATGGACCTGGTATCAGGAGTGCAGCGCGTGGTTGTCGTGATGGAACATGTGGCGCAGGATGGCAGCGCAAAACTGCTTCGCGCATGCACGCTTCCCCTCACCGGTACGCGCGTAGTGCAGAGAGTTATTACGGACTTATGCGTACTGGATGTTACCCAAGCTGGCTTTGAAGTGATTGAGCTAGCAAACACTGTAACTCGTGGACAGGTTGAGCAACAGACTGCGGCTCCGGTCCGCTTCAGCCATGCGTTGGCCGATTGAAGCTTAGGATTATTCAGACCATGTCGGCTTGCGCTTTTCAAGAAAGGCTGCCAGGCCTTCTTTGAAATCGTCGGTCTCACGAGCCTTTGCGTTGGTTTCGAGCGCGAGGTTGATCGCATGATCCAACCAGGCTTTGTTCTGGGCGGCCAATAATCGCTTGGTGGCAGCAAGGGATGCGGGGCTGTTAGCCAGCAGCACCTGTGTTAAGGAGCGCACACGATCGTCGAGTGCCTCGGGGTTCACAACTTCATTGACCAGGCCCAGGCGGTGCGCCTCAGCGGCGTCGAAGAGCCGTGCGGTCAGCAGTAGGTCGCGGCTGCGCTTGTCGCCGATTTGCAAGGCGAGAAACGCCGAAACCAGGGCTGGCACAAAGCCGATGCGGACTTCGGTGTAACCAAACTTCGCGGCCGGTACGGCCAGGGTAAAGTCGCAAATCGTCGCCAGGCCCGTGCCTCCGGCGATCGCAGCCCCATGCACGGCCGCGATGGTCGGTTTTGGTAACTCGTACAAGGTCCGAAAAAGTCTGGCAATCCGTTCGGTATCGGCGCGAATATCGGCGGCCGACTTTTCGCGCATGCTCTGCAACGCCGACAAGTCGAGGCCGGAGCAGAATGCGTCTCCCGCTCCTCGCAAGACGACGACCCGGCAGTTGCTGCGAGCTGCGTTGTCCAACCCGTCAATCAACTCGCTCTGCATCTCCGGAGTCATGGCGTTGCGGCGCTCGGGGCGATTCAGAGTAATGGTTCTAACTCTTGCTTCGTCGGCAACCAGGATCGTCGAGTAACTCAAAACCTCTGCTCCTTCGCATTACAGTCAATTATTGTGACTGGCTATCGGCGATGCCAAAAGCATGTGCAATTTCGTTGCTGGCCGAAATCAAATCATGCAGCGATTGCAAATGCGGAATCTCCACTCCCAGGTCCTTCAATTCTGCAATCAGGAGCTCAGTTGGAATATTTCCCACCAATGCATCCTGCGCAAAGGGGCAGCCGCCGAGGCCGCCGATCGCGGAGTCGAAGCGCCTGCACCCGGCATGGTAGGCCGCGCGAATTTTGTCTGGCGCATCTTCCCGCCGCGCATGGAGGTGCACGCCGATCTCGATTCCATTGCTCTGCTCAAGTGCCGCGCCGACAATATCGGCGATCTGCGCGGTGGTCGATAATCCAACCGTGTCGGCGAGGGATAGCTGACGCACGCCGGATTCAATAAGGCGATGGTACGCCGCAACAACCTGGTCTACGCTCCAGGTCTCGCCGTAGGGGTTTCCGAATGCCATCGACACGTAGGCGACGACTTTCAACCCCGCATCGTGCGCGAGTTCAAGGATGGATTGCAATACGTGAAGAGACTCATCCGGTGTTTGATTTTGATTTCTGCGCAGAAACTCGGGCGAGATGGAATAAGGAAATCCGAGCGTGTGAACGGCGCCGGCCTTGATTGCACGCTCTGCGCCTTTTTCGTTGACGACGATGCCAATGACCTCGACGCCACTGGGCGGATCGAGAAGCTCGAGAACGGCTTCGGAGTCGGCCATCTGCCGCACGGCCGCGGGAGAAACAAAGCTGACCGCGTCGATGTGTCTGAATCCGGCCGTGATGAGGTCACGCAGATAGGCCGCTTTGCGCTCAGCAGGGATCAGCGACGGGAGCCCTTGCCACGCGTCCCGCGGACACTCGACGATCTTGACCGAGTTACCCATCGATATCCTTTACTTGAGGGTGGGAGTTATGCTTTCTTAACCGCGCGACGGGTGAACTTTAAGAATTTCCCGGGCAATGACCATGCGCTGAATCTCGCTGGTTCCTTCGCCGATGGTGCATAACTTCACGTCGCGATAATACTTCTCCGCGGGATAGTCCTTGATGAATCCATAACCACCGAATAACTGTACAGCTTCATCGCAGATGCGCACCGCGACTTCGCTGGCGAAGAGCTTGGCCATGGATGACTCGCGCGTCACCTTACGGCCGGCATCCTTCAATACGGCGGCGCGCTGCGTGAGCAAACGGGCGGCGTCGAGTTCTGTCGCCATGTCGGCGAGCTTCCATTGAATGCCTTGGAACTCCGCGATGGCCTTGCCAAATTGGCGACGCTCTTTTACATACTTCAACGCCGCATCAAGTGCACCGCGGCCAATGCCGAGGGCCAGGGCTGCAATGGAAATGCGCCCGCCGTCGAGAACGCGCATGGCGTCGATGAAGCCCTCGCCTTCAGCTCCGAGCAGATTTTCCGCGGGGATTTCGCAATCCTCGAAGATCAGCTCGCTGGTGTCGCTGGCGCGCAGGCCAAGCTTGTTCTCCTTCTTTCCGGGCCGAAACCCAGGCGTACCTTTCTCGACGAGGAATGCCGATAGGCCGTGCGTGCCCTTGCTCTTGTCGGTGACTGCAATGATAACCGCAAAGTCGGCGTAGTGGCCATTGGTGATGAATGTCTTGTTTCCATTCAGAACCCAGCGGTCTCCCTTTTTGACGGCAGTGGTTCTGGCCGCGCCGGCATCTGATCCAGAGCCCGGTTCGGTAAGAGCCCACGCAGCCAGACATTCGCCGCTGGCCAGCAGAGGAACATATTTTCTTTTCTGCTGTTCATTGCCAGCGAGGAAGATATGATTTGTGCCCAGCGAGTTATGCGCGGCAAGAGTTAAACCAATGGACCCATCGACTGCTGATAACTCTTCAATGGCCAGGACGTAATCCACGTAGCCGAGGCCGGAGCCACCGTATTCGGGAGGAAAGATGACGCCCATCAAGCCCATCGCTCCCAGCTTTTTGATCACCGCCATGGGGAACTCGGAGGCCTCATCCCACGCCATAACATGGGGAGCGATCTCGCGGGCGGCGAACTCGCGAATCTCCCGGCGGAGATGCTCCTGGTCTTCCGTTAATACAAATGGATAAAGGCTCTCTACCAACTCGAGTTTAACGCTCATTATCGGGGCTCCTTGGAGGCTTTTCGACGGCACATAGTTTGCAATTGCGGAGGCATTTCCGGACACGGTCGAATCGATTCGATGCGGCCCTACGGGACGCAAAGGATTGGACTTTATGTTGCCCCAGGATTTCGTCCGCCGCCGCGGACTTCATCCTGGGCTATTTTCGCCTCTTCCCCCCGGGAAGACGCTTTCACGTTTTGTGCGCGTTAGTGCGAGTGTACCGATCCGACCTTCTCTCTCAAGCTTGAAAACTCTATTCAGGTTTGCAGGACGCCGGGATTGAAACGGGGGACATCGGGATTCAATGCGCAGGCTTCGAGCGCCGTGATTAGAATTTCTCTTGTTCTTGCAGGGTCGATGATGGCGTCGATCCACAGGCGCGCTGCGCCGTAGCGGGGATCGGCTTGCGCATCGTACGCAGCCTTGATCTCATCATGGAGTGATTTTTTCTCCGCGTCGGAAAGGACTTTGCCGCCGCGCTCCATCTGCTTGGCGCGCACTTCGGCCAGCGTGTTGGCCGCCGAGGCGCCGCTCATCACCGCGTAGCGCGCGGTGGGCCAGGCAAAGAGAAACCGCGGATCGTAAGCCTTGCCGCACATGGCGTAGTGGCCGGCGCCGAAGCTTCCTCCGATGATGACGGCGATCTTGGGCACCACGCTGGTGCTGACGGCCGAAACCATCTTCGCGCCGGCACGGATGATTCCCGACCACTCGGCATCTTTGCCGACCATGAAACCATTCACGTCGTGCAGAAAAACAAGCGGGATAAGATTCTGGTTGCAATCCATGATGAAGCGGGCCGCTTTTTGCGCGCTTTCGGTATAGATGACGCCGCCAAACTCGATGCGGTTCATGCCCGCGGCAGGGCCCATGGCAACGGTTTGATTCTGATTGATCTTCTGGTTGGCGACAATGCCCACGGCGCGGCCGCCGATGCGCGCATATCCGCATAGAACGGTGCGGCCAAATTCAGCTTTGTACTCATCGAACTCGCTGCGGTCGACGATGCGGGCAATGACTTCGCGCATGTCGTAGATATTGCTTGCACCCGGGGCGGGGTTTAAGAAGCTGTAGAGGTCATCCGCGGGGAAGAGCGGCGCGTCACGCCCGGCATCGAAGGGCTGCGCGTCGAAGACAGAGTGGTCGGAGTCGTCTTGCTCGTGTCGGGCGCGGGAAGCGCGTGTCTGGCCGATTTTTCTTTGGCCGATTTTGTCCACGAGAGAGCGCAGGCGGGCGATGCAGAGATGATCGTTGGGCTCCTTGAAGTCCACCGTGCCGGAGATCTCGGCGTGCATAGTTGCGCCGCCAAGCTCCTCTGCGTCTGTCTTCTGTCCGATGGCGGCCTGCACCAGCGAGGGTCCGGCGAGAAACAAGCCCGAGCCCTCCGTCATCAGCACAGTATCGGTCATGACAGGTAAATAGGCACCGCCGGCGACGCACATGCCCATAATGGCGGTGATCTGCGGAATGCCCAGCGAACTCATCACGGCGTTATTGCGGAAGACGCGGCCGAAGTCGTCAGTGTCCGGAAAAACATCTTCCTGCAGAGGTAGAAAGACGCCGGAAGAATCGACCAGGTAGAGGGTGGGAATGCGGTTTTCGAGGGCGATGTTCTGCGCGCGTAGCACCTTTTTTGCCGTCATGGGAAAGAATGCGCCGGCCTTGACGGTGGCGTCGTTGGCGATGATCATGCACAAGCGGTTGCATACACGGCCAAGTCCGGTGACGACCCCGGCTCCGGGAGCACCGCCATATTCGGCATACATTTCGAACGCCGCCCACAGCCCCAATTCCAGAAGCTCGGTGTCTTCATCGAGCAGCAGCTTGAGCCTTTCTCTCACCGTCAAGCGGCCCTTGGCGCGCTGGGCCTCGGCTGCTTTGGCGCCGCCGCCGAGCCGGATCGAATCCTCTTCCGAGCCAATTGCGGCCATCAGCGCCTTGAGCTCAGCCCGGTTTAATCTCGCTCGGGGAGTGTTCAAATCGATTTTTGAACCCAGCGTGTTGTCGAGCTTCAGATCGTTCGCCATCAAACCGCCCATGAAAACTGGAAGACTATAACATGTCCGACGTGCCCACGCATTGCCTAGGCAGACGCGTCCGGCGATTGGACGCAGGCGGTACAGTCGCAGGAGGGCTCTCGGTGCGGCCCCTCCTGGGCACGGTCCGAGGCACGGACTGTGTCCCACGATTCCGCTGCGCTCCATCCGGGGCTCCTTCGAAAATGCCTCCAAGGCTTCTCTTTCATTGTTTCGCCTATTCACGGCGCCCCGCCGGGGCGCAACTATTCACTGCCCCCGCTCCCAGCATTGCGCTGCGCTCAATGCTGGGCTATTCTCGACTGCTCCCTCCGGGAGTGGGAGACAATGGGCAGGCGAGACTCCATTTTTCAGGTCGGTTGTGAGCCGAAGGATCATAGGCGGTTGCTTTCGCGCCAACCCGACGGGAGGATAGCCAAAGCAGGATTCATGGCAAGGTGGTGCGAAGCGGCTGCGCGCGTCAACGCCCGATTCAATCATCCAGGCGCGAGCCTCTGTCGACGCGCGACTCCAGCGTCCGCATGGCCGCATAGATTTCGTCGAAGCTCTCGATGGCGAAGAGCAGGTGGTGCATCTGGTCGACCTTGACCGGCGTGCGCAAGACTTCGTCCAGTGAGAAAGGCCGCACTGCGCAACCGCCATTAATCACGTTGGAAGACTCTCCGTTGGAGCTGATCAGGCCGCTGCCGTAGACCTTGACTTCCCCATTCTGGCGGATGAGCCCGAACTCAACCGTGTACCAGAAGACGCGGCCGATGCGCTCGAGAATTGCCTCGTCCTGAATGCGCGCGCACAGCTGGCCGTAGTGGGCCAGAAAATCAGCGAAGACAGGATGAGCATGCATGGGCACGTGGCCAAACACGTCGTGAAAGATGTCCGGCTCGGGCGTGTACTCGAGCGAGTTGCGGCTGCGCAGCCAGGTGGTGGTGGGAAAGCGGCGGCAGGCGAGCATTTCAAAGAAGGCGGGCGCAGGCATGAAGCCGCTCACAGGCGTGGCATTCCAGCCAGTGCGACGTTCGAGCTTGCTTGAAACGGCGGCAAGATTGGGCAGCCGGTCGTAGGGCAGGCACAGGCTGTCGAAACCGTCCAGGTATTCCTGGGCCGCGTGGCGTTCGAGCTGCGGCATACGGCGGCGCACCAGCTCAGCCCAGACGCCGTGCTGTTCCGTGGTGTAGGCGGCATAGTTCTGCTCAATCAAGAACGGCAGAGCCTTGGGCATGAAGGGCGCGGCTTTTGGCAATGCGGCTGTTGCGGCCATTAGAGGTTTCCCCGCAGAGCCTGCTCGCGCTCGATGGCTTCAAATAGCGCCTTGAAGTTGCCCTTGCCGAAGCTGCGGCTGCCCTTGCGCTGGATGATCTCGTAGAACAAGGTGGGCCGGTCTTCGACGGGGCGGGTGAAGATTTGCAACATGTAGCCTTCGTCGTCGCGATCGACCAGGATGCCGAGCTTCTCCAGCTCTTCAATCGGCTCGTCGATGCGGCCGATGCGGGCCGACAGTTCGGTGTAGTAGGTATGCGGGACGGTCAGGAACTCGACGCCCTGCGCCTGCATGCGCGAAACGGTGGAGAGGATATCGTCCGTTGCCAGAGCGATATGCTGCACGCCGGGCCCCTGGTAGAAGTCGAGATACTCTTCGATCTGCGACTTTCTACGCCCCTCGGCCGGCTCGTTAATGGGGAATTTCACGTAGCCGTTGCCGTTGGCCATCACTTTGGACATGAGGGCCGAATACTCGGTGGAGATGTCTTTGTCGTCGAAGTGCTGGTAAAGCTGGAAGCCCATCACATTCGCGTAGAAGCCAACCCACTCGTCCATGGCGTGCCACCCAACATTGCCCACCATGTGATCGACATGTTTGAGCCCGGTGGGGCGGGCAACGATATCAGCCGGCTCGGCGCGGAAGCCGGGCAGGAAGGCTCCGTTGTAGTGGCCGCGCTCAACGAAGGTGTGGATCGTGTCTCCATAGGCGGCGATCGAAGCGGAGGTCAGGCGGCCAAAATCGTCGACAGACTCGATTGGAGCGGCCACCGAGCGAGCGCCGCGGGCCGTGGTTTCAAGCCAGGCCTGGCGGGCGTCGTCAACTTCGAGAGCGATGGCGCGGACGCCGTCACCATGCTTCGCGACGTGCTCGGCAATAGGGCTGCCGGGGCGAAGAGAGGTGGTCAGCACAAAGCGGATCTTGCCCTGCTGCACGACATACGAAGCGCGATCGCGCTGGCCGGTCTCGGGGCCGGCGTAGGCTACCAGGCTCATGCCGAAAGCGGTGCGGTAATAGTAAGCGGCCTGGCGGGCGTTACCCACATAAAATTCAACGTGGTCGGTGCCCTTCAAGGGGAGGAAATCCTGACTGGTGTTGACGGGATTCGGTGCCAAAGATGCCATGACGACCTCAGCTTGACAGAGGATGGAATCAGAAATAGTGACCCGCATCACATCTGACCCAGAGAATTGGCCGCACTGTGCACGACTTTGAATAGCTGTACGAAGAAATCCTCAGCTGTTCCCTTACATTTTTATGCTTCATGACCGTTTCTGCTTAATAATCGAAGGTCCTTTTCATGGCCGGAAGAACCTGCCCGCGGCACTCGCCAAGTGAGACATCGGGGAAGCCAGGACGGCGACACCAGCCGCGCAGAATCACTTCATCGCCGTCATTCAGGGCCGTACGGGATTCACCGTTGGGAAGGAGGATGGGCCGCTTGCCGCCGGAGGTGAGTTCGAGCAGGCAGCCAGCAGATTCATCTGCCTGACCGGATATTGTGCCTGTTGCCAGCAGGTCGCCGGGAAGCAGGTTGCAGCCATTGCTGGTGTGGTGCGCGACCAGTTGGGCGGGGGTCCAGTAAAGATCGCGCATGTTGGCCTGGCTGAGCCGGTGCGGAGCCTGGCCGGCGGCACGCATGGTTGGGGAAAGCAGATGAACTTCGACGCTCAGATCGATCGCCCCGGTGTACTGATCGGTTGCGTCAAACAGGTAGCCGAGTGGGCTGGGCTCGGTCGTGGGACGCAGCTCAGCCGGAACACGAAACGGCGCAAGCGCGGTCATGGGGACGACCCAAGGCGATACGCTGGTCGAAAAGCTTTTGGAGAGGAATGGCCCCAGAGGCTGGTTCTCCCAGGCTTGCATGTCGCGCGCCGACCAGTCGTTGAGCAAAGAAATCCCAAAAATGTGATCGGCCGCCTGGCGAATCGGGATCGGCGCGCCGAGTTGGTTGCCTTGCGCGATGTATATCGCGACCTCGACTTCGTAGTCGAGAAAGCGCGTAGGCGCAAATGCCGGCTCCCCGCCCGGCTCGGATGGGCGCGTCTGGCCATGCGGCCGGCGAACTGGCGTGCCGCTTACGACGATCGATGAAGCGCGGCCATGATAGCCGATGGGCACGTACTTGTAATTGGGCAGCAGCGGCTGCTCGGGACGGAAAAGCCGCCCAACGCGGGTGGCGTGATGGATCGATGCGTAGAAGTCAGTGTAGTTGGCTGATTCGACGGGCTTTATGAGTGTGGCCGTTGCCAGGGGTGAAAGCGCCGCTCCGGCTTGCTCGCGCGTAGCCATGTCGGCGGCGGAATCGAGCACGGCCATCAGGCGGGCCCGCAGTGCTGCGTGCGCGAGAGGTTCGCAGGCCATGAGAGCGTTGAGGGTTTGGGCGGCACAGGCTTCGAGAATGGGGGTGGGTAATCCTTCAAAGAGACCTGAATCGGCGCAGCGGCGAAGGTCGAGGATGGAGGCGCCAATGCCGACGCCGAGGCCGGGCCGGCTTGTTTCTCCCGCCATCACGCAATAGGGAAGGCTCTGCAGGGGAAAACCGCACGCCGGATCGTTGGCTGATGCAAGCCAGCTCTTCCGGCTCCAATCGGCTGTGGAGGGGCTACTCATCTGCCCATGCTTTCAAAAAGGCTGAAGACTGGCCGCGAAAAGCAAAAGCAGGTCCTTCGGCTGCGGTCGCTGCGCTTCCTTCGCTCAGGATGACAGTCAGTTGGGCCTGAGACGGGTGCCGGATGGTCAACGCCGCTCAAGGCTGAAAAACTCTTTTCGGCGATCACTTTTGCGGTACCTGGAAGTTCTTCTTAAGACTCTGCCAGCACTCATAGTATTCGTGCTGGAGAATCTTTTCTTCGAGGGCAAAGCGGGTTGGGCGCACGGGCAGACGGGTCTCAAACATGAAAGCCAGCGTGCCGTCGATGTAGTGCGGTTTCAATTCGGTTTGGCTGGCACGCTCGAATGTCTCAGCATCCGGGCCGTGGCCGGACATGCAGTTGTGCAGGCTGGCGCCGCCGGGAAGAAATCCCTCGGCCTTGGCGTCGTACTGGCCCAGGATGAGGCCCATGAACTCGTTCATCATGTTGCGGTGAAACCACGGCGGGCGGAAGGTATGTTCGGCCACCATCCAGCGCGGGGGAAAGATGACGAAATCGACATTGGCCGTTCCGGACAGGGGAGATGGCGCGGTGAGAACCGTGAAGATGGATGGATCGGGGTGGTCGAAGCTGACCGTGTTGATGCAGTTGAAGCGGGCCATGTCGTACTTGTAGGGAACGTAATTGCCATGCCAGGCGACCACGTCGAGGGGCGAGTGGTCGATCTCGGCAACCCATAGCCGGCCGAGGAATTTGGCAACGGAAGTGAACGCACCTTCGCGGTCCTCGTAGTCTGCGACCGGTGTCAGGAAGTCGCGGGAGTTGGCGAGACCATTTGCCCCGATGGGGCCGAGATCAGGGAGCCGGAAACTCTGGCCGTAGTTTTCGCAGATATAGCCACGGGCTTCGCCGTCGGGCAGTTCCACGCGAAACTTGATGCCCCGGGGAATGACCGCCAGTTCGCCGGGCGCGACCTCAAGGATGCCGAGTTCAGTGCGCAGCAGGAGTCGTCCTTGCTGGGGCAAAATCAGCATCTCGCCGTCGGCGTTATAGAAGAAGCGGTCGTGCATGGAGGCGTTGGCGACGTACAGATGAATGCCGACTCCATCTTGCATGGCGGGGTCGCCGCTACCGCCCAGGGTCACGATGCCGTCGACGAAGTCGGTAGGGTGCGACGGAAGCGGGAGAGGATTCCAGCGCATCTGGTTGGGAGGCGTAGGCAATTCGGTGAATGGCCCGCTGCGCACAAGTGTCGTCTGGGCATATTCGCGGTAAGGCTCGTGCATGACCGATGGGCGGATGCGGTAGCTCCACGTGCGGCGATTGAGGGTGCGCGGAGCGGTGAAGGCTGTGCCGCTGATTTGTTCTGTATAAAGGCCGAGTGGGGCATTTTGCGGGGCGTTTTGCCCCTGCGGCAATGCGCCGGGGTGAGCCTCGCTGGCGAATTCGTTGCCGAAGCCGGACTGATAGATGAGCGCATCTTGCGATTGAGCCATTGGGGAAGCTCCATTCTAGATTGACGCCGGGAAGTATCGCACTCATTTGCAAGGGCTGACAATCTATTTCTGCAGGCATCTGGGCTCGCTACCTTTACATCGTTAGTAAAATCATGCTACGGTCCTCTCATTCGAAAGGGTAGAGGCCATGTCGACAAGCCGATACGGGCATCGCTATGAACCAGCCGAACTGGACCGCATCTCCTGGAAGATTATTGAAGAGCTGCAGCAGGATGGGCGGCTCTCCTGGGCGGAGCTGGGGCGTCGCGTTGGCCTCACAACCCCGGCGGTGGCCGAGCGCGTCTATAGGCTGGAAAAGCTGGGTGTCATCCGTGGGTTCCATGCGGATATCAGCCTGGAGCGGCTGGGCTTGCCGATTCTGATCTTTGTGCGCCTTTCCATCGCCGGCGCCGAATCCACGGTCCGCGCCTTTCAATTGCAGGTGACGAAGTGGATGGAAGTGCTGGAGTGTCACCGCGTTACCGGTTCCGACTCCTTCATCCTGAAGGCGCGGGTGGTCTCGGTTGAGCATCTGGAGCAATTCCTTGACAAGCTCGGCCATTTTGGAACGACGTCCACGTCGACCGTGCTTTCGTCTCCGGTGCAGCAACGCGTGGTGACCGAGAAAATGATCGACGATTTTCACCAAGGCGACTAACAGGCGCGGCTGACAGAAGATGTAGTGCGCAATCGCCAAGCACACAAAGTTTCCCTCGTATACTCGAACCAGCCTATGGCTACCCACCTGGACACCATTCTTGCTGCGACGCGGGCCTCGCTGGCCGCAGCAAAAGCGCGTGCGCCTTTCGCCGAGCTGGAGCAGGAGGCCAGGCGGCACAGGCCGCGCGGCTGGGCAGCAGCTTTGCGGCGGCACGCAACGGAGGATTGCGCGGTGATCGCGGAGATCAAGAAAGCTTCTCCCTCAAAGGGCTTGATCCGCGGCGATTTCAACGTGGAGTGGCTGGCGCGGCGTTATCGGGCTGGCGGCGCGGCGACTCTCTCGGTGCTAACCGACGAGCCGTTCTTTCAGGGCAGCCTGCGCAACCTGGAGCTGGCTTCGGCGGCCACCCCACTCCCGTGCCTGCGCAAGGACTTCATAGTGGATGAATATCAGATCTTCGAGGCTCGAGCGCATCGCGCAGACGCGATTCTGCTGATTGCTGCGGCGCTGCGCGATCCGGAAATGAAGCACTTGGCCCAGGTCGCGCGGGAGCTGGGTTTGGATGTGCTGATCGAGGTTCACACAGCCGAGGAGCTGGACCGCGTGCTTGACGCCCTTGGAGAAGGCGGTGCTGATGCGATCGGGGTGAACAATCGCGATCTGAAGAGCTTCGCTGTGACGCTTGAAACTTCATTCGCGTTGGTGGAGCGAATTCCGGCGACGGTAGTGCGTGTAGCTGAAAGCGGGATCGCAACCTCGGAGGATATGGCCAAATTGCGGACGGCGGGGTTTGACGCGTTCCTCGTTGGAGAGAGCCTGATGCGACAGGCCGATCCCGGAACGGCTCTGAAGGAACTTCTGGCGGGAGTCGCGGCCATCCGATGAGTATCTGGGTCAAGATTTGCGGCAACACCTCGCTGGCGGATGCGCGGCTGGCGGTGGAGGCCGGAGCCGATGCGGTGGGCTTCGTGTTTGCGCCGAGCCCACGGCAGGTCACAGTGAGGGAGGTTGCGGCGATTGTGCCGCATCTCCCGGCGACGGCGGAGAAGATCGGGGTGTTCGTCAATGCGGAGGTTGAGGAGATCTGTGAGACGGTGCGTGTCTGCGGGCTCACGGGGGTGCAGTTGCACTTTGAGGCTGCTGCCGAGTTTCCGGCTCGGCTGCGCGAAATGCTGGGTCCGGCGCTTCGCATTGTGCAGGTTGTCCATTTTGAGAGCGGCGCCGGGGACGAGATTGCCGGGCAGATGGGGCGGCTTGCTGGGAACTCGCATATCGACGCAGCCCTGGTGGATTCTCGAACGGCGAGTCTTGTTGGCGGGACCGGTATGGCCTTCGACTGGACCGAGGCGCGAAGAACTGTTTTTGTGACGGGCGGCAGGCTCAAGCTGATTGCCGCGGGCGGGTTGACGCCGGGCAATGTCGCCGAGGCGATTGCAACGCTGCGGCCTTGGGGAGTGGATGTGGTATCGGGAGTGGAGGCCGCGCCGGGGAAGAAAGATGCGGGTAAAGTGAGAGACTTCGTCTCCAGAGCGCGTGCGGCTCAACCTTGATATCTCCGCACCAACGCGAATGAACGAGCGTCGATCGAGCAGGATTTGGTTCAGGGATCTCAAGTACTCCGACGACTCGCCCTTGTACACTGGGAAGTTCCCCAATCCCCCGAGATCGCCAGCGCAGGAGGCTCTTGAAAATGGCATCCATCATTCTTCCGGCAGTTCCCTCGGAGTCGCGGCCGGGGCGGTTTGGCGTGTATGGCGGGCGGTATGTGCCGGAGACGCTGATGGCGGCTCTGGTCGAACTTGAACGCGAATACGACATCGCCAGAGCCGATGCGGCGTTTCAAGCGGAGCTTACCGGCTTGCTGAAGGATTACGCGGGGCGGCCGACTCCGCTTTACTTCGCCAAGCGGCTGACAGAGCAACTGGGCGGAGCGAAGATATACCTGAAGCGCGAAGACCTGCTGCATACCGGGGCGCACAAGATCAACAATGCGCTGGGACAGGGACTGCTGGCCAAGCGAATGGGCAAGAAGCGCATTATCGCCGAGACGGGCGCGGGTCAGCATGGCGTGGCGACGGCTACCGTGTGTGCGCTGCTGGGCCTGGAATGCGTGATCTACATGGGCGACGTGGACATGGCGCGCCAGGAACTGAACGTGTTGCGTATGCGCCTTCTGGGCGCTGAAGTGCGGGGCGTCTCCTCCGGCTCGAAGACGTTGAAGGACGCCATCAGCGAAGCCATGCGCGACTGGGTCACCAACGTGCGCACCACCTATTACCTGTTGGGCTCGGCGCTCGGAGCGCATCCGTACCCAACCATGGTGCGCGACTTTCACCGCTGCATCAGCCGCGAGATGAAAGAGCAGATTCTGGAGAAGGAAGGCCGGCTTCCAACCGCGGTGGTTGCATGCGTGGGTGGGGGGTCGAATGCGATTGGAGCGTTCTACGA
>JBEKVS010000101.1:0-16630 GCA_049513795.1 Occallatibacter sp. | reverse complement strand
CCCTCCTTGCTCTTGACGTAGGCCTTCCAGTAGACGGCTGCATCCGATCTGCGGCCGTGCAGGTTGAACACCTGATCGAGCAGCGGCTCGGCATCCGACCACCGGCTCTCATTGATGGCCTTTGTGGCCTCGGAATAAAGCTGATTCTCGTGCGTGTCATCCGCCTGCGCGTCGTCTGCGAGAGCGGCGCCTGCGAGCGACCCGTCATCGTAGAACAGGGCGAACGAGTAGAGCACTTCGGAAGATCTTGCCGCCCTCGGTGCAAAAAGCGCGACCGCCCCGCACAAACCCATCATGGAAATCCATCGATTCATTTTCATTTAGATCGCTGCTCCTTTTTTGGAAGGTTCAACTTGCTGTTCCTGGCGTGAAGTTTTTGCGCGAAGTACCCGGATCTGAAACAACAGAGAATCCGTGTTCATCTCCTGCTCGATGCGCGCTATGTCGGCACTGTCCAACTTGTCCGGCGAATTCGCCACTTCGAGAAGGACGCGTTCGAGATGGTCCAATGCAGCGGCCATCATGGGATCGCTTCCACTTAAGAGCGCCTGTCGGTAGAGCCGGTTGTCGGGCAGGAGTTGCCGCGCTTCGTTCTGCAGCGAGTCGGCCTCCGACGCGTCATTCCGAACTCCCTCAACCCCGCCGGCGTGATTGAGTTCCACAAGCAGGCGCTCGGAACGGTCGAGATGATCGTCCAGGATGACGAGAACTACGCGCTCCTTTGCCTGCGGCGAGTTGGTTGCCTTCGCCGAATTGTTCGCCCGCGATGAATGCGTGCGTGCCCCTTGCCATAGCGACCCTCCCAGGAATGCCGCGGCGAGAGCGAGCAGGCAAGCGCCGGCCAGCACCAGGCGAGGCCATGAAAAGTATTTGCGCTTTAATCTTCCCGGGTACGGCCTCAAGGGCGCCTGAATGGACCGCCAAAGTTGCTTTCCATATCCGGGTTCACGAGCCGGCGGCTCTGGTGCGCGAACCGAGAGAGCGCTGGAAATCTCTTCGTAAGCCTGTTCGCACCGGCTGCAGACGCGAAGATGCGTTTCCGTCACAATCCGGTTGCCGCCTTCGACGAAGTAGTGCTCAACGAGTTGTTCATCTGTCAGGTGGTTCATCAATTTACTCCCAAGCGGCGCCCCAAAAGCGGGGCCAACGATCGGCGCATCTTTTGCACGGCTCGAAACACCGCTTGTTTGGCGTTGTTCGGCGTAACTTCAAGCGCCGCCGCAATCTCTTCGGTAGACCTGCCTTCCAGATGCCTTAAGACAAAGGCAAGCCGCTCGTCCGCCGTCATCTTTTCCATCGCCGCGTGCCTCCGGTGTTCGATCTCCCTGTCAAGCAGCAGCCTCTCGGGGCCGGCCCCGCTGTCGGCCAACTGAATCCCCGGACGCTCTTCATCAAACTCTTCGGTAATCGCGACCGCCCCTTCCGACTTCCGTTTTTGCAACACCTGCAATGCGCAGTTCACCGCAATCCGATAGATCCATGTCCGAAAATCGGCGCGAGCATCGAAGTCTGCCAGGCTGCGGTAACCGCGAAGAAAGGCCTCCTGGACAACTTCCTGCGCGTCCGGTTCGCTCTCGGTAATG
The DNA here is from genome assembly GCA_049513795.1 of Occallatibacter sp. Classification (GTDB taxonomy): domain Bacteria; phylum Acidobacteriota; class Terriglobia; order Terriglobales; family Acidobacteriaceae; genus Telmatobacter. The sequence goes on along the minus strand of JBEKVS010000101.1, from coordinate 15,047 downwards.
CGAAATGCGACGCGAAACATGCTCTCCCCATGGCGCTCGACGAGCACGCCGTAAGCGTCCTTGTCTCCGTCCAGAACCGCCTGGATCAGCGCCTGTTCGCCATTTCTCATGCCCGTATTAGATCGGACCAGGCCCCCTCAGTTAGGAAGTTTCTTTGCCGTAGTTCAACCTTTCTTCCCGACCCCTTCGCGGCCGGGACCTGAGCCTCCGCACTTTCCGTTGCCGATCCGCTGCCGCTCGCGAATGGGAAATCATTGAAATTGAGCGCTAAGGTTTCCACTTGACAACCAAGTGAAGGATGTGTTCACTTGATTACCAAGTGAAGAAAATGCAGGCCAATATTCTCCAGGGCACACTCGATCTCATGATCCTCCGCACCCTCGCCACCATGGGGCCGCAGCATGCGTATGGCATTGCCAACAGGCTGCAGCAGGTTTCAGAGGACGCGCTCAATCTCAACCAGGGAACTATCTATCCAGCGCTTGTCCGGCTTGAGCAGCATGGATGGACGCGCGGCTCCTGGGGCAAGACCGAAAACAACCGCGAAGCAAAGTACTATGCCATCACGAAAACGGGATTGAAGGCGCTTGACGAAGAGACTGCGCGCTGGCGGCAGATGTCCGGCGTAGTTGAAAAGCTGTTGGCGGAGGAGCAATAGTCATGTCGCGCTCACGGCAAATCCTGCTCAGGTTGCGCAATCTCTTCCGCAACAATCGGGCCGAAGATGAGCTTTCGCGCGAGGTCGCATCGCACCTCACTCTGCTGGCCGACGATTTCGAGCGCCGCGGCATGTCGCCGGAAGAAGCCCGGCTGTCCGCGAAGCGCGCTTACGGCGGCGTGGAACAGGCCAAGCAGGCGCATCGCGACGAGCGAACCCTGCTGTGGATCGAACAGTTCGTACAGGATCTGCGATATGCATTGCGGATGCTGGCCAAATCGCCAGGATTCGCCGCTGTAACAATTCTTACGCTGGCGCTCGGCATCGGGGCCAACACCGCGATCTTCAGCGTCATTGACGCGGTGATGCTGCGATCGCTGCCGGTCGAAGATCCGCAGCGCCTGGTGATCCTAACCTGGAGCGCGCATCACGACCCGAAGCTGAGCGGACACAGCGACTACGGCGATTGCGACGGCCATGAGGGGACGAACGATTGCTCATTTTCCGTGCCGTTCTATGAGACTCTGCGCAGCCGCACGGCTACATTTTCCGGCGTGGCGGCGTTCGCGGGCCCTCGGGATGTGAGTTTCAGCGGCAACGGACCGGCGAATATCGCGCACGGCGAGTATGTCTCGGGCGATTACTTTTCGACCATTGGCGCAAAGACAATCCTGGGAAGGCCGCTGAATCATTCAGACGATGCGCCCACTGCATCGCCGGTGATTGTGCTGGACTACGGGTACTGGCAGCGCGCTTTTGGCGCCGACCCCGCAGCGGTGGGCCGCACAGTTCGCCTCAACAACGTGGAAGCTGCCATCGTGGGCGTGGCTGAGCCGGGTCTCATCAGTTTGACGCCCGGCAAGAGTCAGGACTTCTTCATGCCGCTGTCGCTCGCAGAGCGCGTTCGCGGCGAATGGTGGGGGACAAGTGACCGGTTGTCCGATCCGGCAAGCTTTTGGGTCGTGCTGGCTGGCCGGCTCAAGCCAGGAGTTTCCATCGAGCAGGCACAAGCTGAGGCAGCGACACTTTTCCTCGCGGAGGTGCAGCGCGCCGCCAAGCCAATCTTTACTGAAGGTGATGCGCCAGCTCTGCGGCTTTTGCCGGCACGCGAGGCGTTGAACGGCGAGACCAGCCAGATTGCGCCCATGCTCGAACTCATCATGACGGCGGTAGGGTTTGTCCTGCTCATTGCCTGCGCCAACGTGGCCGGCCTGATTCTGGCGCGCTCTGCCAATCGGCAAAAGGAGTTGGCCGTGCGCCAGTCGCTGGGCGCCGGACGCGCGCGGATTGTGCGCCAGCTCCTCACCGAGAGCCTGTTGCTGGCAACCTGCGGCGGTGCGCTCGGCATTCTGGTTGCGGTCTGGGGTGTGCGCGCTCTCACCGGGTTGATGTCGATCAGCTTCGATCGGCCCTTCCCGTTTGTTATCGCTCCGGATTGGCGCGTGCTGACGTTCACCAGCGGCGTTACGCTCGCCACCGGCATCCTGTGCGGGCTCGCGCCCAGCTTCCGCGGCGCGCGCGCCGACCTCACTTCATCGCTCAGGGAGAATGCGTCGTCTAACTCCGGGGGTGCTTCGCAGAGCGGCTGGCGTGTTCGCGCGGGCGACGCGCTGGTTGTGGCGCAGGTGGCGCTCTCGGTGGTTGTGCTGGTCGGTGCGGGATTGCTGGTGCGTACCTTATATAACCTGCAGGTTCTCGATCCGGGTTTCGATACGCAAAACGTTCTGCTCTTCGGCATCAATCCCGGCCTTTCGGGATACAAAGACTATCAAACAGTTGAGCTCTACCGGCAGTTGCAGCAGCGCTTCCGAGCGCTGGCCGGTGTGGTGTCTGCCAGTTATTCCGAGGATGCGCTCTTAAGCGGAGGCTGGTCAGCCAATTCGGTGCACCTCGACGGTGCGCCCCCGAAGTCGAATGTCAATGCCGCTACTCTTCGGGTGGGACTGGACTTCTTCTCGACAATGCACATTCCCGTGCTTGCCGGCCGCATATTCACGCCCGCCGACTTTGCTTCGGCAGAAGCAACAAACGCAGTGGTGAAAGCGGCGGAGCAAGCTGCCACACCCGTTAGCCCAGCCAGGGCCACGCCGCAGAAACCGGGACCTGAGCCGGCTCCCGAACCAGTCCTCATCAATCAAGCGTTTGCCAAAAAATTCTTCCCCAACCAGAATCCGGTGGGCCTGCATATGGGCAACGTGCAAGGGGACGAACCGGTAACAGGCCCGCAGCCTGGCTATCTCATCGTCGGCATTGCCGGCGACACCAAATACGCTCGGCTGCGGAGAGATATTATGCCCACCATGTTCTTGCCCCTGGTGGGCAGCAGCGCTAACTTCGAGTTGCGTACCTCCGGCGACCCCACCGCCCTTGTGAAACAGGTGCGCGCCATTGTCTCGCAGGCCGACAACAATCTACCCCTCTTCGATATGCGCACGCAGACCCAGCAGATCGAACGGGGGCTCTATCAGGAGCGGCTCATGTCGCGCCTGTCGAGCTTCTTCGCCATCCTGGCGCTTACTCTGGCGTGCATTGGCCTATATGGCTTGCTCTCCTACGAAGTGGCGCGGCGCACCCGCGAGCTCGGTATTCGCATGGCCCTCGGTGCGCAAAAGCGCGAACTGATGCGGCTCGTGGTGCGCCGCGGACTTTTGCTGGCGCTTGCCGGCGCACTCATCGGCATCGGCACAGCCATGGCAGTTACGCGGCTGATGGCAGCGATGCTCTATAACGTGCGCCCTTACGATCCTGCCACGTTTGTGGGCGTCGCCATCCTGCTGGTACTGGTGGCGCTGGCCGCGTGTTCGATACCCGCGCGGCGAGCCATGCGCATCGACCCCATGGTCGCGCTACGCTACGAATAAGTCCGCGAGCAATTGCCCGCACCCATTCTTCCATGCGAAGTCGTTCCCCTTGTGCTTCGACAGCATTTGTACTATGCTCTCGTGTAGAAGCAGAAGGGTTGCGATCGAAATGCTCAGCGACATTCTCTTGCGGCTTCGTACTCTGTTCCGTCGCCGGGCTGTGGAAGCCGAACTCGACGAAGAACTGCGCTATCACCTGGATCGTGAGGCGCAAAAGTATCGTCGCATGGGCTCGTCCCCTGAAGACGCGATGCGCCATGCCAGAATGGCAATCGGCGGACCGGAACAGGTGCGCCAGCAATGCCGCGACGCGCGTGGAACAAAGCTCTTTGAAGATTTCACGCAAGACTTGCGCTACGGCCTGCGCATGCTGCGAAAGAATCCGCGGCTTACAGCGATGATTGTGCTTTCGCTGGCGCTCGGAATCGGCGCCAACACGGCAATCTTCAGCGTAACCAGCACCCTGCTTCTGAAACCATTGCCCTACCCGAATGCGGACCGCCTGGCGATTCTCTGGCTTCGATCGCCGGGAATCGGAATTCCCCAGGACTGGCCCTCGATTGGCCAATATCACGACATCAAAACGCAAAACAAGGTTTTCGACGATACGGCAATCCTCATCGGACGGGACTACATTCTCACCGGACTTTCGCGGGCCATGAAGGTGGACGGCATTTCGGCCTCTTCGAGTTTGCTGCCCATGCTCGGCGTGAAGCCTTTGCTGGGAAGAATCTTTTTGCCTGAAGAAGACAAACCTGGGAACACGCGAACCGTGGTGCTGACCTACGCGCTGTGGCAGCGGGCATTCAGTGGCGACCCGAACATTATTGGGCGAAGCATCACGATCGATGGAATTGCGCGCACCGTGGTTGGCGTGCTGCCTCGGGATTTCAGGCTCAATCATGAAGTGGTGCCCACCGTCGGCGGCATCGATAAACCAGAACTCTTTCTGCCGCTGCCGCTTGATTCGACGGACGAGCAGGATTACGGCTCGGAGAATTTCGACATCCTGGCGCGCGTGAAGCCCGGCGTAACCATGCAGCAGGCACAGGCGGATATCGGCACCATCGCGGCGCGGCTGCGCGAAGAAAAACATCGCGATCCATCCTTCACCATCAGCGTTGTTCCACTGCTTGAACAGGTAGTTGGCAACGTACGATCGGCCGTCCTGATCATGTTCGGAGCGGTCTCGCTGGTTCTGTTGATCGCGTGCACCAACGTGGCCAACCTGCTGCTCTCGCGCGCTACCGTGCGCCAGAAAGAGATCGCCATGCGCACTGCCCTGGGGGCGGGCCGAATGCGGGTGGTGATCCAACTCTTGACCGAAAGCGTCCTGCTCGGGTTGCTGGGCGGCGCGGCGGGACTGGCGATTGCGGCAGGCTGCCTGTTCGCGGTGCGTCAGATGCATCCGGGAAACATTCCCCGGCTGGACGAGCTCGGAATGGACTTCCGCGTTCTGATTTTCACCATCGCGATTTCCATCCTGACTGGAATCGTCTTCGGTCTTGCGCCAGCCTTGCGTGCTTCGCGCAGTGACCTCAACGCAGCATTGAAAGCGGGCGGAAGAGGCGCGCGCAGCGGCGGATTGACCGTAAAGCGCGACAAGCTCCGCGGAGCGCTTGTGATTGCCGAGTTGGCAGTTTCGCTCACGTTGTTGACCGGCGCCGGTCTTCTGGTTCGCAGCTTTGTGCGCCTGGTGAATGTGCCGCCCGGATTCAACCCGGACCACGTGATCTCAATGCAGGTGGCCGCCTACGGCCCCAAATACGATCAGGACGCGCAAAGAATTCAGTTTTACCAGAACCTTGCCCAGCGCGTGCTGAGCTTGCCGGGAGTCACGAGTCAAGGAGAGATTTCTGCGCTGCCTTTAACTCCTTCGGTGGGTTGGGGAGGAATGCAGATCGAGGGATACGTACCTCCGCCGAATCAGCCCGAGTTACAAGTCGACGTTCGCACAGCCACCCCCGGCTATTTCACAGCCATGGAGATTCCCCTCAAACAGGGCCGGCTGTTTTCGAGCTCCGACACGGACAAATCGCAGCCCGTCGTTCTCGTGGATGAGAAGATGGCGAATCGATTCTGGCCGCAGGAAGACGCGGTCGGCAAGCGCATCCGACAAAATGAAAAGTCGCCCTGGCTCATCATCGCCGGCGTAGTTGGAGTGGTAAAGCAATACGGCCTCGATACCGATACGCGCATGGTCGTCTATTACCCACGCTCGCAGCATCGCGGAGGCGAGATGTTCGTCGTTGCGCGCACCACGGGAGAACCGGCGGCACTGGCAGACGCCATTGTTCAGCAGGTTCGGGCCATCGATCCGGACGTGCCGGTAAACGACATCGCCACGATGCAGCAGCGGGTTCATGAGTCCGTTACGCGCCAGCGCTTTGCCATGACCATGCTCGGCGCGTTCGCGGCCTTCGCCATGATCCTCGCGGCGGTTGGCGTTTACGGTGTGATGTCCTTCCTGGTGACCCAGGGAACGCCGGACATTGCCATCCGCATGGCGTTGGGCGCGCAACGCAACAGCATCCTGGCTCTGGTGTTTCAACAGGGCATGGCGCTGGCTTTGATCGGCATCGCGGCCGGGCTTCTCGGTGCGTTCGGTCTGACTCGCTTGATGAGCGGCTTGCTTTTCGGAGTGAGCTCGAACGATCCTCTGACCTTTGTGGGCGTCGCGCTCCTGCTCACGCTGGTTGCGTTGTCAGCCTGCTATTTCCCTGCTCGACGGGCCATGCGCGTGGACCCGATGGCCGCGTTGAGGGAAGAATAGGAACCTTGCTTGGTTCTCAATCTACGATCTGCACATCCTCGCCGACGGCCTTGCCCATCGCCTTCAGATATGCGTCCAGCGTGGCCGTCTGGCCCAGTACGAATCTCGACATGAACCGAAAGAACGGGTTGTAGACCTCACCATCCTCGGTGAATCGTACCAGGGTGTGGCCATTTTCCGGCTCAAGAACAAGACTCCATTTGCCCCCGTAAGGAAGGTTCCCGGTGGCGATGCGGCGCTCGATTGCGGTTGGCGGCCTGCTCTGCTGCAACTCGTAGAGTACTGTTTCGCCGTGCTTAGAGGTTTCCCGTTGGAACTGCTTTCCTCCCTCATCGAAGACTTCGCAGGACTTCACATCCGGCCGCCAATCCTGACTTCCCGCGATCAGCGCGAACAGATTCTCGGGGCTGGCCTTGAAGCTGGCGCTTCGCGACACCACGTGCCGCTTGGGCAGCATGGCGCCGATGGCAACGATGCCTAGAACAAGAACAAGCAGCACGCCGGCTACTATCAGAGCAATCTTCATCCGTCTCTCTCCCGCTTTCTCCGCTTGAGCAGAATTGCGGCGGCCTGCGCCAACCTCTCCACGCCGGCAAGGGCCAACTCGGCATCCGCAGGTTTCATCAGCTTGAACATCTGCCGCACCAGTTGCGGATTCAGGACCGTGTTCTCGTCTTGAATTCGCTTTCCAGCGGCGGTCAGCGTCAGTTCAATTGACCGGCCGTCCTGCGTGCTCTGCCTTCTGGTCACATATCCCGCACGCACCAGCCGGGCAACGGTTGTACTCATGGCCGATCGGCCAACACCCATATGCTCGGCCAGCTTCGACAGCGTGGTGGGACGCGTGGGATGTAAATGGTCGAGCACGCTCGCCTGCTTCTCCGTGAGGGGATTGCCTCCCGCGTCGGTGCGCGTGTGATCGCGGTGACAAGCCAGGTAGATTGCGGGGTAGGCTGCAAGCAGTCGCTCCACATGTCTGTCCAACATATCGGGTAGCATGGCGTGAATGGTTTGATTCGTCAAACAGATTCTCGGCGCGGCCGCGGCGCCGGCGGAAGCTATCGTTGAATTCGAACGACTGTATACTTGGGGTGTTCCCTGGACGAGGTGATCGATTGCCCCAGTTCATCTCCAGCGCCGCGAAACAAGATGCTGCGCAAGAAACTGCAGAAGAGACGCTGCGTCCGCTTTGTGTCGATCTGGACGGTACGCTGGTCAAGTCGGATACGCTGGTCGATTCCCTGCTGGCCATGGCGCGGCAGAATCCGGCGCTGCTCTTCAATTTGCCGGCGCGGCTGCTGCGGGGCAAGGCGGCCTTCAAGGCTTTCGTCGCTGAGCACGTCTCTCTGGAAGTCGCGCATCTGCCTTACAACGGAGCGCTGCTCGAATTCCTTCGCCATGAGCAAGAACGTGGCCGAGCGATTTACCTGGTCACCGGGGCTGACGTGCGGCTGGCTCGCCGCGTGGCCGACCATCTCGGCATCTTTACCGACGTACTGGCATCGGACGGCGCCACCAACCTGACTGGATCGAACAAACTCCTTGCATTGAATCGGCGGCTGGATTCCGCCGCGTTCGATTACGTGGGCAACGACATTCCCGACATCCCTCTGCTTTCGGCGGCCAGTCAACCCATGGTGGCCAACCCGACGCTGCGCCTGCGCATGAAGTTGGGCGCCGTTAAGCCCCGTCAGGCACTCCCCGGCCAGGCCTTCCCTGCTCCGATCTTCCCCGATCAGGCTTTTATCGACGGCAAGCCAGTCTTCAAGTCGCTTCTGCGATCTCTGCGCCTGCACCAGTGGGCCAAAAACCTGCTCATCTTTGTACCGCTGCTCTGTTCCCACGCGCTTAGCCAGAGCAAATTGCTCACGGCGCTGGCGGCGTTCTGCTGCTTCTCGATCACTGCCTCGTCGGCTTATATATTCAACGACCTGTTGGATATCGAGGCCGACCGCCGGCATCCGCAAAAGCGTCAGCGGCCTTTTGCTTGCGGCGACCTGTCTGCCTTCTCGGGAATCTTGCTGGCATTGGTTCTTTTGGCGGCCGGCCTTGCTGGCGCGGCGATGCTGCCGGGCAGATTCTTTCTCTGGCTGCTGATCTACCTGGGCACCACCCTGGCCTACTCCATCTATTTGAAGCGGATACCGCTGGTGGATGTGCTGGTACTTTCCGGCTTGTACATTCTTCGCCTGCTGGCAGGCAGCGCCGCCACCCAAACGCCCATCTCGCACTGGCTGGCCGGCTTCTCCATGTTTTTGTTCCTCTCCCTGGCCATCGTCAAGAGGTTTGCCGAGCTCGAAAACCTGCGCGTATCCAACGGTGTGCCGCGCAACGGACGCGGATACCTTCTAGCCGACCTTGACCAATTGCGCAGCTTTGGTACCTCCAGCGCCTATGCCGCCGTGGTGGTCTTCGCCATCTATATCAGCAACTCCGACGTAGTGAAGCTTTACCATCATCCGCGCTTCCTTTGGCTCACGGTGCCGCTTATCATTCTGTGGCTCAACCGTGTGTGGCTGCTGGCTTCGCGCGGCGAACTGGACGAAGACCCGGTAGCGTTCGCACTCACCGACCGCATGAGCCAGGTGATCGGCGTTGCCGTGCTGGCTGTGGCCTTGCTGGCTCTTTAGAGCATTTTTCCTAAAAGTGTGAAGCATGGGTGCCCCACCCTCGCCGCGTCTTTGTTTTTTGCGGCTAGGTTGGGACTGCTATACAGCAGGAGATGCGCCGTTTTCTCGAGTTCGTGTGCTTTTCAGGCGGCCGTCTCCCGCGCTGCGTTATCGCCCCAAAGCTCGAACTCAGCCTCCCGGCGCGCCCTCAAGCCGGCGTTGAGTTCGCCCCCGGCCAGGTCCCAGCGCAACAGCTGCTGCCGGGCGGCGTCGTACCGTCCGCAGTTCAACCCCTTCAGCAAGGTGGAAGAAGCCAGACGGCCCGCGCCCAGGTTGAAACAGAAGTCGGTCAAAGCATCGAACTGTCCTTGGGTCAGTTCCACCTTCACCAGCCGCGCGACGGCTTCTTCGGCGTGGCCGACATCTTCGGCGAGGATCTCCGCGGCTCGGTTCTCGACAATTCCACCCGCAAAGGACTCATGCGCCAGCAGCCGATGCCCGTAACCGATGGTCGGGATGCCAGCCGAATCAAGATACACCCGGGCACGAAAGCCCTCGCACCGCTTTAGCAATTCCAAACCTGCCGCGCTCAATTTCATGCGTTAGACCCCTCAGAGCGGGAAAGACTGGAGAGCCGCTCGTCAATTTTCACGCTAGCAGGATGCGCGAAATAATCTGCAAATGGAGAACGCGGGGGATGGGGCACGAGCTGAGTGATTTCAAATTCGAACCGCCTGTTGTGCAAATCGTTACTACCGGCGGAGAATCCGCAGCTCGCCTTTTCGACCGGGACATAGCGCGAAAAGGCGCCGGATTCTCAGCCAAAAAGTCAAGCAGGTGGTTAAAAAGACTTTTCTGCACCATTTTTGGTGCAGATTGTAAGTTGCAGAGATGCAAGAGCTTATCGGCAGCCACTGAATTAACTTCAGTTTTTTCAATTAAATCAACGGGATAAGGGGTGACTTTTCTGGCTAATGGGGTATCGATTTAGTAAAATTGGCAGATGGTTATTAAAACGAAAACTCGCAACACGAGCATGAAAAGCCCGCTGGGGATTTGCCTGCTGGCCGGTGCTGCTGTGGCAACACTGGCGGGCATGATCACAGCGATCTGCGTGCCGGCGGTTCAAGTCTACGCGGAGATTTCGAAGCAACCACTCTTCGCGCCTGCCAGCGCGTCCGTGGCGGTTCCCCCCGCCGTCAGCGTAACCCCAGTTTCCCTGGATGCCAAATTCGCCGGCAAGAAACGGATTGGAGTCATCCGCGGCATCGCATCCTGGTACGGAGGTGTATTCAACGGCCGGAAAACGGCGAACGGTGAAACATACGACATGCATGAATTGACTGCCTGCCAACCGGATCTTCCATTCGGATCGATCGTGCGGGTGGTCAACCGCCGCAACAAGCGCTCCGTGGTGGTGCGGATCAACGACCGCGGTGATCTGGTCTACGACGACCGGGTGATCGATCTATCCTGGGCAGCCGCACAGAAGCTGGCCATGACGGAGCAAGGCCTGGCCAAGGTGGACGTGGAGATTCTCTCGCTGGGCGGACGCGGCGGCAAATAACCTCAACTAAACCAGCAGTAAGCAAAACGGCCAGCCCCAGGGCTGGCCGTTTTGCTGTCCGCGGCCCTGCTGTCCGTTGTCTTGATTTCAAGCCGGCGGGTGCGAGTGAGACAGCATCACTGCGTGTCTGGCAGCTTATAAGGCTTCTGCAGCCACTGGCGTGCCTCGTTCACCGCGCCCTGGGTGTTGTCGTTGGTCTGCACCGCTAATCGGTATTCATTCACCGCGCGGTCGCGCTGGCCGGTAATGTCGAATATCTTGCCCAGCGCGATGTGGCTCCAGACCTCGGTCCATCGCGGCTCGCCGTCGCCGCGCAGCGCATCGCGATAGGAGTTGACGCTGGCCTGGTAGTTGCGCTGCGTAAAGAGCAGTTCGCCGATACGATAGCTGGCCAGCGAGCTCTGCGGATTGGCTTCAAGAGCTTTCTGGTACTCGGCCAGCGCGCCGGTCAGGTCGCCTTGAGCGACGAGCTGCTGGCCCTTGAGGATGGCGATGCGCACCTGCAGGTCGGGCGTTGCCTTGAGCAGCCAGTTGCCGGGGTCGATGCTGATGCGGCGCGGCCGGCCGAAGGTGTCGACCACATACTGGGTGTCGTTGCCCACCACGTCGATCTTCTGCGTTTCGGTCTTGCCGTCGGTCTCGACGCGCAGCTCAACGGGCATGCGGAACAGGTCGAGATCCTGCTGGATCTCGCCGATGGTACGGAAGCCCTTGTTGTTTCCCAGGCGATAGACGGCGTACTTGTCCGTGAACTGCGGCGCGCCGGTGCCGTCGATCCATTGCGCGAAGAACGGTGTAAGCTGCTGCTGGCTCTGGGCTTCGGCAACCTTTATGAAATCTGTAGTGCGGATGCTTTGGTCCATATATTGGCTCAAGGCTCCCTTGAGCGTAGCCAGGAAGGCCTTGTCGCCAAGCTCCCAGCGGAGCATGTGAAACACCATGGCGCCCTTTTCCAGGGTGGACGACTGGAACTCCGGCGAGAAGGGATTGAGCCGTGCGTCGCTCGACAGCGGGATCGTATCGTAGGCCAGGGCGCCGGCGGCTACGTCCTGCAGGGCAGTGTGCAAGGCGCTTTTGCCGTTCTCGTCCTCCACATACATCAGCTCGCCGTAGCGGGCCATGCCGTTGGTGATCCACGCATCGTTGAGCGTCCTGGGGCTGATCTCCGAACCCCACCACTGGTGCGCGATGGTGTTGGCCAGCAGGCGCACACCGCTCTTGTCACCTACGCGCGAACCCAGAATTGCCGCCACGTCAGGCGCCCACACGGCAGGCAGAGTGTCGTCAGGCAATTCGACGACATTCAGGTGGCTTGACTCCGGCATGCCAAAGCTTTCGGTGAAGAAGTCGTACTCCTTGGCCGCCGTTTGCGCCAACTGGTTGGCGCTGGCCTGGTGAGCAACGGTGAGGTAAACCTTCACGTTGCCGGGACCCGCCGTGACCGGGCCGACGAAGCGGCCGGCGATTACTGTCCCCGGAAAGCCGGGCTTATCCCATTTGAAATCAAATTCATCGCCGGGTTTGCCGCTGGCCAGAGTCACGGTCTTGGCTGCTCCCTCGGCGCCGCTCGAGATCACCTTCATGCCCTGCGGCACGCGGAAGTGGATCTCGGCCGTAAACCGATCGGTGAGATAGCCGGTCGAGGGAAACCAGCGCGCCGGGTACAGCAGATAGGTAATAGGCTCCTCAATGGCCGCCAGCTTCAGGCCTTCGATGGGGCCATCCTCGTTGCCGGTAATGATGCCTTCGTACTCGAAAGTCCAGTGTGATACTTGTCCTTTAGTAAAGGGACTCGACGGGCTGACGCGAATCGTGCCATCGGCGGACCGTTCGCCGGTGAGCACCTTGCCGGCTTCATCGGTGATCTTGGTGACCTTGAGCGCCGGGTGAAACCCAAACGACACCAGCTCCAGATTCTCGGGCGCGGTAAAGGTGACCTGCGTCTTCGCAGCCAGATGGTGGGTAGCGGTGTCGATCTCCGCATCGATCACGTAGCCGGTAATGTTCAGCGCGGGCCTTTCCCGCTGCGCCATGGCCCGTTGCTCCGTGAGTGGAGCCAACAGCACGAGCAAGCCCAGCGCGAGCAAGCCCAGCGAGGACAAGCCTAGCCAAGACAAGCCCAGCCAGCGAACCAGCCGTGGCCGCTTCGGCAGATTCGGCCGTAAGTTCAGCATTTTCTTCAGCATCGCAATCATGATCCCAGCCCCTGCCTGTCTTCTTCTTACTTCTCAGGCCTTCTTACTTTAAGCAAAACGCCGCCACTTGCGGTGGGCCGAATGAAAATCCCATGTTCCCGCAGTGTCAGGCTTCTGGTGACTTCAGGATTGCACAACTGAGTGGACCGGCACGGGTTGGGCGGTTCCAAGCAGCTCCAGGGCGACGGCCGCCACCCTGTCGATGGCGCCCAATCTCTCTCCAAAACTGCCCGTCTGCCGGGCACGTAACGATCTCCCAACTTCCCGAAGCCCCCTCATCATGGACTCGCGAGGCGGGCCGTCCGGTAGCAGCAGCTCGATCTGTTGGACGATATTTGCTGCCGTGAAGTCATTCTGAATCAGTTCGGGGACGACGCGTTTGCCGGCGATCAGGTTGGCCATGGCTACGTGGGGCACGGTGACAACCCGCTTGGCGATGGCGTAGGTCAGCGGCGAGACGCGGTAAACCACGATGAAGGGATTGCCGATGAGGGCTGCCTCCACGGTAGCCGTGCCGCTCGCCACCACCGAGATCCGCGCATGGTAGAGGGCCGCGCGCGCATCATCGACCACCAGGATGGGAAGCCCGTCGCCGCGCTTTTCGAGCAGGGCGCGCACCTCCTGGCGTTGATCGCGATTCAGGGTAGGCGCAAGCGGGACGAGAAAGCGATACTCGCGGCGATGCGGCCAGAAGTGCTCAACAAGAGTCCAGGCCGCCTCCAGCATCTCCGGCAGATTATCGCGAATCTCCTTGGGCCGGCTGCCGGGCAACAACGCGATCCAGGTGGTCGCGGGGTCTAGATGGTGGTCGAAGGCAAATTGCCTGCGGCTTATTTTGGGCAGCGGCAGTTCGGCCAGCGGATGCCCGACAAACTCTGCCTGCACGCCGCGCTCGCGATAAAACGGCTCTTCGAAGGGAAAGATCACCAGCATTTTGCTGACATATTTCTGCACCTGCTTGATGCGGCCCTTCTTCCACGCCCACAGTTGCGGGCTGACGAAGAAAATAACCGGCACACCCAGGCGGTGGAACTCCGCTGCCAGCTTGAGGTGAATGTCGGGAAAGTCGATGAGAATCGCCACGTCCGGCTTGTGCGTTTGCACGGCCCGCTTCAGCTTGCGGTATTCGCCATAGATGCGAGGCAGATGACGGACCACCTCGGTAATCCCCATCACGGCCATATCTTCGGCGCGCACAACGCGGTCCAGGCCAGCGGTGACCATCCGCTCTCCGCCCATGCCGAAGAAGCTGGCGGTTTCTCCCGTGGCGCTCAATTGGCCCTGGAGTGCGTGAATCAGCAACGCGCCGTAGTGCTCGCCGCTCGCCTCGCCTGCCGAGATGAATATCCTCAGGCCCATCCGTTCGCGCCGCCTTAGCGCGCGTTCTGGTCCAATCATAACGGTTTTCGCGTCCGTTATCGCGTCAAGCAGGCATGGATCAAAGGCTTCATGAACCTGCCTGGGAACATGATGTGGGGTCAACATCGGGGCTGAAGACCTCGACGCCGACCCGTGCACGCGAGTAACCAGTTCTCGCTCATGAAACGTTGGGATCGCTTTAGATACAGCTAGGCTTCCTTCACAATGGCGCGGATGAGCATGCCGAGGAGCGCCAGCACCACCGCCCCCCAGAACGCCGGAACGAACCCGCGCACATGGAAACCGGGCACTATGCCGGAGGCCAGCATGATCATCATTCCATTGATCACCAGCAGAAAGATGCCGAAGGTGAGAATGCTGATGGGGAAGGTGACGATCTTCAGAATCAGCCCCACGGTTGCGTTGAGCAGGCCGATGACCAGCGAGGCGATCAGCGCCGGCGCCAGGCCGCGGACCACGAAGCCGGGGACGATACGGGAAACAACCAGCAGCGCAATCGCGCTCAGAATCCACTGCAGCAAAAGTGCCATTGGTGTCGTTCTCCTAACCGGCTGGTTATCCTACGCGGGTCGCCCTTCCATGCGGCGGTCGACGCGATGCCTGTGGTGTCGATCTCCGCGCGCGCCTCGTGATGCAGGTCTCTAACGCCAGTTCTCCCTTATACCACGGCAAATCAGTTCGAACCCTTCACTCATGCGTGATCGAATACTATGGGAAGTCAGGCGACTTTGCATCTTTCCCACAGCCTTTTCGGTCCAACATCACGTGGCCAACGCGCTCATACCGAACCAGGGCGTACTGAGGACGCGCACGCGCGCCGCATGCCCATTGCGTTTGATGTGCGTTTTGCTGCTTGCGTTTCGCCTCAGCGCGGAGCCGGATGCGCAGCCCGGCGCACAGGCTTCGCCGCAGCCGGCAGCAAGCGCGCCGCTGCCGGATATCCACCAGCTCATGGTCGAAGTCGAGCAGCACCAGAAACAGCTCGACAAGGTGCGCGAGAACTA
>JBEKVS010000100.1:0-16647 GCA_049513795.1 Occallatibacter sp. | reverse complement strand
CACCGCCAGCAACAGCAGTGTCAGCATGCGCCGCCGCCTCGTCCAGCCGATGCAACAGAGCGTGACGGCGAGCGCCATCTCTGGAAACAGCGGTTGCCGATTTCCATCGAGAGCCGCGGACGCCGTGGTTGTGCTCAGAGTCAATGTTGTTGTCGCCGCGGCCGGGCCGATTGGCGTGACGGATGAAGGCGAGAAGCTGCATGTGGCCCCTGCGGGCAGGCCTGAGCAAGCGAAGGAAACGGAGGATGAAAAGCTGCCTTGCGGAGCAATGGACACATTTGTCGCCGCGCTGTCGCCAGCGGTCACCGTCAGTGATGCCGGGGATGCGGTTACTGAAAAGTCGCGCGGGACGATGATGGTGTAGGCGGCACTGACAACGGCGCTGGCGAGATAGTCTTTGGCTGCGGCCATTGCATTGACCGTTTGTGTGGAAGCGATGGTGAGTGCACCGCTATAGAGAGTTGAAGCCGTGGTTGGCGCGCTCCCGTCGATGGTGTAGTAGATGGTTGCGCCAGGGGTTGCATCGCTGATCGCCACCGTCTGTATCGCGTTGTAGGTCCCTGGCGGCAGGCTGAAGGCCGGGACGGCAGCCGCAGGATAAGGTTCATATTCCCAGAGATCGTTAAGATCACCCTCGTTGCCGGCCGAATCGATACCGATGCCGCCGAAGAGCCAAAGATCGTTGCTAGTGTCGATCCAGCTTGAGGCATACCACCTGCCGCCCGGGACGTTGCCAGCGGCAGGCACGCCCAACATTCCGTAGACCCCGGCCGGGGCACACGATGTATATCCAGCGCACTCAGGGTTTGTGTTGCTCCCGCCCATCCAGGCCCACTCCTGCGTCGATGGATCGAATTGCCAGAGGTCGTTGAGCAGCCCGTAATCGCCGCTTGCATCCACCCCGTAGCCTCCGAAAAGCCAGATCATGCCCCTGCTGTCGATCCAGGTCAGGGCAGACTCTCTGCCACCCGGTAGGTTTCCCACAGCCGGCGTTCCCATCGACCCGTATACACCCGGCCACCACGCGCAAGCTTGGCCCATGGGCGAGGTTGTGCAAACCAAAGCGCTATTTCCAGCCATCCATGCCCATTCCTTCGTGGAAGGATTAAACTCCCAAAGGTCGTTGAGATTGCCAAGTCCGCCAGCGGAATCAAGTCCGTCTCCCCCCAAAGAGCCAGAGATTGCCGAGGCTGTCGCCCCAGATTGAGGCGTTCGTACGGGCGCCGGGCGTGTTTCCGGAAGTTGGTGTTCCCAAAGTGCCATAGGCTCCCAGCGACCCACCATTACTGCTTCCCCCCATCCATGTCCATTCATTCGTGGAGGGATCGAACTCCCAAAGATCATTGAGTGATGCATCATTCGCGAGGGAATCGTAACCGGCACCGCCGAAAAGCCAAAAATGGCCTTCGCTATCGGTCCAACTCGAGCCCAGAAATCGGCTTCCGGGAATGTTCCCCGGAGCCGGAGTTCCCAATACCCCATACACTCCAGGCTGGTCGGCCACATTGCTTCCACCCATCCACGTCCATTCCAGCGTGGAAGGGTCGAATTCCCAGAGGTCATTGAATGTGAAAAAGCCGTAGAAAGGAGGTGCGGCGTCGCCAGTGTTCAATCCTCCAAATAGCCAGAAATGGCCCGCCTCGTCGGTCCACGTCGCACTGTGGGAGCGGCCTCCCGGATCGTTTCCGGGGGCCGGCACGCCCATGGTCCCGTAGACTCCGCTTACGCTGCAATGGTACGGAGCACACCCCGGATCGACTTGAATCGTGTTGCCGCCGCCGATCCATGTCCATTCCTTTGTTGAGGGGTCGAATTTCCAAAGGTCGTTGAGATGGCCACTCGTTCCGACAGAATCGATTCCCTCTCCCCCAAAGAGCCAGAGATAGCCGCTGCCGTCGATCCAGCTCGCTGCGCCGCTCCGGCTTCCAGGGGCATTCCCTGGGGCGCCCGTTCCCAATGCGCCATACACGCCCGGCTGGCCACAATACCCTGCGGGATACGGATTGCAATTGGTTGGTATCGTGCTGCTTCCGCCAACCCACGTCCACTCGTTGGGCGCAGTGGTCTGCGCTTTGGTGGGTAAAGAGATGCCGGCAATCGCAAGCATGCACCCGCTCACACAGCCTTGCAGAATGCGCTTCTGTGATGTTCGCATCGGATTTCCTTCGAAGGCTGGTTCCACTGAATTCTACTGCTAATGGGCCGGGCGTTGAGCGTGGCTCAATTTTCTGGTGACGAGCGTTCGTCTATCCGGGCCAGGTCTTACTCTGCCGGGGTGGCTAAACGAGAGTGCCGAGGCCGGCGAGCAGAGGCGCAGGCATCTCCGCGGCGCCGATGCGGATGGCAGTATAGGTCGATCCCCAGAAAAAGTAGACGCTGGCGAAGGCCAGAACGATAGAGGCCCTGGAGACTGTCTTCTCTTCCGGAAGAACGGATGGATGCGCTTGATGGGCCATGAAGATGTTTCCATCGTAGCTTGAGTTCGATGCGCGCGCTTCCCGGTTCTTGCGCTGTTGGTTGGATGGGTTATCGGCGATTGAGCTGATGGGTTGTGCCTTGAACGGGCCGGGTGGGTTGGCCTGCGTAGTCGGCAAACTCCTTTAGTCCGATGTGGGCAATGTAACCGTCGGGGCGAATCAGAATGCGTGGCCCTTCAGCGGTGACGAACTCGGTCGCGTGAGGTCCTCGCAGATGGTCGAATAGCCGGCTGCCGTCGGGGAGTCGCACGTCTGGCATGCGGTCGCCGGGATGCAAGGCTCCGAGCGTGTCTCCGGAAGACAAGGAACTTGTTCGGTAGTGCAAGGCGAGCTGGTTGGTGGCGTCGCCGCGCTTGATGGAGCGCGTTTGCAGCAGACGCTTGCTGAGACCGAGCACGGCTGCGGCGATGGGGAGACGCTCGGCCTGGTAGGTATCGAGCAGCGAATCGGGTCCGCCACAGAGGACGTGCGCGAGCTTCCAGCCCAGATTGTAGGCGTCCTGAACACCGGTATTCAGGCCCTGCCCTCCTGTGGGCGGATGCACGTGGGCGGCGTCTCCGGCGAGAAACACACGACCAACGCGATAGCGATCGACCATGCGCACCGCCGGCTGGTAGATCGAACTCCAGGCGATTTGTTCGACGCGATGGCCGGTGGCTTTGTGCACTGCGCCCTCGATGTCGGTGCCAATCGCCTCGGCTCTCGCGGTGAGCTGGAACAGGGACGTTTCCGGCAACGGGCAGAGGCCGACTGGGCCACCTTTGCCAAGCGGCCAGATATGCCAATCCCGTCGGTCGAGTCCCGCGATCTCAACGTCGGCGACGAGCATGGGCTTTTCGTCGATGGTCTCGCCTTCGAGCTTGAGGCCAAGCTCTTTGCGCACGGTGCTGCGCCCTCCGTCGCACCCAACCAGGAATTCCGCTCGCACGGTTTCGCCGGTCGAGAGCGTGGCGTCGACGCCATGCTGGTGCTGGCGGATCGTAAGCAGAGCCTTCCCGAACTCGACCTCGCCCCCTAACTCGCATAGACGCTCGCGCAAGATCGCTTCGGTGCGCGATTGAGGCACCATCCAGAGATTCGGGTAAGGGATGCTCTCTGTCGGCTTGGTGGAGGAGCCGAGCGAGCCGGCGCGAAACGAGAGCGGGCCGAGGTGGACGCGAAGCTTCGGATAGAGGCCGCCGGCGGCGAGGATGGGCTCGATGACGCCCAGGTCGTCAAGGATTTCGAGGGTGCGAGGCTGGATGCCTTTGCCGCGAGAACCTGTGAAGGGAGTCTCTGCGGCTTCGACCAGGCGGCACGATATGCCGCGGCGCACCAGGTCAAGCGCAAGGGTCAGCCCGGTAGGTCCAGCACCAATGATCAGAACTCTTGTTTCGTACATAGTACGAATAGATATAATGGTACGGCGTACGAATGTCAAGAAAAAGATCACAACTGAGCCGGGAGAGGATTGCCGCGGCGGCTCTGGCGATTGCCGACGCGGAGGGGTTTCCGGCGGTGTCGATGCGCCGTGTGGCGCAGGAACTCGACGTAGGAACGATGAGCCTCTACTACTACGTGAAGACCAAAGACGATCTGGTCGCGGTGATGGACGACGCGCTGATGGGCGAGGTTCTTCTGCCGTCGCTGCCAAAAGGCTGGAAGCGTGCGATCACCGCGATCGCCACGCGCACCCACGCGCTTTTTCTACGACACCCGTGGGCGCTGTTTTCGATGTTGTCGGCTCCTCCCGGGCCCAATGCGATGCGCCACATGGAGCAGTGTCTTGAGGCGCTGGCGGAGACCAACATGACGGCGGCGCAGAAGCTCACGCTGCTCGCGATGGTCGACGACTTTGTGTTTGGTCACGCTCTGCGCGAGTCAGGAACCGATGCGGACATTGACCCAACGTCTGCCAAAGCCCTGTTGGATACAGGCGCTTTTCCGTGTCTTGCGGAGGTGTTTGGAGGCGGCCGGGTTGAGGCGAGAGAAGACCGCTTCGAGGCGGGGTTGCGTCTGCTGCTTGATGGAGCGCTCTAGGAGCGAAACCGGGACAGGTTTGGGATGTTGCGTTCCATGCGGGCAGCTGCCAGACACATTGAATCTATACAGAAGATGCAAATGTGTTCTATGCTCAAGCAAGCGGGGCTCCCATGAACAACCGAACTCATCATGGACTGCTTGCACCGGCCACACGGCGCTGGTCGCGGTGGCGCGAGCGCAGCATCTGCCCGCGCCGGCATCTGCGCGTGCTGCCCACCCGCACTCGACCTAGCCTCTTCGGCGGCGATTAGCAGCGGTCCGCCGAAGACCCTCGTTTGCCTGTTGGAACCCGAACGGGTTCCGCGCAATGCATCGATCTCAGCGATGAAAATGCACGTCACGTGGAAGGCCTAAGAACAACAGCAGGTCCTTCGACTCGGTCGCCGCGGCGACCTTCGCTCAGGATGACAGTCGGTTAGGGTTGTCCGAGCCGCGGGTGGAGCATGACCGCCCCAACATCGCACGGGATCATAGCCTTTCCTACGAGG
This sequence comes from Occallatibacter sp., assembly GCA_049513795.1. Lineage (GTDB taxonomy): Bacteria > Acidobacteriota > Terriglobia > Terriglobales > Acidobacteriaceae > Telmatobacter. The sequence goes on along the minus strand of JBEKVS010000100.1, from coordinate 11,660 downwards.
AGACATAGATATGACCAAGCAAGAGCTTTACACACAATTCGGGCCGAAGCTGAATGGCCCACTGCCGGGCCCAAAGGCTCGGGCGGCTGTCGAAGCGGATACCAGGCTGATATCGCCGAGCTACACGCGCTCTTATCCGCTGGTGGCCAAGAGCGGCCGCGGCGTTCGCATCACGGACGTGGACGGAAATGAGTTCCTCGACTTTGCGGCGGGGATTGCGGTGAACTCGACCGGGCACTGCCATCCGGAGGTGGTGGCGGCGATTCAGAAGCAGGCCGAAGAACTGATCCACATTTCGGGGACGGATTTCTTTCAGGGTTCCCTGATGGAACTGGCGGAGCGGCTTTCGGCCGTGGCGCCGATGCCCGGGCCGCACAAGTTCTTTTATGGCAACTCCGGCGCAGAGGCCATTGAGTGTGCGCTGAAGCTGGCGCGCTATCATACCGGGCGGCAGAACGTGATCGCCTTTCTGGGCGGATTCCATGGGCGGACCATGGGAGCGCTTTCGCTGACGGCTTCAAAGCCGCAGCAGCGGCGGCGCTTCGGGCCGATGCTGCCGGGGGTTACGCACATCCGCTATCCGTATGCGTACCGCGGATGTACGGGCGGCGCGCAGGAGGAAGAGGCGTTCAGCATGGGCTGCGCGCGCTACATCGAAGAGAAGCTGTTCAAGACGATTCTGGCGCCGGAAGAAGTGGCGGCGATCTTTATCGAGCCGATTCAGGGCGAAGGCGGCTACGTGGTTGCGCCGGACAACTTTCTGCGCGAGCTGCGCGCGATCTGCAATCGCCACGGCATTCTGCTCGTTGCGGACGAGGTGCAATCGGGCGCGGGACGCACGGGCAAGTGGTGGGCCATTGAACACTCGGGCGTGGAGCCGGATATTGTTTGCATGGCCAAGGGGATTGCCAGCGGCATGCCGCTGGGGATTTGCATGAGCCGCGCGGAGATTATGAACTGGGTGCCTGGTTCGCATGCTTCGACCTTTGGCGGCAATCCGATCTCGATTGCGGCGGCGCTGGCAACCATGGACGTGCTGGAGCGCGAGGGCATCGAAAACGCAGCGTGCGTGGGCGGAAAGATGCTGGAACGTCTGCGCGGCTGGAAGGCGACGCATCCGCTGGTGGGGGATGTGCGCGGGCGCGGATTGATGATCGGCATCGAGCTGGTGAAGGACAAGGCGACGCGCGAACCGGCGACGGCGCTGCGCAATCGCGTGGAGTCGCTGGCCTTCGAAAAGGGCTTGATGCTGCTGGGCTGCGGCGAGACTTCGATTCGCCTGTGTCCGCCGCTGATCGTCAAAGAAGAAGAGGCATCGGTGGCGCTCGACATTCTGGAAGAGGTGCTGACGCAGGTGGAGAAGGAGCACCAGCAGGCGAGCGTGTTAGAGGTTGTTACAGCGTAAAGGCCCTGTTGGCGATTGAAGGATTCACTGGCCCGTTTTGGGAAATATCGAGCCCGCCGCTCCACGGAGTGGCGGGTTTTTGTTTGCGTCGGTGTTGGTTGAAGAACAGAATGGGAGGCAATGGGATGGCTGGCTGAGAAACGGATCGACTTGCTGGAGCAATCCGTGGCAGGATTGCGATGGGTGGCGCATCGGGCTGGCAGCGCGCGCGACACACCGGCGCATCTTGAGACCGGGATCGAGGGTGAGACGGCTGCGTTTTTCTACCTGCGGCGCAAGGGATACATTGTGGTGGCGCGGCGCTGGGCATCGGGACTACAACGCGGGGATCTGGACCTGGTTGCGTGGCAGGGCGAACTGCTTTGCTTTGTTGAGGTGAAGACGCGGACGGCGCATGACATGGCCGCGGCTGAGGTAAGCGTGGATGCAAACAAGAGGCAAACGCTGCGCAGGCTGGCGCGGCAGTATGTGCGGCAATTGCCGATGACGACGGCGCCGCCGGTGCGGTTCGACGTGCTTAGCGTGTATCTGCTGCCGGGGAGGGAGAAGGAGTTTGTGCACTTTGAGGCGGCATTCGGGTGGAGTGAGCATGAGGAGTATGAGCTGCGCTGAACGGCCGTTCGCTGCCTATGGGTCGACATGGATTTGATTCTGTAACATGACCAAGTTGGTCATGTTGTGGTAGGGTGGTTTTATGCGAACGGCGAAGATCAGCGAACTGAAGGCCAAGCTCAGCGCGCACATTCAGTATGTGAAGAATGGCGAGGAGGTGCTGATTCTGGATCGGAACACGCCTGTGGCGCGGTTGGTGCCGGCTGGCGTGACGGAGAGCCAAGACGCGCGCAGACGCCGGCTTATCGCCAAAGGGGTCATCATCCCCCCGGAGAAGCCACGCCCGAAGGGGCACCGATTGCCTGAGCCCCCGGGCCCGATGGTTTCACGGGAGGTGATGGAGCAGGTCTGGCGCGAGGAGAGGGATGACCGATGATCTGCCCGAGGCTTATTGGGATTCAAGTGCGCTGATTCCGTTGTGTGTCTCCCAACCGCAATCTCCCCGATCGAGAACGCTGTATGACACATTCACGGTGGTCACGTGGTGGGCAAGCCGCGTTGAAATGATAAGCGGGCTGACGAGACTGGAAAGAATGGGGCAAATCTCCCATGACCAGTTTGTCTCCGGGAAAAGGACGGTCCAGGAAATCGCTCGTGTGTGGTCGTCCGTGCAGTCCCCTCACAGCGTCGCGACCCACGCATGTTCGCTGCTCGAACAATTCCCGCTCCGTGCCGCCGATGCAATTCAACTGGCTGCGGCTCACGCGGCATGCGATTACAAGCCGCAAGGGTTTGTGTTTATCACTGCCGACCAGCGGCTGGAAGATGCGGCTAGGCGAAGCGGCTTCGCGGTGGAATACGTCGTTTAGACTTCCGCTCTGACTCAGGCCCCTTGAGCGTCTTGAAACTCTTCGTGCCAGGCCATCTGGATGGCTTCGAGGCGGCTTTCGTTGGATTTGGCAGGGTCGTCGGCGAAGCCTTCGAGCTCGGTAACGTAGCGGTGGAGATCGGTGAAGCGGACCGTCAACGGGTCCAGGTCGGGAAACTTCTCCTGCAGTTGAATGCCGATCTCTTCGGCGTCGGTCCATAGAATTTCGCGCGGCACTTCTGGCTCCTTGCGTGAGTTCTTACGCGTGACTTCTTGCGATCAGGTTGTTGCTTTCCCACATCTCAGAATCGAGATGTGGGCACCCATCTTGTTGCCTCACTTAGTTTCTGCCAATGTGAGCGGCTTGCCTTCGGAGACGTAGTTCCTGTTCCACTTGGGAATTTCGACGACGTAATTGCCGGGCTTGGTGATGACGGCCTGGCAGCCGAGGCGCGACTCGAGCTGCTGGTCGGCGGCCATGTCCATACGGTCGAGCTCGTCGTCGTCGGCTTCGCTGATGCCGGTCTGGTTCTTGATCCACAGATGGCAGGTGGTGCAGGCGCAGACGCCGCCGCAGGCGTGGTCGAGAAAGATGTTGAAGTTTTCGGCGACGTCGAGGAAGGACATGGGTTTGCCATGGTGCTCGTAAGGCATGGTTCCGAATTCGAACTCGACGGTTTTGCCTTCGGGCATGAAGGTGACGCGGACGAGTTTGTCGGGCGGGATATTGGTGGTGTTTGGTTCGCTCATAGAATTCTTCTCTTTCGATTCGGTCTTGCTCGCCCTCTTTTGACGCCAGAAGGGATTTGGTACTCATCTTTGTCTTGCTTTCCCACCCTTTGCGCAAAAGCCGCGCAAAGGATGGGGCACCCAGGATTCGTACCAGCTATTTGAACTCGGCGTGGGCCATGGGATGGGGCGCGGTGACGGCTTCGCCGAGATCGTCGCCGGCTGCTTCCATGGTTTTGCCGCGGATGGCGGTCGAGACCGCGGCTTCCATCATCAGTTCGGCGAAGCGGCGCGTGGCTTGGTCGAGAGAGAGCGTCGCATCGCGGATGGCTTTGGCGTCTTCGCCGAGCTTGACGGATTGCAGGCGGTCACGGGCGGCAAAGATGGCGGCTTGTTCTTCTCCTGTAAGCGCCGCCCAGGCCGGGCTTTGCGGAGCGCGGTCGACGGCGGACAAAATGGTTTCGGCTTCGTTGCGGGCTTCGATGAGCAGGCGCTTGGCGAAGTCGGCTTCGGCGTTGTCGAAGGAATCGAGAATCATGCTTTCGACTTGTTCGTCGGTCAATCCATAGGTTGGCTTGACTTCAATGGTGGCGGCATGGCCGCTGCGCTGCTCGCGCGCCGTGACTTGAAGGATGCCGTCGGCGTCGATGAGGAACTTGACTTCGATGCGGGGCAGGCCGGCGGACATGGGCGGGATGCCTTTGAGGTCGAAACGGGCCAGTGAGCGGCAATCGGCAGCCATTTCGCGCTCGCCCTGTACGACGTGGATGGCGACGTTGGTCTGGCCATCGACGCCGGTGGTGAAGTGTTCGGTGGCCGATGCGGGGATGGTCGAATTGCGCTGGATGATGCGGGCGACTGTACCGCCGAGGGCCTCGATGCCCAGCGAGAGCGGCGTTACGTCAAGGAGCAGGAGCTCTTCTGTAGTTTTGGAAGCGCCCGCAAGAATATCGGCCTGCACGGCGGCGCCGAGAGCAACGACTTCGTCGGGGTTGAGCTCGATGTGAGGGCGCTTGTTGCGCGGGGTGAGCTGGAAAAGGCCATCGACGAGCTGGCGAACGGCGGGGATTCTTGTCGAGCCGCCGACCAGCACCACTTCGTCGATCTCTTCGGGGGTGACGCGGGCGTCGGCGAGGGCTTGCTTGCACGGGCCGACGGTGCGGCTGAGGACAGGTTCAATTAAGACCTCGAAGACTTCGCGGGGAATCTCGCGCTGATAGCGGTCGCCATTGGGCAGCTCTATGTCGAAGCGGGCTACAAGCTCGGTGGAGAGCGTGATTTTGGCGTCGATGGCGGCCTTGCGCAAAGCCTGCACAGCGCCGGGATGGGTGCGCAGATCGACGCCGTGCTCGGAGTAGATCTCGTCGAGGGCCACGGCGAGGAGCAGGTTGTCGATGTCGTCGCCGCCAAGGTGAGTGTCGCCGTTGGTGGATTGGACTTCGAAGATGCCGTCGCGCAGCTTGAGGATGGAGATGTCGAAGGTGCCTCCCCCGAGGTCGTAGACGGCAATGGTTCCTTCTTTGGCGCGGTCGAGGCCGTAGGCAAGTGCGGCTGCGGTGGGTTCGTTGACCAGGCGCAGAACCTCGAGGCCCGCCATGCGGCCTGCATCTTTCGTCGCCTGGCGCTGGGCATCGTTGAAGTAGGCGGGGACGGTGATGACGGCCTGGGTGACGGGCGCGCCGAAGAAGCGCTCGGCGTTGCGCTTGAGCTGGCGAAGAATGTAAGCAGAGATCTCGGGCGGAGTGAACCGGAGCTCGCCCAGTTGGATGCGCGGAACTTCGCCCGCTTCAATGTCGTCAGCGAGGCGAAACGGGAAGAGTTTGAGCTCACTTTGAATTTCATCGACGCTGCGGCCCATGAGGCGCTTCACGGAATAGATGACGCGCTCGGGGGTTTCGATCAGCGCCTTGCGCGCGGTGTTGCCGACGGTGACGGTCGGTCGCTTACTCCCGGTCCGGCTGGTCCCGGTCTGGCCTCCGTCAGCCTGCTGAGGATCGAGCGCGACGACGGAGGGAACGAGGTTCGAGCCATCGACGCCGGGAATAACCACCGGTGCGTCGCCCTGCATGTAGGCGACGAGGGAGTTGGTGGTGCCGAGATCGATGCCGACGACGCGGCCGGTCTGGCTGGATTCTGCCTGGATCTGGATGGGTTCCGCCATATCTATGGTTCAGGCTCCTAGAGTTTCGGTCACGTCGCGGACCAGATTGCTGAGATAACGGCGGCGATCGATGAGCGCGACCATGGCTTTTTGCGCGGCTTGGCGGGTCGCATCATCGCCCGCGTCCCATACCTGCCACTGGGCGCGGAGGTCGGTGTCGACGGCAGCGAGCAGGTTCTCGAATTTGGCCTTCGCCTGTTCGAGGTCGGCCTTGAGCTGAGGATCGTCTTCGCCCATCTTGCGGGCCATGCGCATCTCTTCAAGCTGCATATTCAGCTCGAAGACTTCTTCCAGCAAGTCGGCGGGGACGCGCGAGGGATCGGCCTGGCCTTTGCGGTCTTTGCCCGCGTGCTCTTCGCCGATCTCGGCGCCTTCGAGCTTCAGCAGGTACTCGGTGCGGGAGAGCGGATCCTTGAGGGTGCGGTAGGCGTCGTTGAGCAGCGCGGTGTCGGCCAGGCTCCACTGGCGCTCATTTTCGCCCGCGCGGGCGAAGCGGTCGGGATGCACCTTGCGGCTGAGGCGGTGAAACTCGTTTTCAAGGGCGGGAAGATCGAGCTGGAACTTGCGCTCGAGACCGAGGACCTGGAAGAAATCGCCGCCCGGCGGAGGCTGGATCTTGCTGCAATGGGGACAAAAGAGTGTCGAGTCAATGGGTCCGATGGAGCAGGACCAGCAGGCGATGGGAACGGCGGAATCGAGGACGTTGAGCATAGTTGATTTCTTGAGAGCGGCTGAGCCTCAGCCTGAATGAGATTCCGAAAACATCCGCCCTCAGGGGCTAAAGCCCAACTCGCAGGCGGGCCTTGCTGTACGGGCTGAAGCCCGTACCCTTCAGGGAAGCCCGAACTCTTCACCGAGGCCCGGATACTTCACCGAGGCCGGACTCTTCAATAGAGAAGCTCTCGATCCTCGTGGTTGCTAGGACGAGAAGGACGATCCGCAGCCGCAGGAGCGCGAGGAGTTGGGGTTGATGAAGTTGAAGCCCTGGCGCATCAGGGTTTCCTCGTAATCGAGCGTCATGCCATGGAGATAGAGGAACGACTTGGGGTCGACGAAGACTCTCACGCCGTCGAAGTCATAGATGCGGTCGCGCTCGCGGGGACGGGTGTCGAACTTGATCGAATAGGAAAGGCCGGAGCAGCCGCCGCCCATGACGCCGAGGCGCAGGCCGCCTTCGTCGGGCGAGACGCCTTCCTTGGCCATCGCGATGCGGATGCGCTTGACCGCGCGATCGGTGACTTGAAGGCCACCTTGCGCGCCGTGGCTGGGTTGCGCCGACGGCGCAGGCGCTTGCGGCTGCGCCGCCGAGAGCCCTTCTGCCGGCTTCGATTCGATTGTGACTACGTTCGACATGCTTGCCTTCTATTGAACCCTGAAGTTCCGAGTACCTGGCGCTGGGGCTTCGCGGTTTCCCACCCATTCACGACAAACATGAATGGATGGGGCACGGAGCTCTGAACCAAAGCAGTGTGACAGTGCCGAAGGCGTCTGCCCCACCGCAGGTGGTTAGTGGGCTGTGGCTGCGACCTGCGCGGACTCGGCTACACCGTTCTTCTTCTTCCAGTCGCCGATGGCGGCACGGATGGCGTCTTCAGCCAATACCGAGCAGTGAATCTTGACCGGCGGCAGTGAGAGCTCCTTGACGATGTCGGTGTTCTTGATCTCAAGAGCGTCGGAAACGGTCTTGCCCTTGATCCACTCGGTGGCCAGCGAAGAGCTGGCGATGGCCGATCCGCAGCCGAAGGTCTTGAACTTGGCCTCTTCGATGACCTGAGTCTCGGGGTTGACGCGAATCTGCAGGCGCATGACGTCGCCGCACTCGGGAGCGCCAACCAGGCCGGTGCCGACTTCGGTGGAAGCCTTGTCCAGCTGGCCCACGTTGCGCGGATTGTTGTAGTGATCGATGACCTTGTCGCTGTATGCCATTTGGTTTCGTCCTTCTGCGGGGGAAGCCGCGGTATTAAATCAGCTTCTAGCTTTCAGCTTTCAGCTTCTAGCCAGAACTCTCGGTTTTTAGCTAGTAGCTGAAAGCTAGAAGCTAGAGGCTACTCTGTTAGTGAGCCGCCCATTGGATCTTGGTGAGGTCGATGCCTTCTTTCACCATCTCATAGAGCGGGGAAAGCTCGCGCAACTTCTTCACGATGTCGATGACCTTATCGCCGACGTAGTCCACTTCGGCCTGGGTGTTAAAGCGGCCGAGGCCGAAACGGATGGAACTGTGGGCCACGTCATCGCCCAGGCCCAGAGCCTTCAATACATAGGATGGCTCAAGCGTGGCCGAGGTGCAGGCTGAGCCGCTGGAGACGGCCACGTCGTTGATTCCCATCAAAAGAGATTCGCCTTCGACGTAGACAAAGCTCATGTTCAGGTTGCCGGGAAGGCGATGCTCCCAGGAGCCATTGACATGAATGTAGTCGAGACTGGACTCGAGCTTGGCCTTGAGGTGGTCGCGGAGGCCGCGCAGATAGGCGGCTTCATTGTCCATCTCCTGATAGGCGATCTCGCAGGCTTTGCCCAGGCCCAGGATGCCGGGGACGTTGAGAGTGCCGGAACGCATGCCGCGCTCGTGGCCTCCGCCATCGATCTGCGCCGCGATCTGCACGCGGGGGTTGCGGCGACGGACATAGAGCGCGCCAACGCCCTTGGGGCCATAGATCTTGTGGCCGGAGAGCGAGAGCACGTCGATGTTGTCGGCGATGACGTTTACCGGGACCTTGCCCACGGCTTGAACGGCATCGGTGTGGAAGATGACGCCCTTCTCATGGCACAGCTTACCGATCTCGCGGATGGGCTGAAGGACGCCAATCTCGTTGTTGGCGGCCATGATGGTGACGAGGATGGTCTTTTCATCCATCGCACGCTTGAGGTCTTCGAGATCGATGAGGCCGTCTGCCTTCACGGGTAGATATGTGACACGGTAGCCGTATTTTTCCAGGCGCTTGCAGGTGTCGAGGACCGCCTTGTGCTCGGTGACCTGGGTGATGATGTGGTTGCCGCGCTCGCGATACATCTCGGCGATTCCCTTGATGGCCAGGTTGTTCGACTCCGTTGCGCCGGAGGTAAAGATGATCTCCTTGGCGGTGGCGCCGATGAGCTTGGCGATCTGCTCACGCGCGATTTCGACGGCCTGCTCGGCCTCCCATCCAAAGGAATGGTTGCGGCTGGCCGCGTTACCGAACTTGGTGGTGAAGTAAGGCAGCATGGCCTCGAGCACCCGCGGGTCGAGCGGGCTGGTGGCGTGATTATCCATGTAGATCGGCAGGCTCACGCCGGCCGGAACTTCAACGTTACTGGCAACTGTACCCATTTGCTTCCCCATCCTTATCCATGCTCTTCCCCTATAAAGGAGAAGAAAAATCTGTTGCGGCGCCGGCTTTTCCTGAGGTGCCTTGCGCTACAGTGTGAGAGCCACCAGCCCTTGCGGCGCATGCGCCCGATGAGCCGGCTGCTCGTGCTCGGCCAGGTCTTGAATACTGATGCTTTTCAGGACACCCGCGATGGTGTCATTCACGCGCGCCAACGGCTCTTTGATGGTGCAACTCGGCGTGAGGTCGCAACTCTTGGCGCCCTTGGTGCAGGAGGTAATGAAAAACGGCCCGTCGATGGCGTGAATTACTTCGTAGGCTGAAATCTCGCGTGCGTCCCGGGCCAGCGCGTAGCCACCATTCATGCCGGCGTGGGACTTGAGCATGCCATGTTTGGTCAGCAACTGCAAAATCTTGGCCAGCAACTGGGCGGGAATGCCATACGCATCAGCCACGTCTTTGGCGCTGAGCGCAGGCTTTTCCGGATGCTCGGCCAGGTACTTGAGCGCCATCAGCCCGTAATCGGCCTTCTTGGTCAGCTTTAGCATCGCATTTCCAGCTTCTTCGGTTCGCTAATCCCCGGCCTCTTCTTTCCGGCAATATCCGACTTCTTCGGTCCGCATTCAGTATACGACCGAATCTGTCGCTATTTCAAGCCTGCTGGTGAATCGTTTTGGGCCATGTCTACCAATTCACATAAGTTGCGGCACATGGAAAATCTGCGCAGTTGAGGAAAGATTCAACAAAAAGGCGTTTCAAAATATTTGAAAGCCCGCTACAATCTTGCGGAAAGAGAAGTTCATCCCTACGATTCCGAAGCGATGGCAACCATCTGCAGGCACCCCAGGGTACGTATCGTTTCCCGGCACGAAGACGCGGAGTTTGTCGAGTGCCTGGAGTGTGGCGAGGTCTTTGACTCCGAGGAATTCCGCGACATGGAGATTGAGGAAAACGTCGAACCAGAGGACGCCGTAGACGAAGAATAAGAACGAAGTTCAAGCCATCTTACCTGGTGCCCGAGTTTGCCGAGATCGGGGCGCCGACCCGGCGCGAAACCATCCACGCATAATGCAGGCCGGAAACGACGGTGAGCCCCATGGTGGCGCCGAGCGCGAGCATGCGTACCTCGACAACCCACTGGGCGTGGTTGACTTGCAGCAGCAGAACCGCGGCGACTGCGGCAACCTGGGCCAGGGTGTTGGCTTTGCCGAAGATGCTCGGCTTGAAATCGCGCCTGCCAGTAGCCGCGTAGAGAAGAGCCGCTACCACCAGGATGCCAACATCCCTGCCGAAGACCATGACCGTGACCCGCGCCGGGATGAGGCCTTCGTGCATGAGGACCAGGAAAAGGGTGCTGAGCAGCAGTTTATCGGCCACGGGGTCAAGATACTGGCCCAGCATGGTGCGCTGCTTGAGCAGACGGGCCAGTGTGCCATCGAGCGCGTCGGTGAGTCCGGCGGCCAAAAACAGGTAAAAGCTCAAGGCGAAGCGGCCTTCGAGGATGGCGGCGACCAGAAAAGGCGCTAGGCAGATGCGCGCCAGCGTAAGCAGGTTGGGCGCATTGCGGAACGGGTTCAATCGAGTATTCGAGCTCTCGGGCATGAAGGAAGATTCTAGTGCCTGTACAGAGCGGACCCACAGCCACGCGCCGCTCGGAAATGAAGGGCCTTGACCGGACTGGACCGGACTGGCCTGGACCGGGTTGGCCTGGACCGGGTTGGCCTGGACCGGGTTGGCCTGGGTTGGCCTTGGACCGAGCCGGATCTTCTCTTAACCGGGAAGGCCATCGCCGGCGGGGAAGCAATCCGGTTTCGTGGATGATGGTACAGCATGAATTCGAGGAGCGACAGGGCACCTTAGTTGCGCCAGTTCCACCATATAGATTCCTTTTGTGCGGCCGGGAGGGCGGCCTTTTTCCGGGGAGAGGCCACGCGAGTGCGATTGCGGCTGCGCATACGAATTGTGGAGCCGCTATTTGCTCTCCAATCCTGATAAACTAAACGAAGCAGCTTTGCAGGCGCGTAGCTCAGTTGGTTAGAGCGCTTCCTTGACACGGAAGAGGTCGCTGGTTCGAGTCCAGTCGTGCCTACCATTTGCAGATTCCAAGACATCCTAAGCAGTTCAATGAGTGCCGGTAAGCCGCTTGAATATCAGCGGCTTTTGTCTTTTTGCGCCCAAACACGAATCATGGAAGCCAACCTCCCGTGGGGGTATTTCCGGGGGTACGGAATTTCGAAATGGGGGTATTTCGGGAATCCGGGGTTTGCGGGGTGATACGGGCGAGTGTGATTGCTGGATCTCGACCACACGGTTGTTCCCGTAGTCCGAGATGAACAGGTCGCCTACGCTGTCTAGCGACACGCTGCGAAGGGTAGAGAAGGTTTTACCGTCTACAGTCGGGTTAATTGAAATCGCTGGGCTCCCGTTGGCTGAAAATTCCACAAGCAAAGAGGAGGCCGAGTCAAAGCCGACTATGAACATATTTCCGGCACCATCTATGGCGACACTCTGGGGACTTATCGACTCGCCACCTATGGTCGGCGCAACCGCAATTGCCGAACCACCGCCTGCTGGCAGCTCCACTAAACGGCTATTGCCTGAGTCTGCGATGAATAGATCACCTGCGTTGTCAAAGGCTAG
>JBEKVS010000099.1:0-16655 GCA_049513795.1 Occallatibacter sp. | reverse complement strand
ATCGCACGGAACGACAGCCTGATTCCTGCCCAGCCCTTGCCGGATCGCGCGCAGGAGTTTGCCGAGCGTGTTCACGGACTGCTGGATGGCCAGCCTAAAGATGAAGCGGCCGTGGCCAAGGCATTCAATGGCATGGACGAGATGCTGGACCTGATTGCGGCAGGGCTCTACAACATTGCATCCATGCTCGTCGGTGAAGGCGAGGGCAGCATTCGCGTGGTTGAAAAGGCGGTCGCCACCGCTGACGTATCGGACTGTACTGACCCGGCGGAGTCGCGAAAGCGCAGCCGCCGCGCTCTGTGCATCGCGGGACTTGATACGCTTACCCAGCGCGACGCTGGATGCCTGGCCGCGCCCCAGGGCCTGGAGCACGCTGCTACCTGCATCGGCGACGACGAACTGGATGCCGCCGGCGTTTCGAGCGCGGAGCTGGAACAGATGATTGCCGGACCGGAGCGCGATCGTGTGCGGAATTGGCTGGAGAGCCTGCCGACGGAGATGCGTGCAGTTTTCGTTCTGCGGGCGGTGGCCGGCTTTTCGACGCAGGAGACGGCCGAAATGCTTCAAACGCACGGCGGCCCAGAAGCTGCCGGTTGGAGCGAGGATGCTGTGCGCGAGATCTTCCGCCAGGGCCTCTGCTCTCTTGCATCACAGGTCTTGCAGGCGGCCCACCGGTAGCTACTCGGAAATGCGGGTATCGGCGCATCCTTTTTTGAAGCTGGCCTTGCTTGAACCCGGCATTGCGGTTTGAAGCTGGCGTTCCGCTCGACGCGGCCGTGGGCAGCTAAGCCCCGGCATGGTTTTCCTGGCTTTCAACCCGATTTGAAACCGGGCTGTGAGAGATCTGCGTCGAGCTGGTTCTCAAGCGGCGGAACGGGCAGTGACTCGATTCGATACACTACTTTAAGAACCCTGCAGATTGCTTTTCGCATCCATTACTTGCAAACAATTTCAGGCAGAGCCGCTTCAAGAGTGGGTTGAATAATCTTGATTTCGTCCAATCATCGAAGAATGAGCGTGATCTCTCCCTGCGCATCCGGCGTGGTGCAGGGCATATTGGTTCTGGCATTTTTGGGGGCAGCCGGAGCAGAGGTTCAAGCGCAGCCGGCGCTCGGGCTGCAAACGCCCCAGACCGTCGGCCCCACGGCGCAGAGCTTTCAGGGGAGTCTCACATCGGGTGAAGCGACCGGGGCGACGCTGGACCTGTCGCTGGACGATGCTATTCAGCGCGGGCTGAAGAACAATCTAGGCGTCATTCTCAGTGGGACGCAAACAGCTTCGGCGCGTGGCCAGCGCCTGAGCCAGCTTCAGTCGCTGCTGCCGTCTGTCGATGCCAGTTTTAAAGACACCGTGATGCAGGCGGATCTGGCTGCTGAAGGTCTGCGCATCGCCGGATTTCCGACCATCATTGGGCCGTTCGGGTACCAGGATCTGCGCGGCTCGTTGAACTGGTCGCTGGTGAATGTGAATTCGCTGCGCAACTATCTCGCGTCGCGGCACAATTTTGCATCCGCGCAATTGAGCGCCGAGGATGCGCGCGACATGGTGGTGCTGACCGTGGGCAACGCCTATTTGCTGGTGCTGGCCGATGAGTCGCAGGTGAGCAGCGTACAAGCCCAGGTGGCCACGTCCAAGATCTCGCTCGACCAGGCGGTTGCCAATCACGACGCGGGGACGGCTCCCAAGATCGACGAACTGCGGGCACAGGTGGATTATCAGAGCCTGCAGCAGCAGTTGATCGTGGCGCAGAACTCGCTCGAGAAAGACAGGCTGGCGCTGGCCCGGACGATCGGGCTGCCCCTGGCGCAGAAGTTCAATTTGACCGACAAGGCGCCCTATGTCGCCTTCGACCAATTGGACGTCGAGGCAACCATCAAACAGGCGCACGCCAACCGCAAAGATCTCGCCGCTCTGCTGGAGCAAACCAAGGAAGCGCAGGAGCAGCGCAAGGCGGCCACGGCCGACCGGTTTCCCACGCTGTCGTTGAGCGCTGACTATGGCGACATCGGCGTCAATCTAAGCCACTCGCATGGCACCGAGGACTTGACCGGCACCATCAGCGTTCCTCTGTTTGCGGAGTTTGCCTTGCGGGGTGAAGCGCAGACGGCCCAGGCACAGTTGGACGTGGCCCAGGCGCAACTGAGCGACAAGAACGCCCAGGTCGATGCCGACATTCGCGATGCGCTGCTGGACATCGAAACGGCGCAGAAGCAGGTTGAAGTGGCCAAGTCCAGCGTGGATCTGGCCAATGAAGCATTGAAAGAAGCACAGGAACGGTATGCAAACGGAGTCAGCGATAACCTGGCGGTGAGCCAGGCGGAGCAGAGCGTGGCGCAGGCCGACAATCAATACGTCAGCAGCCTTTACCGGCACAATGTAGCCAAGCTCAGCCTGGCGCGAGCCCTGGGCGCAGGGCAGAGTTACAAGAGCTATCTGGGAGGTAAGTAAACGTGGCGGATACGACGACATCGCCGGCCCCAACCGAGCCGGTTCAAGAAACTGAGACAGTGCAGCCGCAGAGCCGCCGCAAGGGCATCATCGTTGTGGTGCTTGTGATCCTGGTGGTGGTTGGCGTCGCCGTGTGGTGGCACTCCACATTCAGCGAGGATACTGACGACGCGCAAGTCAACGGCCATCTCATCCAGATAAGTTCGCGCATCGCCGGCCAGGTGATCAAGGTCTACGTCGATGAGAACCAACTGGTCAAGGCGGGCGACACGATTGCCGAGTTGGACCCCAAGGACTTTGACGTTGCCGTGGAAAACGCCGAGGCGTCACTGGCCGTTGCGCGCGCCAACGCCGCCGCGGCGAATGTGAACATCCCGCTGACCACCATCAATACCGGCAGCACCTTGCGTTCGTCCGATGCGGATGTAAGCGGGACGCGCGCCGGAGTGCTGCAGGCTGAGCAGCAACTTGCCGCGGCTCACGCAACGGTGGCACAGGCGCAGGCCAACCTGGTCAAGGCCGACGCCGATCTGGCCCGGTACAAGCCGCTGGTTGAGAAAGACGTGATCAGCAAGCAGCAGTTCGATGCCGCCGTTGCCGCGGACGATGGTGCCAAGGCGGCATTGGCCAATGCACAGGCCAGTGAACTCGCCGCCGGCCAGGCTGTGCGTGCCGCGCGCGACCGCGAAGCGCAGGCCCAGGCGCAGCACAACGCGGCCGAGACCGGACCGCAGCAGGTAGCCGTCGAGAATGCGCGCGCCAAGGCGGCACTGGCGCAGGTGGCGCAGGCACAGGCGCAACTGGATCAGGCTGAGCTGAACCTGAGCTATACCAAGATCGTTGCTCCTGAGGCTGGCATCATTACCCGCAAGAGCGTTGAGATCAACCAGAATGTCTCCTCAGGCCAGAATCTTCTCACCCTGGTTTCGCTTGAGGGCATTTGGATCACGGCGAACTTCAAAGAGACCCAGCTCAGGCACATGTCCGCAGGAGAGCCGGTTGAGATCGCGGTCGATGCGACGGGCAAGACCTACAGCGGCAAGGTGACCCAAATCGGCGGCGCCACCGGCTCTGTGCTGAGCCTGTTTCCGCCCGAGAACGCGACCGGCAATTACGTCAAGGTTGTGCAGCGGGTTCCGGTGCGCATCGATTTCACCGACCTGCAGAAGGAAGATCCAAATCACCTGCTGCGACCCGGTTTGTCCGTCGAGCCCAGAGTGCGCGTGAAGCCGTAAGGCAAGGCGCTGAGATAGCGCCAATCCAAGCCGAGCAAAACCCTCGACCCCGGACACAGGGTCGAGGGTTTTGGTTTTGTGGCCAATGCAAGAGTAGATGATTTCTAAAGGGAAGGGAATGAGCCCAATGCAGTTTCAATTGGATCAAGCAATTGAGGTTTTGTCGCAGACACCGGCGGTGATGAGTGCACTGCTCAAGGGGAAATCGGCGTTGTGGCTGAACGCCAAAAAGACGCCTGATTCGTTCAGCCCGCTCGATGTGCTCGGCCACTTGATCCATGCGGAGATGACCGATTGGATTCCGCGCGTGCGCATCATTCTCGACCATCAGGATACGAAGGCGTTCGACCCGTTCGACCGCTTCGATTTTCAGACGCTCATCGCGGGCAAGAGCGTCGAGACTGTTCTGGACGAGTTTGCCGATTTACGCCGCGAGAGCCTGCGCGCGCTCGATGGCCTCAGCATCGGCGAAGAGCAATTGGAAATGCCTGGCCTGCATCCGGCCCTGGGAAGAGTCACGATGAGCAACCTGATCGCCACGTGGGCTGTTCATGACCTGGGGCACATTGCGCAGGTGGTGAAGACCATGGCATGCGAATACCGCGACGCTGTGGGACCGTGGCGCGCCTATACCACCATTCTGGATTGATTTGCCAAGTTTGAGCCGCCAACATCGAACTGGCCGTCCAACGGCTACTCCAGTGGAATGAACTCCACGCCGCGCACCAGTGCGGGTCCCACTCCGGGCGGAGTAGGCGTGGAGTAGAACGCCAGGCCCTGGCTGCCCTCCGATGGATAAATGAGGTTGGTGAGCACCGTCTCTCCGTCTTCGGCAAACACTTCAACCGAGTTGCGATCGACCACGATTTCCAGCCGGATTGAATTAGCCTGCGAGTACTTGAGCGGCGCGTAGACGCGGCCCGTAAAGTCGGCAGACCAGTCGGTCTTGCCCGAGTGACTGCGATCGACAAAGATGCGTCCCTTTTCCCGGTCGATGCCGACAAGCGTCTCCTCGGCGGCGCGTTCATTGGGGTCGACCGTGCTGCGCCGCAGGCGCACGCCGGCTTCGGCCGCATCGCCGGGATCGAGCGTCACGCGCAGCACGTAAACACTCCCGGTAAGCTTCTCCGAGGCGATACGGGCATTGATCTGGTCAATCGTTTGATACGGCGAAGCCCCGAACAACGCCGTAGATGGCTTGTAGGACGGAGTCGAAACGACGGGCCGCTGCACCAGCATTAGCGGCTCCTGCGAAGACGTAAGGCTGGAATGCGACTCCGGCTCACTAAGCCAGATGCTGCGCGCCACGCTCATCTCGCCGCGGCCGGGCAGCGATGGCAAATCGCGGGCGTACTGCCAATTGCCCATCCAGCCAAGCCACAGCCGATCCTGGTTGGACTGGGTGTTGGAGAAGGATGTCGAGGCGTAGAAGTCCTTGCCCCAGTCGGCCCAGTGCGGGCCGGAGCCGGGGTGATCTTCGATAAAGCGCGCGCCATCGAACTGGCCGACAAAATACTGATCGGCTGAACCGCCGGCCGGGCCGCCGGGATTGATGTTCACGCTGAGCACCCATCGCCGGTCGACCGATTTGCCCACCGCTTCATGCTTTCCGGCAATGGCGCGCACCGGCAATTCGAACAGGTCAGGACACTCCCAGACTCCGCCCGTTGCTCCGGCAGGCCCAAACTCGCCGCCCAGTTCCCATTGGCGCAGGTTCTTCGAGTGATAGAAGCGAACCTTGTGCTGGTCAGGCAGCGCCACAACCATGACCCAGCTCTGCGTAGGCGCGTGCCAAAATACCTTCGGGTCGCGGAAATCCTTCAGGCCCAGATCGATCACCGGGTTGCCGGAGAACTTGGTGAAGGTGACGCCGCCATCGCGGCTGACGGCCAGGTTCTGCGTCTGCTTTGTTTCGGACGCACCGGTGTAGATGGCTACCACGCAGCCCGGCGTCTTTTTGCCGGCATCGCCGCACAGGCCGCTGGTGTTGTCTTTGTCCTCGACCGTGGATCCGCTGAAGATCATCACGCCGTCCGCTTCCGGAATGGCCACGGGCAGCTGCTTCCAGTGCACCAGGTCGGTGGAGACAGCATGGCCCCAGCTCATGTGTCCCCACTGGTCACCGGATGGATTGTATTGAAAAAAGATGTTGTACTTGCCGTCGAGGATGATTGGCCCGTTGGGATCGTTGATCCAGTTGGGAGGAGCATAGAAATGGATCTTCGGCTGCCAGGGCGTGGCCGGGCTGGGAGAAGCTGCTGGCTGCTGTGCGTCGGACTTTGGGGTGAGAAGAAGCGGGGCGGCGAGCAGAAGCGTTGTGGTTAACAGAAGACACAATCCAATCCGGATTGGACTGGAGTGCGAAACGTTCATGGGCATTCTTTGCTTCTCCTCGTAATCTAACCCGTCATTTAACCCAGGCGCTTACACCGGCCACTTAACCCGGTCACTTAACTAGGGTATCGCGTCCGCGTCGCCCCGCCCGCGCCCAGGTGCGCAGAACGGTTTAGAGTGGATGGAGCACAACCATGAAAGACACCATACACGTTTCGAAAGAGAACTACCTGAAGGCCATTCTGGAAGCGGAAGCGGAAGGCCACCAGGTGATTCCGGCCATGCTGGCGCATTGGCTTGAAGTATCGGCTCCCGCCGTCACCATGGCGCTCAAACGGCTTCGCCGTGACGGCCTGGTCGAGGTGGGCGCGGACGGCATCGTTCGCCTCACGGTTCTAGGCCGCGAGGCTGCCTACCAGACTGCCCTGCGCCACCACCTGATCGAGCGCATGCTGAGCGAAGTCTTCGGCATGGCATGGTATGAGATTCATGAAGAGGCGGAACGGCTGGAGCATGCCGTATCCCCGGCCTTCGAGTTGAAGCTGAAAGAGAAACTCGGCGAGAACGGAGCCTGCCCGCATGGCAATGCGGTGCTCCCGGTGAGCCCTGCGGAGCGCAAAAAGCGCGGCGAGACGCCACTCTCAGAAGCCATTGAGGGGCAACGCTATACCGTGATCAGCCTGCAGGAGCGCGATCCCAAGCTGCTGCTTTTTCTGCATCAAACCGGCATCGGCCCCGGCCAGCATCTCAAGGTGCTCCGCCAGAACTATGACCAAACCGTTTCCATTGAGCTAGATAGCGGGACATCGATCCTGGGAAGGCCGGCTGCCGAAGCAGTGTGGCTCAAGCAGGGATTTTCACGGTAATTAAATATAAGAGAATATATTAACCTAGATTAACTATCTGTGGCATACTTGAGTTGCGAGGCCGTCTCAGGCTTAGCCCAGCACCCATGGCATCCGACCTCAACATTCTCTCCCAACCCGTCGCGCCATCCCTGCCTGAAGTGCATGCGAGCGTGGGCATCTCGCGCTCGCCGGTTTATTGGCGACGTCTGCTGGGATTTCTGGGCCCTGGATTCCTCATCTCCGTCGGGTACATGGACCCCGGCAACTGGGCCACGGATATCGCCGGCGGTTCGCAATTCGGCTATACGCTGCTCTCGGTCATCATGATCTCGAATCTGATGGCAGTCTTGCTGCAGAGCCTCAGCCTGAAACTTGGTGTGGCCACAGAACGCGACTTGGCCCAGCTTTGCCGCGAGCGCTACGGGCGCGGGGTCAGCTTCGCACTTTGGGTGGGCGCGGAGATCGCCATCGCGGCGTGCGACCTGGCTGAAGTCATCGGCTCGGCCATCGCCCTGAATCTGCTCTTTCATATTCCCCTGTTCTATGGCGTACTTATCACTGGCCTCGACGTACTGTTGATTCTGCTGTTGCAGCGCTGGGGTTTTCGCTGGGTTGAGGCGCTGGTCATCGCGCTCATCGGCACCATTATCGTGCTGTTCGGCATTCAGCTTTTCCTCTCGCGGCCTGAATATGGCCCGGCGTTGCGGAATCTGTTCATACCGTCTGCCTCCATCGTCACCAATCCCATCATGCTTTACATCGCCATCGGCATGCTGGGCGCGACGGTGATGCCGCACAATCTGTACTTGCACTCCTCGATTGTGCAGAGCCGCAATTACCAACGCACGTCCGAAGGCAAGCGCGAAGCCATCTTCATGGCCAACATTGACTCGGCGCTGGCGCTCACTGTCGCCTTGTTTGTGAACGCAGCCATCGTGGTGGTGGCGGCAGCCGTGTTTTACCGCAGCGGCCACTTCGAGGTCGCGGCCATTGAAGACGCATATAAACTGCTCAGCCCACTGGTGGGCGCGGCGGGCGCGAGCACGCTGTTCGCGATTGCGCTGCTGGCCAGCGGCCAGAACTCATCCATCACAGGAACTCTGGCCGGCCAGGTGGTCATGGAAGGCTTCATCCACATCAAGCTGCAGCCCTGGCTGCGGCGGCTCATCACGCGTTCGCTGGCCATTATTCCCACCATCATTGTGGTGTGGTTTACCGGAGAGCGCGGCACGGAGAAACTGCTGCTGTTGAGCCAGGTGATCTTGTCGCTGCAATTGAGCTTTGCGGTCGTCCCGCTGGTCATGTTCACCGGCAGCCGCAAGACCATGGGCGAGTTTGTCAACGGTCGCGGGTTGCAAGCTCTCTCGTGGTTTGTTGCAGCGCTCATCGCGGGGTTGAACGCCTGGTTCCTGGTGCTGATGTTGCAGGGAAAAAATTGAGGCGGAGCGCGCGGAAGGCGGCGACCAACTTGATGAGCTTAAGGCCCATCAATTCCGCATCACGTGGCGAAGAACTGGGAACCTGACTCCGGAAGGAGGTTGGCCATGGCGTTCCGGCAATGGATGGTGTATGGATGCGTCCTTTTTCTAGTGTTAACTAATGTTATTCCGACGCTTTTGCTGGGGCAAAGCGGGACTTCAAGCGCGATCTCCGGCACAGTGGTGGATGCGACCGGATTGGTGGTCGCGGGCGCTTTTGTGACCGCGACGGAGGTCAACACCCAGGCGGAGCGGGCGGGCCGGACAGATGCACAAGGGCACTACCTTTTCTCCCAGGTGTCTCCGGGGACGTATCGCGTTACGGCGCAGGTTGCCGGTTTTGCCACGGCAGCGTCGGTGCCGACGCCGGTGGGCGTGGGTCGCAATGTGGCGCTGAATTTCACGCTTCAAGTCAGTTCGGCTTCGCAGACCGTGGAAGTGAGCGTGCAGCAAGGGCTGCTGAGCCTCGACAATCCGAACACCACCACTACACTTGACGCGAAGACCATTGAAAGCCTTCCCAATCCGGGGCAGGACCTGACGTATCTCACGCAATTCGCGCAGGGCGCGTTGATGAACACGGCGGGCTCCTCGAGCGATGCCAAGGCCGCCGGCGGCTACGGCAACGTGGAGTTCAACGGACTGCCGGCAACTTCGAACGGCTATATCCTCGATGGCTACGACTCGAACGATCCATGGCTGGGCTTGAATATCGGGCTCTCCACGAACCTGGTCATCGGCCTGGATGCGGTGCAGGAATCGACGGTCAACACCAACTCGTTTTCTGTGGATCAGGGACGTTATGCGGTGGCGCAGGTCAACTACTTCACCAAGTCGGGCGGCAACGCATTTCACGGCGATATGTACGAGTTATGGAACGGGTCTCTCCTGAATGCGGAGGACTATTTCCTGCACGCGAACGACACCCAGGGCAACATCGCGCAAAAGCCACGCAGCGTGGTGAACGAATTCGGCGTAAGCGCAGGCGGGCCGGTGCGAAGGAACAAGCTGTTCTTCTTCGCCCATTACGAGGGCATTCGCATTGCCTTGCCTGTGTTGACACCGATCACCCTTCCGACACCGGCCTACCAGCAATATGTGCTGGGGCAGCTTGCTGCCGGCGGACTTGACCCGGTCACAGGCGCCAGCCTTCCAGCCCAACCGGCGGAGATTCCGTTTTACGAGAACATGTTTTCGCTGCTGCCCGCAGCTGGAGGAACGCCGGTGGCGATCACGGCCTGCCCGCTCGACGCCTCCGGGGCTCTGTTACCTGCGGCGCCGGGCGGGACTTTGCTGGACGGCAACGGGTGCGCGATTCAGCGGCAGCGATCGCTGGGCGACAGCGACACCGAGAACCTGATCGTGCTGAAGATCGATCACACCCTCAGCGCCAAAGACAGCATCTGGTATCGCTTCCAGCAGGACACTGGCCTGCAGGCGGAGTGGACCGACCCCATCAACCCCATCTTCAACTCCTATTCGCCGCAGCCCCAGCGCACCCTGGTCATTGGATACACTCACCTGTTCAGTCCGGCTCTGGTGAACCAGTTCAATCCCGGCGCGGACTGGTACTCCAGCATCTTTGCGCCCAAGAACTACGCGCAGGCGCTCGATGTCTTTCCCATCGTGCTGGCCTCGGGCAGCGATGGAGTGCCCTTCACCACCATCGGCGGCTTGAACGATACATTTCCGCAAGGGCGCAAGGTGACGCAGTGGCAGATCAACGACAACCTGACCTGGACACGCGGCGCGCATACGCTGCACTTCGGCATCAACACGCGGCGCGTGGACACCAGCGACTACGACCTGGGCGAAGGCACTGTACCCACAGTCGCGTACAACGACCTGGCCGAGTTTACCTACGGTGCCGCGTACACTGCCAGCCAGAGCTTCCCCGTATCGCTGAAAGAAAGAGTATCGGCGGGCAACCTGGAATACTACGCGATGGACACCTACAAGCCCTGGGTGAATGCCACGGTTACCTACGGCATGCGCGCGACATGGAATACCAACGTCACCAGTCCGCAGGGTTTGTTTTCGCGCATGGCCGGCTCCTTTCTGGACGCCTCGCACGCCAGTAGCCAGCCGCTGAATCAAGTTCTGCTAAGCCGCGCGCATAACCTGTTCGCGGCAACTCCCATATTCGTCTATCAGCCGCGCGCCTCGTTTGCCTACAAGTTTCTGCCGCGCAGCGCTGCTCACGCAGGGTTCGGCGTATTCAACGACATTATTCCGCAGCAGATCGCCGACAGCGGGCTGATGAACGCTCCCAATGACCCCACCTTCACGGGCGGCATCGGCGGGCAGGTGGGTGGATTGGGCGTGGCGCCGGGCGTTCCCGGCAGCGCCATCGACGCCGCGTCCGCAGCCAATTCGTTATTTCACTCCATCTTCAGTTCCGGCGGCGCGCCGTGCGCGGGCATTCAGCCGGGCCGGACAACCTGCCCGCTGGCGGTGAGCCTGAACACCTTCCCTAGCGGGACGCTCAAACCCCCGTATTACTACCAGTACAATCTGGGCCTCGAGCAGCAGATTGGCTTGCACGGCAATCTTCGCGCCGACTATGTGGGCACGCGCGGGCAGCACGAGCCCTACCAGGTCCAACTCAATGGCTACCAGGACGTCTGCTTGGGGTGTTTCGTGCCCTTCCCTTACGATCAGCCGCTTGACCAGCGCTTTGGAACGGTCACCGAGTTCCAAACCGGCGCTAACAGCGTGTACAACGGCTTGCAGACCGCCTACACGCAGCAATGGCGCGGCCTGACGCTGCGCGGCAATTACACCTTCAGCCACTGTCTTGACGAAGTATCGAACGGCGGCTTGCTGGCCTTCTCGACACAGGGCCTGGAATCGCCGTTGCCGGGAGAAT
The DNA here is from genome assembly GCA_049513795.1 of Occallatibacter sp. Lineage (GTDB taxonomy): Bacteria > Acidobacteriota > Terriglobia > Terriglobales > Acidobacteriaceae > Telmatobacter. Next base: position 5,443 of record JBEKVS010000099.1, on the reverse strand, counting down.
TAAGGCGCCAGTATGCCAGTTGCGATTACGATGTGCGGCAAAACATCTCCGCATACGGGGTGTACCAGGTCCCGTTCCACTCCGGCAACGCGCGGCTGCGGCAGATATTTGGAGGCTGGTCATTCTCAGAGACTGCCTTCCTGCATTCTGGACTGCCCTTCAGCGTGTTGAGCCAGCAATACACGGCTAACGGCAATGGCGTGCTTCAGGCTTCCAATCCGGTCGAGACCATCCAATTTTCCGCGCCGGAATATGCCAATCGCGTCGCCGGCGCGCCACTCTATCGCAAAATTCCCTATCCCGGCGTGACCGTCGCGGGAACCAGGCAATGGCTGAACCCCGAGGCGTTTGTTTCGGTGGTCGATCCCACGACCGGAGCTTGCTTCACGGGCCTGTTGGGCGCGCAGAACGACAGTCCGGGCATCTGCCAATTTGGCGACTCCGGGCGCAATTCGGTCCGCGGGCCGCATTTCACCGATTCGGATATCTACATCACAAAGTCGTTTCCCTTCCGGGAGGGAGTCAAGCTGCGCATCGACGGGCAGTTCTTCAATGCCTTCAACCACCCCAACTTCGCGCTGCCAAGCGCTGTGCAGGCCGGTGTGCCTGGCGCTGTCCCGGAGCGATTCGGAACACTGCAAAGCTTGACTTCGCCTCCCACAGGTCTGCTGGGCGTCGGCCTGGGCGGAGACAGCGCACCACGGATGATCGCACTTCAGGCACGGATCGACTTCTGACATCCGCTACCATAGTTGCCATGCAAATTCTTTCCGCGGCGGAGATGCAGGCCTGCGATCGAGCGACAACCGAACGCTACGGTATCGCTTCCGTTGATCTGATGCGGTCGGCGGCAAAGGCTGTGGCCAGCTTCGCGCGGCAACAGTATCCCGGAGCGCGCCGCGTGACCGTGCTTTGCGGACGCGGCAATAACGGCGGCGACGGGATGATGGCCGCGCGGCTGCTGGCATCGGGTGGCGATGGCGCTCCGAGCCTGGCTGTGACCACGCTTCTTTTGGGCGCACCCGAGGGCTTCTCGCCGGATGTCGTGACGGCCTGGGGCGATTTGCTGGCCAGCGCCGCGCCCGGAACTGTGCATGTAGTCGAGACGGCAGAGGAACTGTCCGCGCACCATGATGCGTTGTCTGCCGATCTGCTGATCGATGCGGTTGTCGGCACGGGATTCAAGCCGCCCCTGAAGGGCCTGGCCCTGGCTGCGCTCGACTGGATCAAGTCGAGCCATGCTCCTGTCCTGTCGGTCGACCTGCCTTCCGGCTGGCCAGCCGATAGTACGGAAGCCGCGCCAGCAGGCCCAGTGTTTCCTTCCGATGCGGTGGTCACATTCACGGCTCCCAAGCCGGCGCATGTCTTTGGCCAGTTGACGCGCCGCTGGGATCAGCCTGTCATCGTCGCGCCAATCGGATCGCCAGACGCGGCCATCGCGTCGGAACTGCGCATCCGCTGGGCGGGATCGGCGATGGCGATGGTGCAGGCTCCTCGAGCCGTTGGCGCCAACAAGGGATATTTCGGCCACGTGCTGGTGGTGGGCGGATCGGTTGGCCGGTCCGGCGCTCCTTCTATGACGGCCATGGCGACGCTTCGCAGCGGCGCCGGGTTGGTTACGGCCGCGGTTCCTGCACCGGTTCAGCCGCTGGTTGCCGGAGTTGCACCGGAGTTGATGACGTGGCCGCTCGCCGCCAACGCTTCCGGCAGCGTGTCGGCCGATTGTCTGCTGCCGGAAGCCATGACGGCACTGCTTTCCGGCATGACAGTGCTGGCCATCGGTCCAGGCATCGGCCAGGCGCCCGAAACGGTGAAGTTTGTGACCGGCTTGCTGGCCGCAAGCAAGATTCCCGCCGTCATCGATGCCGATGCTTTGAACATTCTGGCCGCCAAGCCGGTGTTGCTGGCCAAGCTGGCCAAGGGGCGCACTGTGGTGCTCACGCCGCACCCCGGAGAGATGGCGCGACTGGCCGGCATCACGGTTCCAGAAGTGCAGGCTCACCGGCTCGAAGTAGCGACCGGCTTCGCCAAGCGCTTTGGCGTGACGCTGGTGCTCAAAGGTGCGCGTACGCTCATCGCCCATCCCGATGGCAGCGTGGCGGTGAACACTACCGGCAATCCCGGCATGGCCAAGGGCGGCAGCGGCGACCAGTTGACGGGCCTGGTTGCGGGATTGCTGGCCCAGCATCCAGCCGATGCGGCGCGCGCCGTCGAGGCTGCCGTCTACCTGCATGGACTGGCTGCTGACCTCGCCTTGCGCGGGCCAGAAGCCCATCAGGACGAGCACACTTTATTGGCCTCCGACAGCCTGCAGCAATTTTCTCGGGCTTTTGGCTTTGATTCGCGCGGCCAGAACGGGTATGTTTGGTTGCAGGGGCTGCCGGCGGCGTCGAGGCCGCTGGTGTGATTCAATCCGGTGTGATTCAATCCGGTGTGATCCAATCCGGTGTGATTCAATCACGCTATCCCCAGCGAGGCTGACCGATGACCAACGTTGCCCCTGCAGCACCCGCCGTGCCCCCGGAGGCTGAAAAGACGCGCGAGTTCACCACCCACAGCGGCGCGGACACGATTGAAGTGGGCCGCAAACTCGCAGCCTTGCTCAAGCCGCCGCAACTGCTCATCCTGAGCGGCGACCTGGGAACCGGCAAAACTACGCTGGTGAAGGGCATTGCCGAGGCTCTTGACGCGGCCGAAGCAGACGAGGTGACCAGCCCCACCTTCACGCTGGTCCACGAATATGAAGGCACGCGCAACGGCAAGCCGGTGAAGCTTTTTCATCTGGACGTCTACCGCCTGGAAGGCGAGCGCCAGCTGGAAACATTGGGTCTGGACGAGTTGCTGACTCCCGATGCGCTGGTGCTGGTCGAGTGGGGCGAAAAGTTCAAGACAATTAAAAAGAAGTCCACCGGTGAAATTGCGATTACCTCTGCCGGCGGCGACGCGCGAAAGATTACAGTCACGCTCAAAGAGTAGAAGCGCCGGGCAAGCCTAGTGGACGAATCTGCCATCCAGAGTCATCTTGTCAGCCAATTTCTGGCGGCGCTTGCCATGCTGCGAAATGCCGTCGAGTCATGCCCGGAAGGTCTTTGGATCAGCTCGGATTTCCGCAACCGATATTGGCACATTGCGTATCACTCTCTCTTCTATACGCATTTTTATATGCAAGCCAGCAAAGCAGATTTTCTGCCCTGGATCAAGCACCGGCAGGACTCGCAGTATCTTGGATCGCGACCCGGCGCACCGGATGTTGCGACCGTGATTGTGCGTCCCTATTCACGGGAAGAGGTTCTTGAGTATCACGCGTTCTGCTGTGCGGAAATTGCGGCCAAGGTGCCTGCTTTCGCCTTGACTGCAGCATCGGGATTTGACTGGCTGCCTTTCAACAAACTGGAATTGCATCTGTATAACCTCCGCCATTTGCAACACCACACGGGGCAATTGGCCGACCGTTTAAGAGCGCATGCCGATATTGGTGTCCCGTGGGTGCGGATGGGCTGACTGCCTGCGCATAGGGAGGCGGATCGATCATCAGCCCAACTTTGCGCTGAGCGGAAAGGGAGGGTGAGCCGTCTTTCATTCATCTTTAAGAAGTGGATTAGCCCGGTGCTGAAAGCATCGGGTAGCTCCTCGGATGGGAGGCTCAATGCGACGGTCTCTCTCTTCCAGATGGGTATGCGTTCTGGGCTTCGTTCTCGCCATACTGCCCTTGCGCGCGCCGGCGCAGACGTCGAATACGGTCCAACAGATTGCAACCGACGATGGGAAGCAAGAGATGATCCCAACCAAGGTCGTGGAGTTCAAGGCGGTCGAAACGGACCCCGGCTTTACGTTGCCCGCCGGATACGAAGATCATCCCCATTGCCTTTCCGACGGCTCGCTGGTGCTGCAGTCGGTGGATTGGGACGCGGTGATGAAGACGCCCAAGGGGAAGTTTCCCAAGTACAACGCCATCGCGACCATCGTGCAGGGCAAGACGACAAAGACTATCTCGTCCGCGAGCATCTCCGATCTGACTGACTACAACAATGGCATCAGCGTTTTCCCCACCGACTCGAGTGTCTATTTCCTTGTGCAAGGAACCAAAGAGAAGCCTGGAGAGCGCGGCCCGGGAACGTCTCCGTCGGGAATTCCATTGAAGGATTACCGCAACTATATTGCCCGATTCGATCTGGACGGCACTTACAAGGGAGTTATCGAGTTAGGCACGCAATGCGATCTTTCGCGGCCTGGGTCTTGCCAGCTGCGCCACCTGGCCGTGTTTCCATCCGGCGATATGCTGATCTCCGAATCGGATCCTGAAACCGGAGTTCTTAAAGTGCTCTATCTGAATTCGTCGGCCGAAGTGGTCAAGCAGATCGAGGTGCCGGCGAGCCGCAGACCGATGGATTGGGGAGATGCGACATCGAACCCCGGCGTACGGCAGGCGGCATCGGCGTATCTTGGCTCCGTCTACTTCACCGCAGTGGGCAACAACATTGTTGTGTGGCGCGCCAACAGTGACGATCCCGTGGTTGAAGTGACGCAGGGCGGCGGAGTGCGCGAAGTGCCGATCCAAATCCCCAAGGGGTGGAGGTTTGCGGAAATGGTGGCTGCGAACGAGCGCTGGGTGGTGCACTTCAGAAGCGAGAGCAGTCCCAACGAAGGGCGCATGACCGAGGACACGGACACATACTTCGAGTTGCGCCCGCAGGATGGAAGCCTGGCGGCCAGGATCGTGCAGAAGGGCGACGCGCCGCTGCGGATTGCGTGCGAAAGCGATGGAACTTATACCTCATTCAAGATGAACGAAGTTAGTAAGTGGGTGCTGCTGGCGGGTAAGTGAGAGGCGGTGAGCGCGTTCGTATGGGCCTGGGTCTGCGCTCACTGATTTCCGGGCCATTCGAAGGGGCGCTCCAACAACTCGCGGGCCTGATCGATTGCTCCGTCAGTGTTATCGCCGGTCTCAATTGCTAACTGGTATTCCCTCACAGCCCGTTCGCGCTGGTGAGTAACATCGAAGATCTTCCCGATCTGAATGAGGCTCCAGACTTTAGTCCAGACGGGATCCCCATCTCCGGCCAGCGCGTCGCGATAGGCGTTCGCGCTTGCCTGGTAGGCGCGGTTTTGGAGTTGCAATTCAGCTACGCAATAATTTGCCCGCGAACTGCGAGGGGTTGATTCAAGCTCACTCCGATAATCCGGTAGCCCTTTCTTCTGGTCGCAATCGGAGAGATATCCATGCACATTGATCTGAGCAAACATCGGCGCCGCCAAGGTCAGGATCGCCATTTCAACAAAACGACGGCTTCGAATTGACAATTTCATGACCCCCATTCAGCGACGCTGCGACATGGGTACGCTCGCGAAGCATACTCGATGGCCCAGGCCCTTGAGCTTGACGCGTAAACCCTTACTTTTGCATGTTGGACGACCTCCCGATCGGGACGATAGCAAGTGCAGA
>JBEKVS010000098.1:0-16985 GCA_049513795.1 Occallatibacter sp. | reverse complement strand
AACCATACCTGCGGCCACAATATAATCCATGACCACGACCGTGTTGATATAAGTCACATCGTAGGCCTGCATCATGCGCCGAGCTCGGAGAATTCCTCCAATGAGCCCGCGGATACCGTCAAGCTTCATCTTCTCCATGTGGCTCCTGCGCAGTATCGCAAGTTTTGTAATGCGCACTTCCGCGACAAAAGGAAGCAAAGCGTTCCTTAAAACACCATCGCAGGGTAGCAAAACTGTGATTCTCGCCCGCGGCCAGCGCGAGGCCACGCCCTGCACCGATTGAAGTAAAGTGCGGTCTGACCCATACAATTCGCACCCTTGATGAACAAATAGAATTGACGCGGGTATAGAAGCTCCAGACTCCAACCTTTCCCTTGCGCCTTCGGGTTGCCAACACGAAGGCTCCCGGACTTCCCATGCACTTCTGCTCGGCCATTCACTTCTGCTCGGCATCGACGACATCGCAGACGTTCTCATCGATCAGTTAACTACTTCGCTTGATAACACTGCGCTACGCGGCTCAAGAGATCCTCATAAGCTGATAGCACTTTCTCTTTCGCCAGACCCGTCTCGTGCCTCCGCCGACTCGACCCTTCCATTTCCATCAGCTGGGCGGGATTCACTTCAAATGAGACAAGAGTTTCCTCCAGGTCCTCGGAACCCTTGAAAAATCTTGCGTTCTCGCCAGTCACCCAACGAGTGAACCGATTGTCATGGGCAATGACTGCGTTTCCTGCCGCGAGAGACTCAACCAGAGATGGATTTGTCCCACCAACGCTGTGCCCGTGAATATAAGCCTTGGCATGAAATCTCAGCGTTCTCACAATCTCGCGATCGTAAATCGCACCCAGGAAATGCACTTCGGGGCCGGCCGCTTGCACAACTTGCAAATGATACTTGTTCTCCGCAGTCGAATATCTCCCCAGCACCACCAGCGGCGTAGCTACCCGGCCGGAGGAAAATGCCCCAATGATCTCAAGAATCGAGTTTTCAGGTTCCGGTCGCGCGATGAGAAGATAATAGCCCTTCGTCTTTAGCCCATACTTAGCCAGCAGCTGGCAAGGAGCTGATGTTACCCTGTCGGCTCCATAGGGAATAACTGTAATCTTACCTGCAGCTGTATGACGGCGCAGATGGGCGGCAATCTCGGGATGGTCGGCGATCAGATGATTTGCAAACAGCGCGCCACCATGTTCGTTCAGCCAAAGCCAGACGCGTTGGGGAATCGACCATTTCCTCCGCTGCCACTCGATTCCGTCCATATTCATCAGGTTCGGCAGATGATGGAATCGATAGAGAACGCTGAAGACGCCGGTATTGTATCCCAGAGTTAGCACGACACCCTTTTGCCGGGTGGCATGAAGCGTTGTTACCCAATCGTAATACACAGTCCCCGCAGAATTGCTTGGGGATGGAATCAATACACGGCCAACACCGTTCCACATGTCTTCAGTGATGTCGGTGCCATCTTCGCATTGGCAATACACTGTTACCCGATGATTGCGAGCTACGAGAAACAATGACAAGTCTTCCGCAAATGTCTCGAACCCCCCATGCCTGCTTGGCACGCCGCGAATTCCGGCAATCATTACATGCATGTTCTAAATACCAGGATTGCCCCAGACCCCAGGCCTGTTCGGAGTGAGTACGCGTTTCCTTGACGTTATCTTGCCTTTATTGTCCACCACGTCCCGGGCCTTTAGCCACCCGACAACATCTCACTCCTGTCCATGCCTTTCGAGCATCAGTCGACGTCGCGGGCGAAAGGCATAGACGTACCAATGCAAGTAATGCGGAAGCCAGGTCCACAGCTTGAACTTTGACTCACCTTGCGTACGATCCCGCCACACCGAAGGTATTTCAGTAATACGGTATCCGGCCAGAAAAGCCTTCACCGTAATTTCCAAGTTCAACTCGAAGCCATGCTGGCTCCTGAGAGTAAGCCGTTTCAGCATGATGCTATCGTATATTTTGAATGCGTTAGTGGCGTCGTGTGTCGGGATGCGACGAAGCCAAGACAGGCTGACTCCAGCCAAGCGGGACAGGCCCTGCTTCAGCACTGGCCCGTTCACGATTCGTCCGCCCTTCATGTAGCGGCTCCCGACGACTACGTGATTACCCAGATGGTAAAGCTCAACCATTCTTCTCACTTGCGCCAGATCGTCGGAGAGATCGGCCATCACAACCAGCAATGGCCCTCGCTCGACCTTGCCGAATCCTGTCAGCAGCGCTCCCACTACACCTCTCCGAATACTATTTTTGACCAGGCTGATACGCCTCTCTCCGCGCTCAATCACTGCTTTAACGGCAGGCACAGTGTTGTCCTCGTCAAAGTCATAGACCACAAGCGCGCGGAACGGAAACTTGAGGTGAGCATCTAACTCCCTCCACAGACGCGCAAATCCAGCGCCTTCGTTATATACGGGGATAACAATCGTCAGATCGCCTGCAGCGTCCTCTCGTTTCGCTCCTTCACTCACATTCTCCTCTTTCCCAAGCTGCCTTTCTGCGATCACAAAGCCAGATGCTCTATCTGCACAACGCTTTGCGAGGCAGGTCGGCCCACCGAAGTCAGAGGCACAGTCACGGCCATCAGGCTGCAGGCCCACCTCGTCGGGACGGGGTCTAGATCTGGCCTGTGCCAATCTGCGTTTGGATCCAGGGAATGACTTCATCGAGCGTTATGTCCAAGGGGGTGTCAGCGGTGAAACCCAACATTTGCTCCGCCTTCTGAACATCTGGCGACCTCTCCTGCACATCGTATTCATAGGCTCGATCGTGCACGGCGCGGAACGGTTTGGCGCCCCTATGCACCTTGTCCCAAATGATTCTGGCCAGTTCCAGTACGGTTGTCCGCACGCCAGTGGACAAGTTGAAGTCCTCATTCAAGGCCTGTGGATGTTCAATACACATGCGGATCCCGCGAGCCAGATCCCCGCCATAGGTGTAGTGGCGCACCTGGTTGCCCTCACCTAGAATGTGGAGCGGGTCCTGTCCCTTGAGCACCTTCTGGACCAAGTCCGGAACCACATGCGACATGGCAAGCTTCACATTCCCGCTGTAGACATGCACGTCACGGAGTGCCCGCTTCTCACCCACGCCGACGCAATTAAATGGCCTGGCAATGGTATACGGCAGTCGGTATTGCTCCCATGCCCCTTTGGCAAAATATTCCGTCGCCAACTTTTGAAACCCGTAAGTGGACTTCGGCGGCGGGCACCTCTGCTGGGCGCCTTCCGGGGTGGGATGCTCCGCCGTCGACTCATACACCATGCTCGACGAGAGTACCGTGATCTTCTGCAGCTTGAAGTCTCTTCGCGCTTGAATCGCAGCGTCGAAAGCCGCTGCGGTTATACGCTCATTTTCCGCCATTAAATCGTATGCAAACTCGTGGAAGTAGGAAATCCCGCCGATCATTGCCGCCGATGCAACGAAATGATCGCAGTCAGCTAGCAACTCCTTCAAGAGCCCGGCATCCTTTGCATCCCCTTCTGCGAATTGATAGCTCGGGTGAAGACTGTACGAATTCTGGCTGCGCCCGTATTTGCTAAAATTGTCCAGCCCCACCACCTCGTGGCCGTTGTCGAGCAGTTCTTGAATCAGATAGCCACAGATGAAGCCGGCCGCTCCGGTAACTAATACCTTCATCAACCCTCCCTGGTCCCACTTCCGCAAGCCTGGCCCTCGCGCCACAGGCCCCAGATGTCAACGACCTTCTTCTCTACCGGAAAGCGCAAATCGCGATAGGCAGCATGCGGGGCCCCCAGAATGATCACATCGGATCGCTGCACGGCAGTCTCGACGGTAACAAATCGAGGATCGGTAATAAAAGGATCGGTGCATATCACATCTCTCGCTTCTACCTGAAGCAGCTTCTTCAGCTTGTACGACAGGCTGCTGCGACTATCATCCGAATCTCCTTTGAACGCCATCCCGAGAATGGCCACGGTCTTGCGAGACAATCCATGTTCACGAAGCTGCGTAACTACAAAGTTAGGCAACCCCTCGTTGACTAGCATGGCGGCATGACCAAGAAAGAAGTTATTGCTGGCGAAGGCCGAGAGCTGTAATGTATCTTTCAGCAGGCATGGGCCTGCCGCAAATCCCGCACGGGCAAAGCTGCGCATCCGCGGATACTCTCGCGTAACTGCATTGTAGATCTTATAGAAATCCAGACCATAGCTCTCAGCCAGCATGTAGAACTGGTTTGATGCCGCGAAGTTCAGATATCGCCAGCTGTTGGTGAACAGCTTGGCAAGCTCCGCCTCGAGTGGTTCCAATTCAATCACCGTCGGGGCAATAAGACCGAACAATTCGCGCGCCTTTGCCAGTGCAACCGGTCCGAATCCGGAGATGATCTGAGGCAGACTTGTGAGCTCTTCAATCGCCTTTCCTTCGGCGATGCGTTCGGGACAGAATGCCAAATGTATATCCCGCCCGCGTTCGTCGATTCTATCCTTGATAAGACGAGTGACGCCGGGATACAGTGTGCTTCTAAGTACTAGCAACGATCCGTCAGGAAGATACTCGATCAAATCATCCAGACTATGGTACAACCCAGACACGGTCGGGTTCAGGTGCTCATCAACGGGTGTGCCAATAACAGAGATAACCACATCCGCACGACGCAGGCACTCCGGATCCGTAGTCGCAACCAGCGACTTTCCAATCAGATCAGGCAGTAGTGCCTCTGCACCCGCCTCGCGAAACGGCATCTTGCCGTCGTTGATGGATGCCACCTTCCGTTTGTCTACATCGAGCAGGGTCACTTGCATCCCATGGTCCGCCAGCACAATTCCAAAAGGCAGTCCCACATGGCCACAGCCTCCAACCACAACGATGTTGCGAATCTCGCTCATCACGACTCCCCAAAAAGGTTCACGCTGCGTCTTGGCCTGGTTGTCTCACGCAAACGATGGTTGTCTCGCGCAAAAGATGTATCCCCGCCGCTCTCGACGAACCGACAGAGCCAGGGCTTGCTGCGACAGAGCGGAGCTGCGACAACTCTCCCGGCCTTACCGAACGCGATGGATGCGTTTGGCATTGTCCTTACCGGATCAACGGATGCTCACGGCTGTTTCAATCAATAGGCCTTCACCGTGAGTCGATATGTCCTGGCCCAGAGCACGGTGCCTCCGTAGGCCGGAACGATCGAGATCGACCTGACCTGAGACACATTCTCAACATGCCCTGACCGCGCACTTAGCTCGGCAAACTCTTCCGTATTGTTTACCAGAGGTGAAAGAAGAAATCCCGTCTCCATCATTTCGGAAATAACACGGTAGGACTTGTTCCTTCCGTTTGCCAACCCCAGTTCTATGCGCAATTGAGGCGGGCTGAACAAAGCGGTCAACAGCCGCCCCGGCCATGTAGGCTTCAGATCGACTTCCGCAAAGAGGATTCCGCTTCCCTGTGGCAGCGTAACTCGCTGGCCGACTTCGCATGTTTGCTCGTAGGTCCGATAATAACCGGTGTGAGCAAGACCGATGCGGCCTTTTCGCAGCAGAACCAGACGGCCATCATACGACTCATAAGTGTAATTATCAAACAGAGCGGACCAGCTCGCTCCATCGTCGAGCGAGGGCAGGCGGCCGCCGATGGTATGAATTTCGAAAAACACCCAATCGGGAGAATCTGAATCCCGTAGATGGCCTTCATTCCGTGCTGCCAATTCGCGCGTATAGGCTGAATAACTCTGAATGATCGGGCGGGGGTTCCATTCGTTGTCCGATGCGAGGAGAATTGATTGTTCATATCCATAGATATCCGCGGTCCCACGCATTGCGGGCAAGGGGTGGCTCGTCCGGATAGAGGCCTTCGCATCCTCAAACCTGGCTTTGAGGTCATCGCCTCGGCTCATTCTTAGGCGAATACCTCGCCAGGCCTCCACATAAGTGCCAACTGCGGCTTCTAGAGTACTTCTAGAATAGGCACCCACGGCTCTTTCGACACAGAAGTTCAACATATCCGCTCGCTTCTCTGCCCCGCTCCATCCGGCGCCCACGCCAAACTTGTCATGCACCTCCCGCAACAGAACCGCGTCTCTGACCACTGAGGTGCTCGCTGTCATGACAAATGCCACCACGAGCGACCAAAGTAGCAGCCTGTCTCCGATTAGCAGCCAGAGGATTAGCATCAACACAGATGCCGTGGCGAAGGCCGAGGACACATTGCCGACTGCGATAAACCCATGTTTGAAAGTCACGAAAAAGAACAGAGCCGCGGCCAGGCCAAGCAGCCGTCTTGATGATGGCCTCATCTTTCGGACGCCGAAGATCGATTGGCAGGCCACAATGGCTAAGACAATGAAGAGCAGAACAAATGCATTGCCGACGATATCGGGCACGATGACCCAAGAAGTGGACATCGCCTCGGTATAACCCGAGGTCAATTGAAGCGTCCCGCCCAAGAAGGACGGAAGATTGTAAAGCGGCTGGCCTGCCATGAGCCACAGAGCGACGCTGGCCGCAGGTGGAATCAGCAACAAGCTTAACCCCTGCCACGGACGTGAATGATGCCAGAGAAGACTGGATGAGATCACGACAGCGGCCGCGTAGGGGAATAAAAGACTCCCTTTGACGAGAGGCAACAAGCCGAGCGTTGACCACATTCCTACCGCAGCAAAGATGTGCCGCGATTTGAGGACCGCGGCCGCGGGACCAGTAACTGGATTCAAATGCCTAACTACGCATGCCACAAGAAGAAATGCGTAAGATAAGAGCAGCGTTTCGGTGCTGGAGAACGTGGCCAGAAAGACCAGTAGCACGACTATCGCATACCGTCTTGTTCGATTCATGAAATATAACAACGCGAGCAAATAGGATAATGCGACGGCAGCGCTTCCCAGCATCATACGCGGGTCGGTTGCGGGTGAATAGGTCCTGGTACAGATTGAGGCGTAGGGGCCGTAGGTGAACACAATAGCCTTGCCAAAGCTCAGATGCCGCGCAACGGCCTCGTTCATTGCGTACTCCCACGACGCATCCAGGCCCGTACTTGGCATCCTTGGGTTGAATGGAATGAAGGTTGCAGCGATTGTTATTAGAATAAACGCATAAAGAACAAGCGAGTTCAGGCGGGCCAGTCTCTTTACTGCATGGCTGATATGGTTTAGACGCCGAGCGACAGCTGATGCTATTGCTTCTCGCAAGGAGACTATTCCTTCTCCTGAAGACCAATGGCCCGGTAAACGCAATCGTGTTGATCTCAGCGAATTCACCTTGAAGCTGCTAGAAGATTCCGAACCCGCCCTCGAAAGCAGCACAAACCACGTCAGTTGCCGGCATCCGGCCCACGCGGCAAACCGCGGCGCCTCAGAACATTTTGCTTCGCCCTCGTGCGCGTGATCGTTGTTTCTAGACTCGTCGGACGACGCACTTTCAAAGCTCATCAGCAATCTGCGAATGTCACGCTGTTTTCTGGTAGGACTCTCTGCGCGGAGGAGTGAGAGCAACTGAGCGGCTCGTCCTTGATCGCGATCCAATTACCATGCCCGTGGAGATGCCAAGAATGATCGAAAGTAGAATATTCTGGCAATAGAACGATCCGGACATGGGTATAACATAGGTTGAACTCTCCGTCCCCTCCGCCAGGCAAAACAGCAATAATAAAAGTGAGCACCGCAGCGGATGACACCGCGAGGCGCTGAGCCAGGGAGAGCCACGCAGTTCTCTTTTTCTTGAAAAACGCCATCCAAGGAAGATGGTTCTCGATAGGATGGCCAGGTAAATCGCGAGCGCAGGCCAGCCTGCATCCGTCAACACCTCTATGTAAGAGTTGTCGGTGCCTCCGATGTTGGTCAAGGCGGCGTGTAAGTTTGTGGCGTAGTCGCGGCGGTGAAACGCTCGAACTCCGGCGATATAGCCCATTCCCTCTGGATGGCTGACGCAATAGAGGATCTGATCCTGCCATACTCCCGTTCTTCCGCTTGCCGTGATAAGTGTCTCCGTATCTTGACCCCGGTTAAACGCTTGCCAGATGCGAGGCCCGCCGATCACCTCAATCGCCACGCAGGAGAATAGGGTCGCTGCCATGAGCCCAGAGGCCACGATGAATGCAAATTGCCGCCTCATCTTGCCCCATCCGATCACGGCCATTGCCAGAATGGCTAAGAGACTGATTTCAACGCCTCTTGTTTGAGTGGCCACAGTACACCCGAGGCCCAGCAGGAAGAAGAGGCCAGATCGAATTCTGGGTTCCAGGGAGTGAAGGAAGCTGTAAGCCGACGTGATAGCGATGAGCGGTGAATAGAGAGGGACGGCGGCCACTGAACCGCCCATGAGCCGATTGTTGCCCTGAATCACCAGTGTTGGAGCCAGGAATGCAGTTAACAGAACCGTCGCTGTGAGCAGGGTTGACACAAGCCGAAGCTGGAAGATGCACTGCATCCAGTCCGGCGGCTTGCGATAGCTTTCGGAAACAAACTCCACAATGCATGTGAGATTGAGAAAGTAGAGAAAGCAATATTCCGCCGAAATGACGCGGCCGGGAGAATATGCGACCGATGCGAGGAACAAGAAGCCGAGAATGAACGCCAGTTTGAGCACTGACCGAATCTGCCTGGTCATCAGGATCGGCCGGCCACCGACCAGGCGAAGTATCGCGCGCAAGGCTACCACGGAGAGCCAGCTAACTTGAATGACATTCCATGCGTCGAAGTGGGCTTTGCTGGTGTCAATACCGACAATTGGCGGCTTGAACTCAGGCGGACCGAAGGCGAGAAGGAAAATGGGATATCGCAGAAAGAACCTCAACGCAGAGAGGCTCTTCTGTGCCGGAGCCGAGGAAGATTTTCCCTCGCTGCTGTCGATCCAAGGCGCACTTCGCGTTTGGTGCCGAATTGTTCCCACCTGCACTACGCCGACACTTCAGCGCGATTTGTCACGAAATGATTTTTGCGAGAGGGTCCGCGCAAAGCGCCACTCACTTCTCGGCGCTTTCTCGATGACCAGCCAATTGCGCCGCCACCATTTCGTACGCTCGGGCCACCTGCTTTTCCCAGGTCCGTTCCCGGGCTGCCGCAAGACAGGTATCGGACATGATTTGTCTCAGCGCAGGATCGGTTGCCAGCTTGACCATTGCCTCTGCGAGCTCAGCAACCACTTCGCGGCTGGTTCGATCGGCAACGCAGATCTTGTAGCCGCACCCGGCGGGAAGCAATTGGGCGGGACCGCCCAGGTCCAGGCAGATTACGGGTAATCCGCGGGCACACGCTTCGGGAATGACATTTGGCCCTGCATCGTGCAAGCTCGGGAAGACAAAAGCAACATGCGAAGCATACAAATCAAGCATCGCTGCGTGGGTGAGTTTGCCAACCCAGTGAACCGCCTTTTCGAGACCGAGTTCAATCGCCCGTTTGCGCAGCCAGGCTTCGTCGCGGCCGCCTCCGGCAACTGTGATCGCCGCACTTGGAATCGCTTTGCGCACGATCGCGAGAGCTTCAAACGCCAGATGGAGCCCCTTGCAGGCGACCAGTCGGCCGGCGAACAGAAATCGCGCCTCGTGAATCATCGGTTCACCGATTAGACCGATCTGGTCAGGGTGCATCCCCACATCGTCAAGCACCACGCACCGCCCTTGTACGCAGGCGGGCAGAATATCGAGCGTTCGCTGCGTTCTGCAAAAGATGAGTGTCGCACTCTTTAGCGATGCGCGAACCCACGGATCGACGCGTCCCAGCGCTACTCCAAAATCACGAGCGATCTCGTTCAGTTTCGCCTTAAAGGGAAGGCCGGCGAAGAACTGCTTGGGCATAACCTCTCCCGCGCCCACGCCGATGATGAATGGAATTCCAAGCTGGCCCATGAACGATGGCTGTCGAAAGACCCCAAACGTTACATGATGCACAACGTCGAAGGATTCCTCCTGCAATAGCATCGCGGCCCGCCCAACCGCACCCCATTGCCACATCCGGTAGTAAAGCCCCATCCCGCGAGCACCCTTCTTCCAGAACCTGGTCCACTTCGGCAGGTCATAGCCTACAACGCGCAAACCCGGGCAATGGATCTTAGCGCCCTCGAGAACCGGTCTAACGTTATTTTCTCGAGTTAGCACGCAGCAGGTGTGCCCGAGTCGCGTAATCTCCAGAGCCCAGTTCCAGCCAACCCCCGGCTCAGAGCCCTTCCCGGGCTCGCATGCGTATGCTGAAAGCAAGACCTTCATGCGCTCTTCTCATTTAACATCGCGGTGCATGACAGCGCTGCGATCGCCAAGGAATGTCCCCAATAACCTCGCCTCGACCAGATCAAGCTACCCGTTAAAGCTATCCGTTCAAGTGATCTCGGCTAAGTGTCTACGCGATGGCCTCCGGTATTTCCTATGTCCCTGCAATACCCCAAAGCGTAGCATCCGGTAAGAAGCTTCCATATGATACGAATGCTCAGCGCGATCTTCCGCCGAATGGCATAAGTCGAAGGCATCGCCTGGCCTTTCCAGTAGCGCATCCGGATGAGCATATCTTCGCGAAGAGTGACCTCGCGCATTCGTACTGTCTTTTGGTCGGGATAGCGGCGCATTCGCGACCATTGCCGCGCCGTGTGCTTGATTCTTCCCCCACAGTCGCTGACTCTCATCCATAAGTCCGCATCGAATGCCAGCTGAAATGCGGGATTCAGGCCGCCCGCCTGGTTATAGATCGCGCGGCGCCAGAACATTGACATGCCGGGAATGTAATTGTAAGTGTAAAGAAAAATGAATCGGTTGAATGGTATCTCCTTCTGTGGCCGTATGGGCTTTCCTTCGAAATCAACCCAAAGTGCATTGCCATACACCGCGTCCACGCCAGGATGCTTGAGGAAGTATTGGCCCACCTCAAGCAGAACGCCGGGCTCGAAAAGGTCATCGCTGTTTAGGAAACATTGAATCTCCCCGGTCGTGCGCGAGAAGCCCTTGATGAGGCCTTGCGTCTGTCCCCCATCGGGCTCGCTGCACCAGAATTTAATTTGCTTGGCGTACTTCCGGACGATCTCCGAACTCCCGTCCGTCGAGCCCCCGTCAATTACAATGAGCTCAAGATCGGGGTAACTCTGGTCGAGAATACTAAGCAGCGTTGCCTCAAGGTAGTTAGACTGGTTGAGGGAAGGTACAACAACGCTGATCTTGGGAAGCCTGAGCAGATGCCTGGTCATGGTTCGATTTCCTTCTGGTGCTTGATTCCCTTCGATCGCGCATTCGCTCCGCCATGCACTCACCTCGGACGGCGGGCGGCATCGAGCCTGCTAATAGACTGACGCGCTCTCGCGAACCACCCCTGCCTCACCTTGCTCGAGCATCTTATATTGCCTCTGGATCCAGGCATATGTTCTCTCCAGGCCGGTGCGCAGAGGAATGCTCGCCTCCCAGCCAAGGTATTTTCGGATCAGCGTGTTATCGCTGTTTCTGCCATTTACGCCTCTAGGGGCACTTAGGTCATACCTGCGCTCGAGCTTGATGCCCGCTATCTCTTCAACCAGATCCACCAGTTGGTTGATGCTGACCGCCTCGCTCGATCCAAGATTGACCGGCTCCGGAATATTCGCGTCCATGATCCGATCAATTCCTGTAACACAGTCGTCGATGTACATGAACGATCGCGTCTGGTGGCCGTTTCCCCATATCTCAATCTCGTGCCTTCCCGTCACTTTTGCTTCGATAGCCTTTCGGCAGATAGCCGCCGGAGCCTTTTCGCGCCCGCCGAACCAGGTCCCCCACGGGCCATACACGTTATGAAACCGCGCCACGCGTACATAAAGGTTGAAGTCCTCCATGTAGTGCCTGCACATTCTTTCCGAAAAGAGCTTTTCCCAGCCATAACCATCTTCAGCCAGCGCCGGGTACGCATCTGCCTCTTTCAGCGCCGGCGCCATAAAACGCTCTCCATTGTCAGAGGTGTGTTGCAGATCCCCGTTGTACACGCAGGCTGAGGAAGAATAGAAATAGCGCTTCGTATCATGCTTCCGCGCGGCCATCAGCATATGCGTGTTGATGAGAACCGAGAGCATACACAGCGCCTTGTTCTTCTCAATGAACCCCATACCACCCATGTTGGCCGCCAGGTTGTAAATATCTCTGGTTCCTCTCGCCGCAATCTCGCAGTTTTGTTTGTCACTCAAGTCCAGGCAGAGATTCTCGACATCGTCGAAGCGCTGATACCAGTGCTCCAAAGGTTTCACATCGACGGCGCGGATACGCCTATTGGTTTGCTTCCTGAGAAAAGCGACCAGGCTTCCTCCAATGAATCCGCCTGCGCCGGTTACTGCAATGACTCTTTCACTCATGCGGACCTCCTCGGCCGATGATGGCTCAAATTGAAGCTGTCAGACCGACGATCGAACTCGGCTATCGGCCGTTGCGCCGTCGAGCGGAAATTTCAGTTGTGCTTACACTGACCGTGTCCGGCCTGCGCACAGAGCCCGTCAATGGCTCGACCATAGCTATCGATGACTGGGTCAAAGCGACAATCCCCGCAAAGGGAGCGCAGATAAAGAACCGAAACATTGAGCAGATAGGCGAGCGCCTGGGCCTGAGCCGCGTAGCAACTCTCCTTCGGCAGCTTTTGCCGGCAGAACCCGATTGTATCTTTCAGCGTTTTGATCACCGTGCTGGTGGGCGGCCGCCGCAGAGCCATGGGCAGCAGAACAAAATGGAGCGGGTCAAACAGCGGTAGCTGTTCATCGGCCGCATATTCCCAATCGAAAACCTTCGCGACCCCTCGCTCGATGCGGATATTCCAGGGCGTGAAGTCGTTGTGGACGCCTACAAGTAGAATTCTTCGCCCGGCTAGCGCCTCCTCGACTCTCCGCATTCCAATCTCCAGGCGCGCTGACCAGGCATCGGAGAGATGACCCTCAAGTTGCTTCGCGCGCGAGCGAAGGGTCCGGAAGAGCTGCGAATCTTCGTACCGCATCCATTGCGTAGAAGACGCTTGCAGCTTCCTGAGGAAATCGAACTGTGGCGCCCCCAACTTGAAGTCGAGCTCTCCGGAAATCGGCCGTTGCGCAACAAAGCAGAAGTCTTCTCCGGCCCGATGGGCTAGAAGTTCGGGAACAAGTTCGGCGATTTCCTTCTCGCCTCGAAGCCGGCGCAGCCAGTTCGCCTCATTTTGCAAAAGCGAATCGACAGCGGCGCCCGCACCGGCTTTCACGAAACAAAGCGCCTCGGCCGAGTCCCTGTGCAAAAGGAGAACCGTGTCTTTGGACCAAGTACCAGCAGCGCCGGCACGACAGCACGAGAGGCTCGGCTCCCCGCCAATCTCCCTTAAGATTGTCTTGATCTCCGGGCCTTCGCAGCAGCCGATTGAACCGGAAAGGCGCGGCAGCCTCGCCATGGCCCGCAAGGGAACTTCCAGCCTTCCCGGACGGAATATTTTCCAGCATGCATGCTGCGCCGCTCGATCATCTGGAACCGTATAGCGGACCCGGCCTTTCCAGATAAGCGCTAGGTGCGTGCCGCCCAGCCCGTGCTGGGGTCGATACAGCCTCGAAACCTCATTCACGCCGGTCTTCGTATTTCCCGATGACCTCGTCGATGGCACGCGCCGCATCGGCAAGCACTTGGTGCAGCGGACGAGAAGCATCGACGATCGCATGGTCACGCCTCATGCGGATAAAGCTCCGGTACGCACCACATTGACGCCTTGTTTCTTCGAGCGGAACCTCCCGCTTGCGGACCTGCACAACCTCCGCTGGAGCATCCAAAAGTATCCACAGCTTGGGCTGGGGCATCAGCTTTCCAATCAGATTGGCCGTCCAAAGAGGAGCGCCGAACCGGTAGCGTTTAGGGTCGACAAGAAGGTCATGATAGTAGCGGTCGCAGAGCAGCAGCGTGCCCACGTCTTCGCGGGAAAATCGCGCCCACCACTCTTCAACCAGCCAGACGAAAATCTTCACCAGCGAAAGGCACGTTCCACGCGCCGGCATGCCATGCGGATCGACGACAATGTTCTCTGGCTGTCGGCGCAGTTCGGCAATTATGCGCGGTTTCAGGTGGCGGGTCCTCACCGCGCGTCCAGCCTGGCTCAGTCGCTCGACCAGACCCGCAATCACCGCGCTTTTCCCCGCTCCGTCGGGGCCAAGAATCACGATTTTCAGTTGGATGGCTTCCTTTGCTGGAAACGAGTCCTCAGCACTTCACCTGCACGCTCTGCAAGTCCATCGATGATGGCGGCATAAACATTAACCGCATCCATCGCTTGCGCGGGCATGTCGAGCGAGATCCGGAATCCCGAGGATGGCATGAGCTGGCCGATCAAGCGCGCAATCCACAGCGGACCGCCAAAGCGATAGGCATGCGGATTCATCAGCATATCCTGATAGTCGCCACCGCAAATGCGAAGGGTTAAATTCCTTCTCTCCCGGAAATGGGCACGCCACGTTCGCACCAGCAAGATGGCGACACTCGTCGTCGAAGCAATAGCACCCATTTGATCGGTCCCGGCGAAATACATGTCGGAATCCGGCGGGGAAGATTTGCGGCGAAGGTTCGAGCCCTCCATCCCGTTATGCTTCTCGACCACCGCTGCCGAATGCCTGAGCATCGGCAACAGGGATGCGATGATATTTGATCTCGCCTCTCGATCGGCTCCCGCTATGCCAACTTCTTCAAGACTCTGGGTTGAGAAACGAAGCATGCACTCGGCCCAGTAATGCTGAACCATCGAAAACGAGCTGCGCATTGGCCTGCGCAGAAACGATCGCAAGGCCAATGCGATGCGAAGCGACGGGATCGAACCCAGGACCTTGCGCCGGTCGCCTTCAACCACCGCATTCACCAATCGCTTTGCGGTATTGAAACCAAACTGCGGCGCCAATGCAGCCAGCACATTCACCCCATCGCAAGCAAAGGTTTGCTGTACCCTGGGGAAATACTTCTCCTGGATCCAACCGCCCACCAGCAGACTGGCCATTAACGAATTGACGGCTTCATGTGCCGGCTTTGGTACGCGAAATCCCACTCCGCCCGCATGGCGCGGTACGGCTTCGTCCAGAACTGCATTCAGAGGCAGAAACGGCAGGCCTTTCCAATCCAGACTCAAATCGAAATCAACTTCCAGGCAGCGCCCACCCGCCGCTGTGCAGATCCCCTCGAGGTACAGCATCGCCACCGATGGCCGCTGCAGATAGCCAACGATGCGCACTCCCGCGAGAGATCGCAGTGCATGGATGGCATGGGGAAGATCCGACGGATCAATTAGAAAATCGATGTCGCGGCCGGTATTGCGGGCGGGAAACCCCTCATAATTTCTCAGAATGCAGAAACGCAGGCCGGTTCTGCCAAGTGCCTCGATCAACGAGCGGAAGAATTCGCTAAAGGGAATGCCCAGCCGAGGCGATGGCTGCGATAAAGCTTCTTGCATTCCCCTCCCAGCTGAACTCCCTCTCAATGAGCAGACGCGCGTTCTTGCCCATCTGCCGGAGCCCGTTGTGGTCATATATTTGTTGCACGCGCTCGAGCAGGCGTGCCACGCCGGCGGCCGACGTCTCGTCGAGAACCAGACCCGCGCCGCTGCGTTCTACAAATTCGGCGAGGTTCGTCTGCCGGCTCACCAGCAGCGGTTTGCCCAGCGACGCCGCTTCCAGGCAGGCGGTCGGCATGCCCTCCCAGCGGGAGCTGTGAATGAACGCATCGAAGTTCGCCATCACCTCGAGCTTCGCCGTGCCGTTCAGAAAGCCGAAGAACTTCACATCCCCTGCAAAGCCTCCCGCAGCGGCCATTTGCTCCACCGCCGGGCGGTCGGCGTGGTCGCCGATCAGCCATAACTGCCCGCTCCCGCCCATTGCCTTGTACGCCGCGAACCCTGCAAGAAGGAAGTCCAGCCCCTTTTGCCGGATCGCCAGGCGTCCGCAATAGCCAATCACGGGATGCCTCGGTTCCATCGGCTCTATCGGCTCTGTCGGCTCTATCGCGACCTTATGCGGCAGATCGAGCGCTTGCCCGTTTTGAATCAATCCCACCCGAGCATTCGGCGCGATGGAAAGAATGTCATCGATCTCGCCCGCGCCGGTGGCCTGTATCCAGCTGGCGCCGGCCAGGTACGGGCGCTCGCGCATGGCCACATAGAGGGCCTTTCTGAAGCGATCCTTCTCCATCACGCCGGGTGAATACCCTCCATGCGGCGTCACCCCATAGCAGATTCTCCGCCTTCTGAGCCGAGCCGCGATGGCGGGAAACTCGGGACAGAAGACGGAATGAAAATGAACCCAGGTTCCCGTTTCCAAGCGGTCGAGCTCCGTCTTGAGCTCGCTGCTAAGCGTCACGCGCATGCGCGTCGTCGGAAACAGCCGCATCCTGTACTCGCGAACATGCTCGCGCACGTGCTCGCGGACAGGGACCGCAATGTTCATCGAAGCGGCGAGCCCCCAAATCTCGGCATCGTGGCCCAGCCGAACTTGATGGGTGGCCATCCAGTGTCCGACCTTGCTGACGCCATTGGCCGTATCGGGATTCACCTTGCCATGCAGGACATGAACAATCCGCATCAACGTCTTGGTTCACTTCTCTTCGTGATATTCCATCTCGGTATTGATCGCCCAGATGTTGTCTTTGGTCTTAACGCCATTCACAATATTCTCGACCGCCGTCATCGCCGTCAGCATGGAGTGGTCCTGGTTGTTGTACTTGTGCATCCCATTGCGGCCCACCAGGAAGAGGTTTTGAATGCCGTCCAGATAATTGCGGATCACATCGAAGCGATCGTAACTGCCAAAGTAGGCGGGGTAGGTCTTGGGCACGCGCACCACATGCGAGTCCTCGACATCTTCCGCTTTCAGAATCCCGATCTTGGCAACCTCCGCGATCGCGAACGCGGACATCTCCCTGTCCGACAGCTTCCATAAATCGTCCGTGTCGTTGCAAAAGTACTCCAAGCCGGTCCACACCTTTTCCTCGTTCTCGACCAGCCAGGGGCTCCAGTTATTGAAGATCTGCAACCGCCCAACAACAACATCGGGCTCTTGAATATAAATCCAATTGTCTTTGAGCCGCGAACCGTCCTTCTCCCTCACCGCCAG
>JBEKVS010000097.1:0-31916 GCA_049513795.1 Occallatibacter sp. | reverse complement strand
GCGTCGGGCGGACAGGGCCTTGTCACGAGCCCCACTGGTGTGATGCCCACGCCGGCAGACAGCGTGGAAGAGTTCAAAGTCAACGCCACCGGCCAGACCGCCGACTTCGACAACTCTGCCGGCGCGCAGGTCGAAGTGGTTACCAAGCGCGGCACCAACCAATGGCATGCCACGGGGTATGAATATTACCTCGACAACAACTTCAGCGCCAACAGCTGGCAGGACAATGCGCAGGGTCCAGCCTATGCAGCGGTGCCCAGCTACCACTACAGCAAATTCGGGTTTGGCGGCGGCGGACCGGTTCTGCCGAAGTTTCTTGGCGGCAAGACCTACTTCTTCGCGCTCTACCAGGGCTATCGCTTCCCTGAATCCGAAATCATCGAGAAAGTTGTTCCCAGCGCGAATATGGAGAACGGCATTGTCGCGTTCAATGGGACAACCTACAATCTTCAGGCGCTCGATCCGCGCGGCATCGGCGTCAATCCAACCGTGCAGGCCATGTGGAAACAATACGAGCCGACGGGGAACGACCCGACCTGCGGAGGCATTTCGGCAACCTGCGACGGCGTCAACGAAATCGGCTTCAAGGCCAATCTGAGCATTCCCCAGAAGGACAATTTCCTGGTCGGCCGCTTGGATCATGACTTCGGCGATAAATGGCACTTCATGACCAGCTATCGCTATTACAAGCTGACCAAGGCCGTGGACAACCAGGTAGATATCGGCGGGTTCTTCTCCGGCGACAAGCTGGGCACGCCGGCTTCCACTGCCAACCGCCCGCAGCAACCATGGTATTTGGTAGCCGGACTCACCACCAATATCAGCCAGGGCGTCACCAACGACTTCCACTACAGCTATCTGCGCAACTACTGGTCATGGTCGGACAACAACGCCCCGCCACAGATCACTGGACTGGGCGGAGCTTTGGAGCCGTTCGGAGAAACGGGCAGTCCTCTTGCTCCATTCAACGTGAACACGCAATCGGTACGTACCCGCTTCTGGGACGGTCATGATCACTTCCTGCGCGATGACGTCACACTGCTGAAGGGCCACCACCTGTTCAATTTCGGCGGCCAATATCAGCACAATTTCAACTATCACGAGCGTTCAGACAACGGCGGCGGCATCAACTTCACCCCCACCTACCAGCTCGGCTCAAGCGGCGGGACGGGAGTGGGAAACCTCGACCTCACAGCACTGCAGGCTCAGGGTTACCCAACCGGCTCCACGGCTAGCAGAGTTGCGGCAGCGGCTATGGGCATCGTGACCGCATCGCAGGTGGCCTACACACGGTCAGGATCCACGCTGGCCCTGAACCCTCCATTGACCCACGCATTCGACAAGAGCACCATCCCCTTCTACAACGTTTACTTCAGCGACACCTGGCACATGAAGCCTAGCTTCACCCTGACCTATGGTTTGGGCTGGACGCTGGAGATGCCACCAACCGAAGCCTCGGGCAAGCAGGATGTGCTGGTGGACGCAAGCGATGAACCAATCAAAACCCTGGACTACCTGGCGCAGAAGAAGGCTGCTGCGCTCAATGGCCAGGTTTACAATCCGCAGATCGGCTTTGCTCTGGTCGGCAACGTCGGTGCCGGTGACAAGTACCCCTACAACCCGTTCTATGGCTCATTCAGCCCGCGCGTGGCTGCGGCCTGGAGCCCGCATTTCGGCGATGGCGTGATGAGCCACGTCTTCGGCCATGATGGCACCGTGATCCGCGGCGGATACAGCCGCATCTACGGCCGCCTGAATGGTGTGGATCTGGTGCTGGTGCCGCTCTTGGGCGTCGGCCTGATCCAGGCGGTGCAATGCACCCAGGCTCTCGCAGTCGGCACCTGCGGTCCTGCCAACCCTACCGCTGCCACTGCATTCCGTATCGGCGTAGACGGCGACACCGCCCCGCTGCCTGCGGCCAGCGCCACGCTCCCACAACCAGTCTACCCCGGCTATAACAACGCCGAATCGGCAACCGGCGAAGGACTCGATCCAAACTTCAGGCCCAACGTTTCGGATACGTTCGATTTGACCATCCAGCGCCAGGTAAGCCGCAAGAGCACGTTGGAACTTGGCTACATCGGACGCCTGCTCCACCACGAATACCAGCCGTACAATCTCAACGTTGTTCCTTACATGATGGTCCAGGGCGGCCAGGACTTTAAGTCGGCCTACGCCGCTCTTGAAACCCAACTCGGTTGCGCTACCTCGCTCGGCGCTTGCGGAGCCGCGGGTATGCCAACCAACGTCACCGCGCAGCCCTTCTTTGAAACTGCACTTGCGGGAACTGGCTACTGCACCGGGTACGCAAGCTGCACCGCGGCTGTGGTTGCCAATGAATTTGGCAATCTCGTCACGCAGTCGGTTTGGAGCATCTGGTCTGATCTCGACAATGGCGGCTTCAATTTCCCCCGCAGCATGATGAACAGCCCCATCCCCGGTTCGCCTTACGGAGGCCAGGCATCGAGCGGTTTCGCCCTGAACGCCAGCACCGGATACGGAAACTACAACGGCGCCTTCCTCACCCTGATCACCCAAAACTGGCATGGCCTGCTGATGCACAACAACTTCACTTACAGCAAGGCTCTGGGCACCGGCGCAGTCGTCCAGGCTTCCAGCGAATACACGCCCAACGACGCCTTCGACCTGAGCAAGATGTATGGCGTTCAACCCTTCAACCGCAAGTTCGTCTTCAACACCTACCTGGTTTACGATGAGCCATTCTTCAAGAGCCAGCAAGGCGTGCTGGGACGGGCGGCTGGCGGATGGTCGCTGGCGCCCATCTTCACCATGGGAAACGGCGAACCGATCTACACCGGCACTTGGACCGGTGCTCAATCGTTTGGCTCCGCCGATGGCGCCAACTACTTCAGCAACGAGCAACTGGTGTTTACCAGCAAGTACACCGGCGGCGTTCACTCCCATTACGGCGTAACCGGCGGCACCGACGCGTTCGGGAATTCGGTCGGCACGGGTGTTGTCGGACCGGGTCCCCAAGCCATCAACATGTTCAAGGATCCAGTCTCGGTTTGGAATCAAGTTCGGGCGCCGATCCTGGGAATCGACACCAAGAACCCCGGCCTGGGTCCAATTATCGGAATGCCCTATTGGAACGTGGACATGAGCTTGGCCAAGAGCGTCAAAGTTCTTGAGCGCGCCTCACTCCAGTTCTCCATGATCTTCACCAACGTCTTCAACCACAACGTCCTTTACGATCCGGGCATGCAAGTCTACAATTCGGCGGGCTGGGGCGTGCAAAGTTCACAGCTCAACACTCCGCGCAAGATGGAGTTCGGCATGCGCGCCAGCTTCTAGAACGCACCATAACCAATGGGCCGGGAGTTCACGCTTCCGGCCCATTCTCTTGCTCAGCGTCTCGGGGGTCGGCGTCGCCAAGCATCCTCAGAGTTGAGCCGCACCGTGAACGCCAAACGGCAACCCCTTGCACCTTCCAGAAAAGCTTCTCAGCTCTTCCCATTCTTGAGTGAGGTCTCCATCCCATGCGTCTCCCGCTGTCCGTCATCTGCCTCTTCGCCCTCTCTGCGCACGCCGTCGATACCCCTGCATCTCTGCGCGGATACACGCCCGCCAATGCCGCGACGGAAGTGGATTGGGAAAAGAAGTTTCGCGATATTCCCGACCCCGCTCACATCCGAGAAAACATGCGCCGCTTGTCGGCAAGGCCTCACCACGTTGGCTCCCCATATGACAAAGACAACGCCGAGTGGTTGCTGGCACAGTTGAAATCCTTTGGCCTGGATGCGCAGATTGAGACCTTCTCCGCGCTTTTTCCTACTCCCAAAGTGCGTTCGCTCGAGCTACTCGGCCCCAACAGGTTCACCGCCAAGCTTCAAGAGCCGCCGGTCAGTGTCGATCCCACCTCTGACCAGACCAGCGAGCAGCTCCCCACTTACAATGCCTACTCGCGCGATGGCGATGTGACCGCGCCGCTGGTCTATGTCAATTACGGCCGGCCTGAGGACTACGAGGTGCTCGACCGCATGGGCGTCTCTGTCAAAGGAGCCATTGTGATCGCCCGCTATGGCATGAGCTGGCGCGGCATCAAGCCCAAAGTGGCGGCCGAGCACGGCGCCGTCGGCTGCATCATCTACTCCGACCCTCAGCAAGATGGCTACTTTCAGGGTGACACATTTCCCGAAGGCCCCACGCGTCCGCCCGACGGCGTGCAGCGCGGCAGCGTGATGGACATGCCCGTATATCCCGGCGATCCGCAAACGCCCGGCGTCGGCGCGGTCGAAGGCGCGCAGCTTGTTCCATTGGACAAGGTGGAAACGATCACCAAGATTCCCGTGCTGCCCATCTCCTATGCGGATGCAACACCTTTTCTGAAGGCGCTGGGCGGCGAAAAGCTTCCCGAATCCTGGCGCGGCGGGCTTCCCTTTACCTATCACGTGGGGCCAAGCACTGCGCAGGTCCATCTACAGCTCGCCTTCAACTGGGATCGCAAGCCTCTCAACGATGTGATCGTCCACATTCCCGGGGCAAAGTATCCCGATCAGTGGGTGGTGCGCGGCAACCATCACGATGCCTGGGTCAACGGCGCAGATGACCCGCTCTCCGGAGCCAGCCCGCAACTTGAAGAGGCGCGTGCCCTGGGCGAACTGCTCAAGCAAGGCTGGAAGCCGGAGCGGACCATCATCTACTGCTTCTGGGATGGCGAGGAAGAAGGCCTGCTGGGATCGACGGAGTGGGGCGAAACCCACGCGACGGAACTCAAACAGCACGCCGTCGCGTATTTCAATTCAGATGGAAACGGGCGCGGATATTTTGGCGCCGAGGGATCGCATTCACTGGAGAATTTTGTGAACGATGTCGCCAAAGACATCCAGGATCCTGAAACCAAGATGTCCGTGTGGAAGCGCGCAAGGCTCGCCGATCTGTCCCGCACCGCGGGCGAGAAGCGCACCGAAATTCGCTCAAGATCCGATCTGCGCATCCCCGCGCTTGGCTCCGGATCCGACTATACGGTGTTCATCGATCATCTCGGCGTGGCCAGCGTCAATATCGGCTACGGCGGCGAAGACGAAGGCGGCCAGTATCACTCCATCTACGACGATTTTTATTGGTACACGCACTTTCAGGACACCGATTTCGCATACGGCCGTGCGCTGGCCCAGACTGGCGGCACCATGGTTATGCGCATGGCCGATGCCGACCTGCTGCCATTCCAGTTCTCCGATCAGGCCGACACCATCCACACTTATCTCGGCGAATTGAAAACTCTGTTGAACAACAAGCGCGACGAAGTCAAGGAGCGCAACAAAGAGATTGACGAGGGCGTCTATCAGGCGCTCAACGATCCGAAGAAACACATGGTGCCGCCACCTGTCGAGCCCATCCCTCCCTACCTCAACTTCGCCCCGCTTGATCAGGCTTCGGACGATTTGACTACCGCCGCCAAGGAGTTCGACGAGGCCTTCGCTGCTGCTGCCGGCAATGCTTCCGCGGAGGTGAATCTCGCATTGATTCAGAGCGAGCGCACGCTCACCAATGCGGAAGGCCTTCCTCATCGACCCTGGTTTCAAAACCTGATCTATGCTCCCGGCTTTTACACCGGTTACGGCGTCAAGACGATTCCGGGTGTGCGCGAGGCCATTGAGCAGAAAGACTGGAAAGAAGCCGATGCGCAGATTGTAAAAGTCTCCGCTGCACTCGAAAGCGAAGCTGAGTTGCTCAAGCAGGCCAAGACAAAGTTGCCGCAATCAGCGGCTCGTTAAAGCGGTTTCACAATTGCTGTACCCCGAAAGCGCGGCTCCAAAGTGCCTTTTTCCTCAAGAAAAAGGCACCCTTCGCGAAGCCAAAAAGGGCACACGAATTGTGAAATCGCTCTAGCCAACGGATACATGAGAATCCGGCGTCCGGACAAGCCGCCGCTCAGGTTTTGGAGGTGCGGGGCTGAAGCACTCGAGGCGAAACGCGAGTGCTCTCCCGGCCAGCTTCTTCAACTGCAGTTCTACGATCTCCCTCACCTGGGCGGCGTCACCTTTCGCGCGCAGATTTACAAGCAGCTCGTGCCGGTTCGCGGGAGACGCGTCGAGATTTCCTTCCACTGTCGGTTCGTCTCCGTTCCTGCACAATGCCGCCTTCAACCAACCGGTCGGTGAACTGTCGAAGAGTTTCAGGTGCACAATCGAAATGCCTGCATCGTTTAGAGCCTCGTCGAGCCGGTCCAGCAGCGGTCCAATCACCATTGCAGGAGACAAAGGGGAATCAAGCTCCAGAACAATGCTCGCGTTGAGCCAGGCCAGCGCAGCTTCTGCCTGCGCGTAACGCGCATAGTCAATATCCAGGGTTGTGCCGCCTGATTCAATTGATCCGAACAGAATTTCATCGAGCCACTCCTGCACACCCTCGCCAGTGGCTGAGCTCAACCGACGCGTTTGCAAACTGGAACTTTCCACGACGGGGAAGGGAAGTTGTTCAGCTTCCGGGTAGACATCGGCCTTGCTCATGCAGACCAGATCGGCCTCTTGCAGCTGCTTCTGAAACAGAAAGGCAAGGTCGGGATCCGCATTTTCGTTCATCAGTGCAGCGGCTCTCGCCGGATCGACAAGCACGGTCAACGGCGCCACGCGATAGCGCTCGAACTCCTCCCGCAGCGGACCGACAACCGTCGCCGAGATGTCGGTGCAGCTTCCTACCGGCTCGGCAAAAATCACATCCGGAGAACTCGTTCGCAATTCATCCATGCGCGTCATCAAACCGGAGAGCTTGCAGCAAAAACACCCGCCTGTCACCGCACGCGAAAGCATGCCGCGAGCCGCTGCGTGGCGCTCGTCGACAAGCTCGTCGCCCTGGTCGTTGAGGATTACCGCACAACGCAGACCACGCGTTTCAAGCATCTGCGCCGCCACAAGAATCAGGCTGGTCTTTCCGGCGCCCAGGAATCCACCCACGAGCACAACCCACGGCCTCATTTCTACTTTTACCAAGCTCATCCGCGGACCTCGATGCGAATTTCCTGGTCCGCGGCTAAGTGCAGACTGTCGCCAAAGGTCACAACTATCAGTTGCTCGTGCCGGGTCGTCTGATGTTTGATCGCCGCGCCTCCCAAGTTGACCGAGGCCGTGTTGCCCCTCGCGGCAAATTCGCACGACCGGCAGGGAAGTGTTCCCATGAGTACCTTGATCGCAAATGTTACACTCCCATTCTCGCGATGCAGTGAAAATGTTCCCCATCCGGTTCCGGTCGACCAGAAGCACTGGAAGCGGGCCTGCTCGATCTTTGGAACCGCCACCACCGCGGCCGCGGCCCCGTCATAGAGGAAGCCGCTCAGGGCAACAATCGTTGACCAGGACGACATGGCGCGCGCGTAGTGGTGACCGCACTCCGGCTCGTCCCACGGATTGCGCTTCTCTCCGTCGTAGCGCGCGCGAGTATTTTCCACGCACTCGACCCCCTCTTTCACCATGCCCCAGTTCATCATCAGCGCAGCTACCAGGTATTCTTGCCCGGTCCACGCCTCTGCGTAATAAGGGAAGGGAATCTCTGGACGCACAGCCTTCCCATAGTCGCAGACCACCACTGCCGCTTCTTCATTCAGAGCATAGGTACGCTCCACATTATCGTGATCCGCCAATGTCGGCTTGTAGTTGTACTTGTAGATGGACCGCAGAGTTTTTCGGATGTTTTCTCGCGATACGAGCGGCCCCAACCCGCCTGCGTCTGCGAGGTACTGGCCGATCAACTGGTCGGCCAGGCATCCGCCGCCAACCTGGTATTCCGGCGCCTCGGTGTTCTCTGAGCCCATGTCGCTGCGCAGATTCTTCGCGATCTCATCCTTGCGAAACCCGCGCACCTTCTGCACATAGAATTCTCCGTTGAACAGGTTCGCATCGATCCATCGGCTGCCTTGCTCGAAGAGCCGCTTGTAAGTCGCGGCAGATTCAACATCCCCTGCCGCGCGTGCCATCTCTTCCCCCGCTCGCAGCGCGCCCAGGTAATAGATTCCGCATAGAGGGTTGGGGCCGTAGAACTCCACGTCATAAGTGTTGTGTTGCACCCCCTCCATCACGCCGTCGCGATTGGCATCCCAGCCTCCTTCAACCCAGGCAAACTCGAGCGCCTTCTTCGCGCGCGGCCAGGTGCTCTTGAGCAATTCGTCATCTCCTGAGATTTTCCAATCAATCCAGGCATGAACAATCTGCCCCATCTGCCCATCGGCCGCCGCGTATCCTGAGCGCCCCTTCCCTTCCGGCAGCAGCTGGCGAAAATGGATCGCGCCCGCATCATCCATCGCGTATCCAAACGCACTGCGCCGCAATGATCGCGCAAACGAAGGGAACAGAAACGCTGTCGCCGTTTCGTAATTCCACACATGGGTGCAGTTGCCGAAGCAGCAACCCTCATTGTCGTCGCTGCCTTCAAATGCGTGGAACTCGCCATCCGCGGTGCGGAAACAAGTAGTAGTGGCTAGCGTGGAGAGATTAGCGGTGGCTGCCTCCTTCACTGCAGCGGGCAGCGTGCTCTCACGCATGGCGTTGGCAAACATGCGCGTGCGCTTCTCCAATTCATCCAGATGCACAGCGGTATAACTCATCGCCTCCCATGCATCCTTGAAGCGGGCTGCGTATGCATTGCCTATGACGGTCTTGCCTTCACCCGGTGGAGACTCCCACCCAATCCAATCGGGCGTGCGATTGGGAAACCGCCAACCAAGCAGGAACTCGAAGACGGCCGATTGACCCGCAGGCACTGTCTTCTTCACGCACAACACGCCAACGCTATTATGCGGTTGCGGCTGAGCGCCAAGTTCGCCAGACTTCGAAAACTGATCCCAGAAATGAAGCGGAGCATTCCACCAACGACCTGCGGGCCAGCCCTCCCAATGCGAAATCTCTGCGCCGCCATCGGCGGTTGCAGCCAGCACGATCTCTCCCGCCATCGGGTCGTTTGCAGTAATATCCGCATTGCTCATCAGCAGCCCCGCAAGCCGGACACCGGTGCGATATTCATTCTTCCGTCCCGCATCCGACTTTTGGTCCGCGGCTCCTCCATTGTCTTGCTTGGTTCTGATCGGGTTCTCGATTGAGAATGCAATCCCCACTTGCGCGGCCTCATGACCGGGGTTCGTCACCCTGTAGCGCAGAACCGCAACCGGCAACCCCGAGTCGTCCGGTTGGTGTGGAATGAACGGCGAAAACGCTTCGAGCTCCACCTTTACCGGCAACAATCGATCCTCGAATTCGATGTGAGCCAGCGGATATTCACCTGTAAATGTTGCCGCTTCCAACCGGCTGAGCCCCGGAACATTGCTCGAACCCAGGCCGTCCTGCCCTTCGAACGGAGGCTGAATGCGCGACTCAAGCACCCGCGCCACAGGTTGCGCAGATCCAACCTGTGCCCAGATGGCAGGAAAGGCATACGGAGGTCGAAAGCCCTTGTTCGGGCGGTTGAAGATCTCCCAGTTCACCAACTGTCCACGCCCACCCAACCCGATGCTCCCCGCCGCCACGCCGCCGAGTGGGAACGAGATCATGCGCAGTTGCCGCCCTCGAAACCGGCGCGGATAACTTCCGCTGGCGGCCTGGTTGGCGGCTTCGCTTGCTTGGGCCCGTTCCTCTCTGAGTGAAGCTTCCTGTCCAAGGGCCTGTGACTGCCCATGCTCAGCCAGCGTCACCGCGCCCAGAGTTCCCGCCGCCTGCTTCAGAAAATTTCGGCGATCGAGCTTAATCTTGCTTGCCAAGTTGAACTCCCCACTCACCACAGGTTCGCTCGAATTGTACCGCTTGTGGCCCACTCCGCAGGAAAGTCTGGATACTCCCAAATAAAGTGCAAGAATAAGTTGAACGGACCGCGCGCATTTTTGCGAACTGACCATATATTTTCAGAATCGTAAGGTGGAACCGCATCGTGCATATGGGAACTCAGCCGAATCCGAGCCGAGAAAAGTTCGAACTTTCGCGCCGGGAGTTTTTGGCAGGCGCGAGCGCCATTCTAGTCCAGGCCACAACCGGGCTCGCGAGCATCGCTGCCGGCGCGTCGCCGACACAGCTTGAAGAATTCGATTATGGGCAAGTGCAACTGACCGGGGGCGCTCTCAAGGAGCAATACGATCGTATTCATGGGCACTATTTGGCTTTGGACAACAACAGCCTCTTAAAGGTCTATCGCGAGCGCGCAGGCATGCCCGCTCCAGGGGCGCAGATGGGCGGCTGGTACGACGCCGATGGCTTTGTTCCCGGCCACGGCTTGGGCCAATATATTTCCGGCTTGGTGCGCATCGGCCGCACTACCGGTGACGCCGCGTGCCAGTCGAAGGTCGGTGAACTTGTCGAAGGCTTCGCAGCCACCATGGGAGACGGCAACCGGATATTCGCCGGACCCAATGCAGAGAAAGTTTGGCCTTGCTACATCCTCGATAAACACCTGATCGGTCTAATGGATGCGTACAGCCTTTCCGGCATTGAACAAGCCCGCGAACTCTTGTCCCGCGTTCTACACGGCGCTCTTCCATATATCCCTGAGCAGGGCCATGACCGGGTGGGAAAGAAAGATCCACCGTACGATGAGACCTATGTACTGCCGGAAAATCTATTCGCCGCACATAAGCTGACGGGGGATGACGCCTTCCACCACCTGGCCCAGGAGTATCTGCTCGATCGTGACTACTTCGATCCGCTGGCACGCGGCCAAGATGTGCTGCCCGGACGCCACGCCTACAGCCACGCCATAGCTCTGAGTTCGGCAGGCAAAGCGCATCTCGTGTTGGGAGAAGAAAAATATCTGAAGTCCATGAAGAATGCGTGGGGCTTTCTGGCCACCTCGCAACAATATGCCTCCGGCGGCTGGGGGCCGAATGAGACGTTCATCGAACCTCACAAGGGCATGCTCTACGAAAGCCTGCATACAACGGAGGATCATTTTGAGACTCCCTGCGGAAGCTATGCCGCCATGAAGCTGGCGCGCTATCTCCTCTGCGCTTGTGCAGACGGTCGATATGGAGACGGGCTTGAAAGAGTCGTTTATAACACGATCCTCGCCGCCAAGCAGCCCGACAAAGAAGGGGATTATCCCTATTATTCGACTTATGGCGCGCAGGCCCGCAAGGTGTACTACCCGAGGAAGTGGCCATGTTGCTCCGGAACGCTGGTGCAGGGAGTCGCCGATTATGTGAAGAACATTTACTTCCGCTCTGCAGACGGAGTGGCCGTTGTTTTGTTTGCGCCCTCGACATTGCGCTGGAAACAGGCCGGTGTGAATATCACGCTGACACAGGAAACAGAATATCCGCTGGGCGAGAAAGTTACATTGCGCTTAGCGTGCCAAATGCCCACATCGTTCTCGCTCTCTCTGCGCATCCCGCAGTGGCTCGATAGGCCCGCCACAATTGCCGTCAATGGGAAATTCCAGCCAGTTGAAGTGTTAAAGGGATTTGCGGTCATAAGGCGCCTATGGAGTCAGGGCGATACCGTGACACTCGATCTACCCCAGGCTTTTCGTACAGAAGCGATCGACGATCTGCATCCTGACACAGTGGCCGTGCTGCGCGGGCCTCTGCTTTATGTTCAGTTGAACCCTCCCCAACAACAGGCAAGGCTTGGAAGGCTGGAGTCGCTCAAATCAATCGACGGAAGTCCCGGATCCTTTGTGGAGCGACAAGCGGGGCTAGAAAGCGTCCACGCACCTATTTACTCCGTGCGCGAAGAGCGATACACAACTTACTTCGATAAAGGATAAGAATCACTCTGCACGAAGAGGCGCAGTCTTTAAGGTAAGCGCGAACATGATCCGCATCCATGCAGGCGCAGGTTAATAAAGATTGCCAACGACTTGCTCTGCAACGCGCTCCAGCGCCGACGCGCCGTAGGCATCGGCCAGCCTAGGATCGGCTGGCTCTTGCCTTGTGGCGCCGGCGACGTTAGTCATGTTAACAACAAAATACACGTCTCGAATGCGTCCGGCGATGATGTCCGATTGCTGCGTTGGGGAGTCCGCACGCCGGCATTGAACCGCCTCATTCCCAATCGCCTTGAGCTTGACCTTGTCTTGCGAACAAGCATGCGGGTCTGTTGGGCCCACCAGGATCTCGATGGAAGCGGAGGAAGCCCCACTCTGCTGCACGAAGCGACAAGACCCCGCAAAGGTCCCTTCGACGTGCGCCGTAACAGAAACTTCGCCTCCCAGGAGCGTTGCCGCGGTTCCGGACGTAAGCCAGGGGCAAGCGGTAACTGCCTGGCCCATAACTGCGCCAGCGGAACCCAATAGGAATAACACGACAGCGAGTCGAACCATGCTGCATCCTATCCTTTTGTCTTGAGTTTGGCAGGTATGAGCGAATCGGACTTCAAAATCTTCCCGCCCTCTTCAAGAACATAGAGTCGATTGATGTCGAGGTTATGAAACTGATCTGTCTGTCCGCTGAGCCATCGCACCTGGACCGAATCAACGTGTTTCGCCTGGTCGAGCCCGAAGTGCAGGCGCAGATCGTTTTGTGAGAAGTAACTGCCCCCGCTGCGCAGTTCTTCGGTTTGCACCAGGGGTTGCTCGGAACCGGGCGTAGTGATCGCCGAAACAGTTACACGGCTACCAATTCCTGAGCGATTCGATTTGGTACCGACCAGCTTGATCTTGATCCAATTCCGGTTGAGCGTCGAGACGCAGCGCAGCAGTTGCGGCCCGGCATTGATGCAGTTGACGGCGATGTCGATAACTCCATCGTTGTTATAGTCGCCGAAGGCGCAGCCGCGCGCCGGAGCATTTTCCATGACTCCCGGCCCGCCCTTTTCAGTCACTTCTTCGAACCGACCATTACGCAGGTTGCGATAGAGGTATTTGTGCTCGGCGTATTTAAGATCGGTCTTCGAAGTATCGACCTCGGGATAGACGTGGCCATTGGACATGAGAATGTCGAGCCATCCATCGTTGTCCATGTCGAAGAACCCTACGCCCCAACCCAGCAGGCGTGTGTTCACGCCCAGGCCGCCGGGATAAGTGCGGTCCTCGAAGTTACCATCGCCCAGGTTTGTGTAGAGTGAATCGGTGTCGCCCGCAAAGTTCGTCTTGACGATGTCGAACTTGCCGTCACGCAGGTAATCGCCAATGGATACGCCCATCCCGGCCTGCGGCTTTGCTTCTGCCGAAAGGGCCGCACCCGCTTCCACGGCGATATCGCGAAAGGTTCCGTCCTTCTGATTTTGATAGAGGGTGGCCGGTGCCGAGTCATTAGCAACATAGATGTCGGGCCAGCCGTCGCCATCCAGGTCAGAGGCCGCGACGCTCAATCCATACGTGCCGACAGCCGTCCACATGCCGGACTTCTCGCTGACATCGACAAAGGTTCCATCGCCCTGGTTGTGATAGAGAATGTTCTTGCCTCCGGGCAATCCGGGCGGTCCGCAAGCCACCAGAATGCCCTTGTAAGTACACGGACCGTCTTCAGGGAGTGGCGCAGTTTTTAAATCGAAATCGACGTAGTTAGCGACGAACAGATCTAGATGGCCATCGCGATCGTAGTCCACAAACGTGCAGCCGCTGTTCCAGCGAATCTTCGGTCCTGGCTGAATCAGTCCCGCCGACAGAGTTACATCCGTGAATGTCCCGTTGCCGTTGTTGCGGTAGAGCGCATTTTGTCCGTAGTAAGTGACAAACAGATCGTCGAAGCCATCGTTGTTGTAGTCGCCCACACAGCAGGCCTGACCCCAGCCGAATTTGTGTTCCAACCCCGAACCGATCGAAACCCCTCCAGACGCCAGCCATTTACCAGGAAAAGGTCGAGCCATCCATCATGGTCGTAGTCATAAAAGGCCAGGCCGCAGCCGGTGGTTTCGAGCAGGTACTTGTTTTTTAACTCGCCGCCGTAGATGGTCTTGCCGGTCAACCCCGACTCAGTTGCGGCTTCAACAAAACTAACTCCCAGCGGCGTTCCTTCAATTGGTGACTTTGGGCCCGGTGGTGGCGGCGCGGCCTTGGCGTCGTAACTGCGCTCCGTGGGCCCGATCTTTGGCGGCGGCTGCTGGACCTGCTGCGGCGCCGGCGCCTGCCCCAGTCCGGCCAACGAGACAATATCGGCAAATGGGAGAACCAGTGCGGTGCGGCTGAGTGACTCTATGAACGCGCGGCGATTCAAATTGCGAAGTGTCACAATTGTTTTCCTTCCAACTCACGGTTGCCCGGATCCAAGTCCTGACTGTGTACTTGAGCTACCGCTTGGGCTCGGGCCTGTGCGAGTGCTCTGCATGTCGGTGTGCAGATGCCAGGGAACGCTTTCGTTCGATATCTCGGGATGCTTGCGCAGGTAGTCGAGCGAGTAAGTCGGAGCGCCAGGGTCTATGCGCTTGATGGCATAAAGCGCGGCCTCCTGCTCGGCTTGCTTCTTCAATCCCTTGCGGCGGTATAGGATGGCCAGGTTGTAATGCGCAGCAAGATCGTCGGGATCGATGGCCTGCAGGGCTTTGAACTGCTCAATCGCTTGTTCTGACCGGTGCTGTTGATAGTAAGCGATGCCTAACTCGCGGCGCGCGTCTCTACTTTCGGGAAACTGCGCTACCACTTTCTCTAAGTCCGCCGTTTCTGCGTCGGAATTTCGCGCTCGCCTTTCCACGAGAGCCATATAGTAAAGTGCGCGGGCGTCGTTCGGAGACAGCTTCAGCGCTTTCTCCAATGGCTCGCGAGCCTCATCGTACTCCTCCCATTCAATATAAGTCAGTCCCACGTTGATGAACCCATCTTTGTAATCCGGGCGCAGGCGAGTTACTTGCTCAAAGGCATGAATGGCGTCTGAATACTGCAACTGATCGAGATATCCAATACCCAGGGCCGGGTGATCCGCGCCAAAGATGTTATTCAGATAACTCTGCCGAAGATGGCGATAGTTGACCTGGGCTCGCATGGTAAATGGGCCTTGTGCCTCAGCGGGAAGATGAAATTGATAGCGCACCAGCGCCGACCGGCCTGACTGAATCGTGTTGTCGTAAGCCACGGAATGGATCGCCCAGACCATGTGGTTGTCTACAAAGTTTCCCACCACGTTCACCGGCCGATTGGTAAAACTGTGCGCGCCGGGCTCAAGCATGCCGTCCGGCTTGAGGAATCCGCTGTTATAGACCTGTTTGCCGTTTGCATCGGTCACCTTGAACTGCACCCAGGCTTCATAGAGATCGCGTACTTCGGGGATGAGCGAATGTCCGATGTTCTTGTTTTGAATCACGACGAAGGCTTGCACGACGTCATTTGCGTGCAGAGTAAACGGAGTTTCGCCAAGAGGCGCCACCAACTCGGTGTTATTGCCAATTGTGAGCCCGAAGATATCGATATTGAGATAATTCCCGGTCCTGAGGAATTCGATTGTCTTATCGAGTTGCTCGTCGAATCCGTAGTAAAAAGGAACCGCCGTATTGCCGGCCAGCCATCGATGCGAAACAAACGTGCCATCCTTCGCTCCAGGCTCCGGCAGAATGATTCCAGCGCGCTTCATATGGCATCCTTGGCAGGTCGTGAAATCCGTCGTATAGAAAGTCAGCGGATTGCGCTTGGAGAACTTTGAGTTCTGCCATTCGTCATAGGCAGTGAAAGCGCGAATCCACTTATAATCGTTGAGGCCGGGGGGCAGGTTGGCCTTGTGGCATGCCGCGCAGAACTCCGGCTTGTGGTAGATGTCCTGCATCACGGCCTTCGCATGCCG
Source organism: Occallatibacter sp. (assembly GCA_049513795.1). Lineage (GTDB taxonomy): Bacteria > Acidobacteriota > Terriglobia > Terriglobales > Acidobacteriaceae > Telmatobacter. The sequence goes on along the minus strand of JBEKVS010000097.1, from coordinate 16,273 downwards.
GTCGAGATTCGCCAGAATCTCCGCGTCCGGCACCACACCTGGAATCCTGTTGCCTTGCTCGTCCACCATCACGGAAGGCACACCCATCACGTACCCGCCATTGCCCAGCTTGGAGTCAACGCGCTGAATCGAGTGACAAGTGGTGCACGTGATCCCGTCCCGGTCGAATGAACGGTCGACGGTTGCGTGCTTATCGAGCGCGCCCGCCAGCACCCCGATGGGGTTGTGGCAACTGTCGCAATGGCGCGTGAACTCAATACCCTTGGTGCGCGGCAAAATGTTTACGCTGGCGCGGTAAAAAGGAGTTCGGAACGAGTTCGCATGCAGCGATTGACGCCACTGGTGGTAAGCCTCCTGGTGGCAGTGGCCGCAGTACGCCGCGGAGGGAAAAGCATCGGGCTCAAGAAAGTCGTTGCCTTCGACGGCCGCGTTGCCGGGCAGGGAAATGTTACCTTTTGCAAAAGCATAGTTGTAACTTGCGCGCACCTTGTCCGCATAGGCCTGTCGCGCCTTGGCTTCATCATCTCGTGCATCCTCCGCGCCATAGGTGTCGCGAAGCCACCAGATGCTGAGTGTGCCGAAGAGCAGGCCTCCAGCGAATATGCGAATTGCACTGCGCTTCATTCAATACCCTTGGCAGTGCAGATCTGGCCTTGGAGCCCAGGCCGGGACGCAAGCGCCTCCTTGCAGGAAAACCAATTTTGAGACCGCTGCGGGAAGGAGTGACTGCCAATGGAAGTATAGGCCACCCGTCAAGCCGCTGTACATTGTTATAGCGTGGTTTGAATCAGTCTCCATCTTTAGATGGACTCATGGGGATAGGAGTACCGCGTCCAATAGAATTCATCAACCTCGAGGCAGCCTATTGGGCGCACTCGCTGGGGATGGCTTGTAAATCAGTTGCCTGATCAGAAGATTTCGCCAGCGCCTTGACGCACTGTTGTTGGGTGGCTGCTTCGGCGGATTTCCCCTGTATTTCCAGAGCTTTGCCCAGTTCCACATGAGCTTCGGCATACTCCGGATCAAAACCGATCGCATTGCGGAACTCCACAATTGCGTCGTCGATCTTGCCGGCTGTCATCAGCGATTTTCCCGAGTTGGTGGCGACTTCGGCCCGTTGGAAGTTCATGTGCGCCCGCATCAGGTTTGCGGCCATTTTGCGCTCCTCGGCTGCCTCTGCCGTCTGCTTCTGTTTGACCAGCACTGCGGCAAGCGTGAGATGAGGGTCGGCCTGATCGGGAAGCTGCTTGATCGCCTCGCGAAGCGCGGAAACTGCCTCCGGCAGCCGATCGAGCTTGTTATAAACGCTTCCCAGCGTCGCCCATCCGTCGCCGTTCTGTGAATGCAATTTCAACGAGGCTTCAAGATGAGGCGCGGCCTCGTCATAGCGCGCCTCCTGCATGTAAAGCAGGCCCAGAAGATAGTGCGGCTCATATGCCTTGGAATCCAGCCGTGCAGCAGTCTCTAGTTCAGGAATCGCGTGCACCGCATCGTCTTCGATCTTGTATGCCGCGCCCAGGTCGTAATGCAGTTGCGGCGAATCCGGAGCGAGCTTGAGCGCTGCCTGCAGTTCAACGATCGCGTCGGCAGTCTCATTCACCTGCAGATACGCTGCCGCCAGATCCTGATGAGCAGTTGCATCATCGGGTTTGAGCGCAGTAGCGCGCTGCAGAAATGGCGCCGCATCGCGCGCTTTGTGGGCCTGTGTTAGCGCCAGCCCCAGGTTAATGAGCGCATCGGCATTCTTAGGCTCCGCTTCAACTACACCTGTCAACAGCCCGATTGCATCGTCCAGGCGATTCACACGCTGCAAAACCAGAGCGAGTTGATAGGCGGCCCCGGTTGATTGCGGCGCAAGCTCATGAGCGCGCTCCAGAATCGGCGCCGCCTGCTCATCCAAGTCCGCTTCGGCCAGCGCCGTGCCCACCATCAGGGCCACATTCGCATCCTGCGGCGCCAGCCTGGATGCCTGCAACCACTCCTGCGCGGCGTCGCCTTTATGCTCCGCCTGAAAGACAAAACCTAGATGCAGATGGGCCGCGGCGAAGTCGGGCTTCAGACGAACGGCTTCGGCAAACTCCTGCTCTGCATGGGCCCAATCCTGTGCTTGCGCATAGAAGGTGCCCAACTCGTCACGCAATTGCGGATTGCCCGGCTCCTGGCCCGATGCCTCTTTCATGCGCGCAATGGCCGCCGTCGCCTGTCCGCTTGCCGCCAGTGCCCGTGCATAAGCGGAAAGCACGCCGGGTGCGAGCGGCTTCTTCTCTGCACGCGACGCTGCCGCAGCTTTCGCGTAGAGCGGCAGAGCCTTCGCAGGATTTCCGATTTGCTCGTAGGCCTCGGCCAGATTCAATTGCACTGAAGTATCACCCGGCTTGATTGCGAGGGCTTTCTCATACTCGGCAATCGCGGCCGCCATCTGCCCCGCGCGCTGCAGAACCACTCCCAGCGCGGCATGGCCCTGCTCGGCCGACGGAGCCAGCCGGACAACCTGTTCAAACTTTGCTTGTGCAGCGGGCAGATCGTTGCGATTGAGGGCCGCCATGCCTTCGCGGTAAACTGCATCTGCCTGTCTCAGGCTGGCTGATGGAGACAGTCCCGGCGTGATCTGCGCAGCGGCGCTCTGAGCGTGCAGGGCATGCGGCGCAATCTGTCCCGCGATCGCCACCGCAATCACGGCGCACAAATGCTGCAGCGCAAATCGGGGAAAACGGTTCCGCATCGCCATCAACCAAAACATTGTCTCACGCAGAACGAACCGAGATGCCCGTCCAACGTCTCGCTTTCGCTCTCTTCGCCCACGGATTTCGGTCACCAAAAGATTAACCGACACTTACGCCGCCACCTCGTAGTCTCCCACGCTTGGGATGGTGAAGCGCAGTGTCTCCTCTTCCAACTGGAACGGAACCGGTTGTTCCGCGCACAGCAACTCGACAGATTTGGCTCGCACACCTACCGGAAGCCTGAGGCTTAAGCGCTGCGGTCCGGTTCAGCATCTAGTCCTCCTCATCCCGTCAGTCCATAAAAGTGTAGCTAGAGCCTATCGAACCCAGCGTCGCGCATTGCTCGCGCACTCTAACTTAAAGATCGATTGCAACAACTTCGTGATCCAGAATCGAAGGCACATGGACTGTAACTATCGTTCCAGAGCGCGATAGGTCAAAGTCTGTTTCGGCAACCAGCAACCGGCCACTCTTCGGGTGTAGATCGTCTGGCAGGCTGAGTCGCACCGTATGCGGGCCTACAGGAATGAATGTACGATAGGGACCCTTCATGGCCATGGGGTTAGTCAGGTTGACGAGGTGAATCGTAATCGAGCCGGGATTGCGCCACACTGTAACATCGAGAAGTCCAGGGCCGTCAACTTCAACGATCGGTGCTTCGTTGTTGGCCCAAATCACCGAGTTGCGCAGCACTTTGAGATGGTCGGCGCATAACACCTCCCAGAAAGTCCGATCGATATCGAAAGGAAAATAAGCAACGCGCCCCACTGGCTCACGCAAATAAAGGCACGATATATCCGTCTTCGCAGTCCGCGGGTAAACCTTTTCCATCGGCAAGTCAGGGTAACTCGGAATAAGCGTGAACGGAACTTCAGCGAATGCCGCGCGCGGCGTCACTTCCAGCCGTGAAACACCGTTGATGATGCGCGGCGCGTCTTCAAGGCCGGCAAACATCGCGTGATGCGGCAGCGCTTCGTGCTCCATGCGAATATAGGAATTGAGCATCGGCCCCTCGCTCCTTCCGGCCCAGTCAACGCCAAAGAGATCGCCGAGAGCAAAGTTCTTTCTGCGCTTGCCCTGCTCATCGTAAAGACTGGTTTCATAAGTGGCAATCAGGCTGCCGCCGTTGCGCACAAAGGCGCGCAACTGATCGCACTGTGCATCGCTGAGCGCTGCGACATTGGGCAAAATCAGCGTCTTGAAACTTTCCAGGTGAGCGGGATCGAGGAACCGGTCGTGCACCATCTCAAACGGAATGCGCGACTCAATCAACGCCTGATACCAGCCGAGCGCGTAGTTCTCAACCCTGGCGTCCGCGTGCTCGTCGCCGTAGTACCATGCCGTCTGCTGCGAAAAAACCAGGCCAACACGGGCCAGGGGCTGCTGGTGGGTAAGATAACGCTGATTTTTATCTGTCCAAAGATAGATTTCCTCCACGCCGTTGAGCCATCGTTCATCGTGCAAAGTGCCGGAGAATTTGCTGCACCACGGGCGCATGCCGTTGGCGATGGCGTCGAGTACCCAGATGCGAATCTCCGCATTGCTGGTGACACCGTCCTTCCAGCGATACGGCTCTTCCAGTCCCACGCCAAACAGTCCGATCACGGGCTTGTTGCCCATCGTCGCGCGAAATTCCTTGGCTGTCTTGCCGATCAGCCAGGGTGCTGCAAGCCCGTGCCGGCCCTGGCGATCGGCGACAAGCATCGGCGCGCGCCTGCTGGTCTCCCGTGTATCCAAAGAATTCAGCGCACCCCCGCCGTTGTTGGGGATCATGCAAGCTTCGCGATTGATCTTGCGAATTTCGGCGTTCCAAACATCCAGCAGGCTTATCAGCCTCTCCTGTCGCCACAGCATCCAGGCGCGGCGCGCAGGGTCTTGGTTGCCGGTTGAGCGCGGCAGTTCAAACCCGGTAGCCGTCTTGAAGTTTTCTTCGCAGTGCCGGCAATAACACACCCCATTGCCATCCCAGCGATTGAGAAAGATTCCATCGGCGTGATAACGCGTCATGATTTCTCTATGTACCGTAGTCATGAATTCGAAATTGTATGGGCCATACGCGCAGGTCACCCACATCTCCGGCGAAGCCCAGTGGCGCCGCGGCTTGCCCTCCGCATCGACCGTAATCCAGTCTGGGTGCGCAGCGTGTACGTCGTCGTAGGTGGCGTGCGGGTCGGTTCGCACGAGCACCGACATGCCAAGCTCACGGCATCCCGATATCAATTCGCCAAGAACATCGCGATTGCCGAGCCACGCGCTGCGGCGGTGAAATGGGATCTCGGTGGGATAGTAGGCAACGCAGCCTCCGCCGCTGAGACACACGCCTTCGGTGCGCGTGCGCTGGAAGTAGTCAAGCCAAAAGGCCTCATCAAAGTGAGCGGGGTCGTCTTCCACCAAAGTGAGTTGCATCCAGCGCATGGGCCTCGCCGCCCAGTCAAGGACCGGCTCTGCGCCGCTGGCCGAATCGGCTTGATCCCAGAAGCGCTTGGGCGAGAATGGCGCGAACGCGGCGGCAGTGCCGGCCGCGGCCGTTGATTGGATAAACTCCCGGCGAGTCAGCGAAGCGAGCATCATGCGGGTAATAGTAGTTCAGCGGCTTGCCGCGCGTCATTGAGGCCAAAGGTGACAGGTTGGCCATGAAGATTTCTCGGGGTGAGGCGTTCGTGTAGAGGTAGACTTTCAGAAACGTTGCGCGCCTGATTTGCGTGACCCTGAGCAGCCCCGGTTGGGAGGCCAAATGAAAAGCGGATTTGCAGGCCGGCGAGATTTTCTAAGACAAGCCGGATTGGGATCGGTAGCCTTGATGGCTGGCCTGCCGGAAAGCGCAATCGCGCTTGGCCGCGAGCCGGGTCGCGTAATCGAGACTGCTTTGCGGGCACCTGTGGTGACTGAAGAGCCGACGGCGCATCCCATCAAATTCGCCGTCTGCGGAATGAGCCACGATCACATCTATGGCATGATTGGAGCCATTCAGCGCGGCGGCGGGGAACTCGTGGCTGCATGGGGCGGCGAGCCTGACAAGCTGGCTGGATTCACGAAGCGTTTTCCCGACGTCAGGATCGTCAAAACACAAGACGAGATTCTCAATCATCCTTCAGTGCAGCTTGTCCTGAGTTCGCAAATCGCCAATGAGCGTGCGCCGCTTGGCGTGCGCGTGATGCAGCACGGCAAAGACTACCTCTCGGACAAGCCCGGCGCTACAACGCTCGAGCAACTGGCCGAGGTGCGCAAGACCATCGCCGCGACAAAGCAAATCTACGCCATCCTCTATAGCGAGCGGCTCGAAGTCAAGGCTGCCGTCTATGCGGGCGTTCTGATCCAGCAGGGCGCGATCGGCAAAGTGATTCAGACCATCAATATCGCGCCCCATCAGATCATCCAGGGCCGCGGCGACGCCGGCGGCGGATCTGCAAGGCCTGACTGGTTCTGGAATCCGGATCAATACGGAGGAATTCTCTGCGACATCGGTTGCTGCGCGGCGATCGTGGCCTCGGCTACGTGCGCCTGGATTGGTTTACGCCCGACGGCCTTGGCACATGGGGCGATGGTCGATTGTTCATTCTCGGCACTAATGGATACATCGAGATTCGTAAATATATCGATGTGGCGGTTGGACATCAGGGGAATAATCTCTTCCTCGTCGACGGCAAGCAGGCCAAATACATTGACTGCAATAACATGCCGCTGCCATTTGGACCGCAGTTTGTTGCGGACGTTGTAAATCGCACGCACGTGGCGCAAGATCAGGTCGAATGCCTGCTTGCCGCGGAACTGGCTATCAAGGCGCAGCGCAATGCAACCACCGTCACGCTGAGTGGTTGAGACGTGAAGAACTGCGCGCATTACACATCGATCCAGCCGCGCAGAGAGCCGGGGTTTCGAAGCTCAAATGGACGAACTCCCAATGACGCACATTCATTCCTCAGGGAAGGGAATCATGATTACAAGACGCAATGCACTCGCGGGATTGTTTGCGATGCCAAGTTTATTGAATTCTGTCGCCATGGCAGCGGGAAGCGAGCCCATTCTCGGCCCCACCGTGTTTCAGTGGGAAGATATGAAGCCGGTCAAGACGCCAACAGGCGAAGTCAGGTCCCTCTGCAAAGGCCCCACGGCGACGCTTGACCAACTGGAGATGCACGTGACCACGCTGAACCCGGGCCTCGAATCGCACCCGCCGCACCGCCATGTGAATGAAGAGCTGATCATCATCCGCGAGGGCCAGTGCGAGACTTTATCGGACGGTAAATGGGTCAAGGTCGGCCCCGGTTCTGTAGTCTTCAACGCGTCCAATAGCCTGCACGGCTTCCGCAATATCGGAACGACACCGGCGACTTATCACGTCATTAACTGGAGCCCCAATAAGAATTCACCGCCCCATGGGTAAGCCCGTCGATTTTCTCGATAGGGAATAACTCCCGACTCGTCCCGATCCATTCATAACTCCGCGATTCCATAACAGCTTGAGGGACGTTGAAGTGATCTTCCCTCCCTATTGCGGAGGCTTGTGACCTATAAACTTGTCCGCCCATTCGATGAAATACTTCATGTTCGGTGCGTCGGTATGGCCGCCATCATGTTGCCGCCAGGCAAGCTCGCCTGATAAGTGGCCCTCGTTCACGGGAGGCATCTTCGCCGTGTGGTAATCCCCATCGATATCGAGGCCTTTTGCCCCCAGCAGCGTGAACACACGGCTTGCATCAGTCGTCGCCATGAAGCTTCCCTGGTGGTCGAGCCAGTGGGCGTCGCCCTTCTCCGGAACGCCGTAGCTGACGAACGTGAGCCGGGGCGCGCACAGGGCAATCAGCTCATTCGAATCGACGGGGATGTCTCCCGGATTCATGCTTCCAAATGTTGCTTCGGCCGCGCCGTATTTCATGAAGTTACCGGCCATCCAGTAATACCCGCCCCCGGCCAGGCTCTCGACCGCCTCACCGTAGTTGCGGCGCAAGAGCGTGGCGCCGCCTTTGCCTGAGGACCCGACAAGAACCATGGCAAATCGTTGATCGAAGGCCATGGTGACCAAGGCAGCTTTGCCGTAGCGCGAAACGCCTTCAATGCCGACATGTTTGGCGTCGACAGACGAGTCTGTCTCGAAGTAATCGAGAGCGCGGCTTGCGCCCCAGCCCCAGGCGCGCAGCGCGCCCCAATCTTCAGGCTTGCGCGGCTGCCCCTTGTTCACCAGGCCAATAATGCCCCGCGTGATCCCGGCGCCATCGTCGGCTTGAACGCTGGCCGGGTCAAGCATGGCGAATCCCCAGCCGGCAGCGATCAACTGCCAGGTGTTGGGCGGGTCGCCGTCGGCATTCATCTGCGGAAATTGGAAGGGCGTCTGCTTCATCGGCTCCCATGCCGGATGGTTGGCGAAGACTTCTTTGAGCGATGGATCCTGTTGCACAAGTATCGCCTTCATCGCCGCGTTGATGCGGTCCAGGTCCTCACCCGCGGGCTCATTGGGGGCAGGGAAGCCGGCGCGGCCGAACATGATCAGCACAGGAACCGGCCCGCTCGCATTAGCCGGCGTTACCAGTGTCATGTGAATCTTGACATTGATCGCCGGATACGAAGAGTTATCCACCTGACCGATGAGGTCTTTCGCGGTGACGCGGCTGAATCCGATCATCTCGTGGTCGACGGCCGTCACGCTCCACGTCACCTTCGGCACATCATTCGGGATGCGGCCGTAAACATTTTTTTCGTACCCCTCGATAATCTCCGGGCGGCGCTTGTCCCACCACACCTGCGGCGTCGTAACCTTCTCGCCGTTGTTGAGGGTGAGCGGGTCGGGAAGATTGGGATAGGGATTGGCCTTCGACTCGTCCATGTTGGCGTGGTTGGGCGCCTTTTCATTTCCGCTCGGGCCCGGACGCAGCGCTTTGATGCCTAGCTGGTCCATCATGTTCTGGCGGTCCTGGTCTGTCGTGAACGCGACCGGAGGCGGTGCACCAGAGGAACTCGCAGAACTCTGTCCCACTACGGCAGCTGAGCAGAAACTTAGGAGCGAGACAGCAATGGACTTCAAGAACAGATGCACGGCATCCTCCGGGAATGGTATTCTTGCAGCGTCTCAAAAAGCGATTTACTTAGGGCGATCATCATAAACCTTGGCGCATGAAGCTGGCACTCAAAATTCGCGCAATTTTCGCAACTCTCCTGGCGATTGCCTGCCTGGTGGCGCAATCCGGTGCGCAGGTAAGGCCACAAGTGTGGGTCGCCACCTGGGGTGCATCGCAGCAAATTCCTGAGCCGCAAAACGCAATGGCCAGCGACGATCTGCGCGATGCAACAGTGCGCCAAGTCTTTCATCTCTCGGTGGCCGGCTCGGCAGTGCGCGTTCACGTATCGAGTGCCTTTGGGACCGAGGCGCTCCACTTTACCTCGGTCCACATTGCGAGGCCGATTTCGCCATCGTCATCGTCCATCGATCCCGCCACGGACAAGGCGCTGACTTTTGCGGGCAGCGCTGAAGTGACGGTTCCGCCCGGAGCCGAGTTCGTATCGGATGCATCGGATTACCCGGTAACCGCGCTCTCCGACCTCGCCGTGACCTTCCATCTCGATTCGCCACCTGCGAGGCAGACTGGACATCCGGGCTCGCGCGCCACATCTTATTTCGTGCATGGGGATTTCGTTGCCGCAGCCAATCTGCTTGACGCAAAGCATGTCGACCACTGGTATCAGGTTTCGGAGATCGATGTGCTTGCGCCCGCCGGCGCGGCTTCCGTCGTCGCGCTGGGAGACTCGACTACCGATGGCCACGGAGCGACCACCAATGGAAACGATCGCTGGACCGATGTGTTGGCGCAACGGCTCCAGGCATCGCCGGCCACACAAAGTATTGGTGTCTCGAATCAGGGAATCGGCGGAAATCATCTGCTGACCGATGGACTTGGTCCCAACTCACTGGCGCGCTTCGATCGCGATGTGCTTGCGCCGGCAGGCGTGCGCTGGGTCATTGTGTTTGAAGGTGTGAACGATCTAGGTGGTCTGGCCCGCAATGGCGAGGTGACACCGGCAGACCACGCGGCGCTGGTGCAGCGCGCCCTCTCTGCGTATGAGCAGATCGTTTTCCGTGCACATGCGCATGGGCTGCGTGTTTACGGCGCGACAATCACGCCGTATGCCGGGTCGGATTACTACCATCCGGGCGCACTGAGTGAGGATGACCGGCTGGCCGTGAACGCGTGGATTCGCAGCGCCGGCCACTTTGACGCGGTAATCGACTTCGATTCCGTTGTACGCGACCCTCAGCATCCCGACCATCTGCTCCCCGCCTTCGATTGCGGAGACCATCTACATCCCTCGCCGGCCGGTTATCGTGCCATGGGCGAGGCGATTCCACTCGGCCTTTTCGCACATTAAGAACCGTTTCGCGATCTGCCGCGATTCTTTGAGGCCTCTCCTTCCGAAGCGCGATCAACACACCAGATTAATGGCGCGTCTCCGCAGAGCCAGCCGCTGCAACAGGCAGATCGCCCTCGGCGAGTCTCCGATTAAAGAATGCAAGCACGGCGCCATATAAGTTATAGGCCAATTCCGGATCGTAGCGTGGGCCTTCATCGCGCATGAAAGCATGCGCGCCGTTTACTTCGATCCAACTCAGCCTAAGGCCGAGTTCGTTGAGCCGCGCCAGCACCTTCATGCGGCCTTCGAGCGGAATGTGCGGGTCTTGCCGTCCCCAGATCATCAGCAGTTCGCCGTGGATGTCTCGGGCCCGCTCCAGCGAGTCGTCCTTCATTCCCTCGCCAAGGCCGCCTTTGTGGATGTCTGTGGCATAGAAACAGGCAGCGCCGAGAACATCGCTATTCATAGCGGCGCGGAAGGCGAGGTGCCCTCCGATGCAGATGCCGAGCGCGCCAAGCTTACCCGTGCAGTCGGCCCGTGCGGCAAGGTGGTCGAGCACAGCGCGCGCGTCGGCGTCATAGCTGGCCAGCGTCTTCGTGGTCTTGAGCGCGTTGCCCCGGTCTGAGCCGGCCTGGTCATAGGCGAACACCGTGCCGGCAGGCTCGAATTCGTGATAGATCTCTGGCATGGCGACGACGTAGCCATGCCCGGCGAAAAACGCAGCGGTGCGCCGAATGGGCGCTGTGATCTGGAAGATCTCGGAGTAGAAAACCATGCCGGGATAGCGTCCGGGAGCGGCGGGGCGGACGATGTGGGTGCGCATCGGCCCGTCAGGCGTATCGAGTGTTACAAATTCGTCGTTGATGACGATCATGGCTTTCTCCTCATTCCCGCGCGGCTTCTGCGGCGGCCACTGCGACCATCCTACACGCGGATTGACTTGCGGCTCGTGCAGGAGGGTTTCATTACCTGGAATCGAGGGGGGAGCAGCAGGCCGGAAAAGAAATTCTGACTACCTACGAAGAATTTCGTTGACAAATACGAAATGCTTCGTATAACGTCTCAAACATGATGAAGAACCCCGGCAAAACCATCCCCCGTCCAACGGAAGCCGAACTCGAGCTGCTGCGGATTTTGTGGGAGAAAGAACCGGCAACGGTGCGCGATATTTACGACTCGCTCAACCTGGAGCGGCCTTCGGGTTACACCACGGTCCTCAAAATGCTCCAGATCATGACCGTGAAGGGCCTCGTGATGCGCGACGAGTCCAGCCGCGCTCATTTGTATCGAACGACCATCAGCCAGGACGCGATGCAAAGCAAGATTCTTAAAGATCTCAGCATCCGCCTTTTCTCAGGATCGGCCGCCCAGCTGGCATTGCACGCGCTGGCCATGGAGCCTGCAACCGCCGGGGAACTCAATGAAATTCGCGCCCTGATTGAACACAACCGGCTCAACCAGGCTCCTCTGAACCAGGCTCCTCTCACTCGAACCGAGAGGCTCACCGAAACCCACAGGAAGGATCGGCCATGACCCACACCCTCCAAGCCATCGCCTGGACGCTTATTCATTTCTGCTGGCAGGCCGCTGTCGTCGCTGCGTCCTATCGTCTTCTCAGCGCGGCGATTGCCCACCGCTCAAGCAACACGCGCTATGTCGTTTCCCTCGCCGCGCTGCTGCTGATGCTTGTTGCGTCGCTGGGCACGTTTGCATGGGAGCTGACTGCCCGCTCCTCTGCGCCTGCGCATTCAATAGCTGCCGACTTGAACAGCGTCCCGCACACAACGCTGGAAGTCCTCAGCGCACCAGCCTACGTTCGCACGGCCGCGGAGCCGGCCGGGCCGAGCTTTCCGATTGCCGCAGCGTTGCCGTGGATCGACGGCATGTGGGTCCTCGGCGTCATCGCGTTGTCGCTGCGCAGCCTGGGCGGATGGTGGCTGATTCAGCGCCTTCGCCGCGCATCAACCACAGAGGCGCCGGCCGTCGTCCAGGCCAGCTTCGCGCGCATTGCCAGCGTGCTGGGCCTGCGCCGATCCGTGGTGCTGCGGGTATCCAACGCGATTGCTGGCCCGCTCACGGTCGGCGCATTGCGCGCCATGGTTCTGTTACCGCTTTCCGCCATTACTTCGCTCGGGCCCGACGAGCTTGAAGTTGTGCTGGCGCACGAGCTGGCCCACGTCCGCCGCGCCGACTTCTTTTGGAATCTCGTCCAGACTTTGGCGGAGACCCTGTTCTTCTTTCATCCCGCCGTGTGGTGGATCAACGCGCGCATTCGCAGCGAGCGCGAACTCTGCTGCGACGATCTCGCGCTCCTGGTTTGCCCCAACCCAGTGGCGTATGCCGAAGCGCTCTTACGGCTTGAGGAGCAGCGCTCGCAGCAATGGCGGCTGGCCATGGCTCTCGACGGCCATCAGTCTCCACAAACGCTGCGCTGCCGCATCGCCCGCATCCTCGGCGAGCCCGCTGCCAAAGTCGGCATCTCTTCCGTCCGGCCGTTCTCTCTCGTTGCTGCCTGCTCCGGCCTCTTCGTTCTTCTTTTGATGGTTCCGCAGATGCTCGCCAGCCTCGGACCGCTCCGGCCCGCTATATCCACTCCTGCCATCCATATCCACCCATCAACCGCGCCCAGCTTTGCCGTCATAAACCCTGCAATTCACCCGGCGATCAAAGTTCCGGCAGGCCGCAAAGTCAGCCCGCTGCTCCAGGCCGCTGCAGCCACGCCTCAGGACAAGCCGGCCGAGAGCTCGGAGCCGAAAACAAACTACATCGATGCCATGAAAGATGCCGGCTACGATGTCGATCTGGACAAGCTCATTGCCATGAAGGTCCAAGGTGTCACGGCGGAGTACGCCAAGGCCATGGCGGAGGTGGGCTTCGGGAAGCCCAGCGCTGATGACCTGATTTCCTGCAAGATACAGGGGGTCACTCCGGAGGTCATCACTCAATTCAAACAACAGGGCCTTGAAGTCGAGAGCCTGCACGATGCGATCTCATTCCGCATCTTTCAGGTCACGCCAGAGTTTGTCGCGGGGATGAAAGCGGCCGGCTTCGACCACCTGACTTCGAAACAGCTTGTCAACCTCCGCGTGCAGGATGTCACGCCAGAATACGCTCGCGGCATAAAACAGCAATTTCCTGACGCCACGGTGGAAGACCTTATCAAGACGCGGATCTTCCGCATTAATGGGGAATTCATCGCCATGGTGAAGAAGCACGGTTTCAACGACCTCTCACTGGAAAAGCTCGTGAAACTGCGCATCTCCGGCATCTTCGACGACGAATCCGTAAAGCCGTAAATCAGCCCCAACCGATCAACCGCCCGCCCCGCAGCCAGGAGCACCTCTTCCGCGAGAAGATGCCCGCTTGCTGCGGCGCCGGGAGAAGTTGTGCCCATTTCTCAGATCAGGATCGATCAGATCAGGAGCTTCCATGAACCTGCTTAGGGTTTTTGCCACATCAGCCGTCCTCACGGCCGCATCTCTCGCGCTTCACGCGGCGGCGTCTCTTCAGCCTCTGCGCGCAAAGTGCACGATCAGCGCCAGTGAGCATCCAGGCAAGTTGCGTTTGCGCGTGGACAGAGACCTGTGCGACGACGACCATTGCGGCTCGAGCTTCAGCAACGACATGTTCAATCGTCTCACCGGCGTCACAATCGCCGACCTGGCGCAGGAGGGCTCGCAACTGACCGCCGCTCTCCATGCAGAGGCAGGCACGTTCACCTGCGCGGGTACGGTCCACGAGGGCGAACTCAGCGGTGATTCGACCTTCACGCCCGATGCGGCCTTTGCCGCTCGGATGGAGGGGATGGGCTTCTCCGGCCTCGATTCTGAAAAGCTGCAGACATATGCCTTTGTCAATGTCGAAAGCGCATGGGCACGGTCGCTCCAACAGTTAGGCATTCCCGGCATCACCACCGATAATCTCATTGCACTGCGCATCTTCAACGTCGATGAGGCCTATGTCCACGCCATCACGGCGCTCGGCTATGAATTGCCGTCCGCGGAAAAGCTGATCGCGCTTCGCGTCCAGGGCGTTGACCCCGCGGAGGTGCGCGAGATCCGTGCTCTCGGCTATCAGCCCACGCTCGACGAATTGATCCAGATCCGGATCTTCAAGATCACTCCAGACTTCATTCGTCGCATGCAAGCCCGAAACCTGAAGAATCTCACCATCGCCAAGCTTGTTCAGATTCGCATCTTCAAGCTGGCCGACTAAAGCGGTCCCATGATTTCGGCGCCATGAGGCCATTGCTCCCAATTAGCCCCTTCCTCAAAAATGCGCGGCTCACAATCGGTCCATATTGCTGCCGAATGTATGAAGGGCGATTCGCGCTCTCACGGAGCCGGGGCTGAAACCCCGGCCTGGACCGCAAAAGCTACCTCCTGGGGATGCTCCAGCGAAGGTTCACCTTGACACACCTAACTATCTAGGGATAGATTCATATGTACTAAGTTATCTAGGGGTCGACTCCATTGCCCAAGAACGATCTGCAAGGCACTTTGGATCTGCTGGTATTGAAAACGCTGGCTCAAATGGGGTCTCTGCACGGATACGGAATCGTGCTCCACATCCAGCGAGCCTCCGATGAACTGCTGCGCGTCGAGGAAGGATCGCTCTACCCGGCGCTGCACCGCATGGAGCAGAGCGGCTGGATTGTGGCGGAATGGGCGCACACCGAGACCAACCGGAAAGCAAAATACTACAAGCTGAGCGCCGCCGGCAGGAAAAAACTGCACGAAGCCGAAGAGAACTTTGAGCACCTGGTAAAGGGCGTCCGCGCCATGATGCGCTACGCGTGAGGTGAGGGGATGTCGCGATTCGGGCGTTTCAGGAATCTGTTCTTGCGCTCCCGTGTAGATCGGGAGATCGAATCTGAAATCCGCGCGCACATCGAGATGCGCGTCGAAGACAACCTCGCCGCCGGCATGGCGCCGGATGAAGCTCGTCGCGATGCGATGATTCGATTCGGCAATCCCACTGCGATGAAAGAGCGCGCAACGGCTGCCGATGCAGCGTTGACGCTCGACAGCCTGGGGCGCGATATTCGCTATGCATTCCGTCAACTGCGCAAGTCACCCGGCTTCACGTTCACAGCGCTACTCACGCTGGCGTTGGGCATCGGAGCAACCACAGCCCTGTTCAGCGTGATTGATGCTGTGATGCTGAAGCCGCTACCTTTTCCCACCGCCGATCGCCTGGTGAGTGTTGAATCCATGATTGCCGCAACCGGCCACGGGGGTGTTGCGTCCTACCTTGACTTTGTTGACTGGCGTGCACGGAATCATGTCGTTGACGGCATGGCTGCCTTCCGCACCGGCGACTTTACCTTGATCGGCCAGCAGGAGCCCGAGCATTTACAGGGGGCCAGCGTCTCGGCGCAGTTGTTTTCTCTGCTGGGTGTAGCGCCTGCGCTTGGACGCAGTTTCCTTCCGGATGAAGACAACCCTGCCGCGGCTGGCGGCGCCGACGCCGTCATTTTGAGCTACGGTTTATGGCAGCGGCAGTTTGCTTCGGACCCGTCGGTGCTTGGCCGCGCTCTTCAACTCGGCGATCAGCGATACACAGTTGTCGGGGTGATGCCGCAGAGGTTTCAGTTTCCCATTCAGGCGGAGCCGATCGACTTGTGGACCACACTCGCCATCGATGGCCGAGGCGGCGCGAATGCGATGACCGCGCAGCGGGGAGCGCACTATCTCGACGTCGTTGCTCTTCTGAAGCCAGGCGTTCCCATCCAACAGGCGCAAGCCGAATTGGCGGCCATTGCCGCCGCGCTGAATAAGGAGCATCCGGAAAACAAGCCGCGCACCATACGCCTCGATCCGCTGCTCGCACTCCTCACCGGAGATGTCCGCACGCCGCTGCTGGTTCTTCTCGGATGCGTAGGATGCGTGCTTCTCATCGTCTGCGCCAACATTGCAAACCTCCTATTGACGCGTGCAACCGGGCGGCGCAGGGAGATGGCGGTACGCATCGCTCTTGGCGCCAGTCGCTGGCGAGTTGCGTGTCAGCTGCTCATCGAAAGCCTGATTTTGGGCCTGCTGGGTGGAGGTCTGGGGTTGGCTCTGGCGTTATTTTCGTTTCGGTTCCTTGCGCGCATCATGCCTGCCGATATTCCTCGGCTCGACACCGTCGGCCTCGATGCGCGTCTTCTCGGCTTCGCTTTTCTCGTTTCACTTTTGGCGGGAATATTGTTTGGCCTGGCCCCAGCC